>PNLY01000001.1 GCA_013823325.1 Methylobacterium sp.
ACATCGACCAGTGGATCGCCGAGGAGGTCGAGAGCGCGTTTGCCGAGCAGGAGGGCGCCGCCTTCGTCAGTGGCGACGGCGTCGACAAGCCCAAGGGCTTCCTGGCCTATCCGACCGTTGCGGACACGAGCTGGAGCTGGGGCAATATCGGTACGCTGAAGACTGGCGTCGCCGGCGCCTTCGCCGCCGCGAACCCGTCCGACATCCTGGTCGATCTCGTCTATGCGCTGAAGGCCGGCTATCGCCAGAACGCCAGCTTCGTGATGAACCGCAAGACGCAAGCGGCGGTGCGCAAGTTCAAGGACTCGACCGGCCAGTATCTCTGGCAGCCGCCGGCCGCGGCGGGCGCGCAGGCGACGCTGCTCGGCTTCCCCGTCGTCGAGGCCGAGGACATGCCGAACATCGCGACGGATTCGGTCTCGATCGCCTTCGGCGACTTCCGCCGCGGTTATCTCGTGGTCGATCGGGCGGGCGTGCGCATCCTGCGCGATCCCTACTCCGCCAAGCCACATGTGCTGTTCTACACGACCAAGCGGGTCGGCGGCGGCGTGCAGGATTTCGCCGCGATCAAGGGGCTGAAGTTCTCGGCCTGAGCGCTCGTTGCGGCTGCGTCAGCGGCCGAACCACCAGCTGTAGCTCGCGCTCGGGCGTCGATCCTCGCTCGCCTGGCGCGGCTCGTCGCCATAGGTGAGCAACCGCTCGCTCGCTTCGGCGATCCAGGCGCGATGCTCGCTGATCGGGGTGATCGCGGTGAAGCCGCCGCAGATCATCTTGACCCGCGAGCTCAGCGGCCCGCTCGACCACGAGACAATGCCGACGAGATCGCGCGATCCGGACGGGCCACGCAGCACCGGCCCGCCGGAATCGCCGCGGCAGGCGCCGGCGCCGAGGATCTCGCCGCGGTTCTCGGTGTCGACCGCGACCTTGACCGTGTTGGCCGTGGTGTAGTTGCCGGCGTTGACCAGAGTGACTTCGCGCAGGGTGCGCGCGGTCTTCTTGTTGGTCTCCGAGGCGAGGCCGAAGCCGGCCATGGTCACGGTCTCGCCCTGCCACAGGCCGCTACCCAACGTCAGTGGCTGGATGTCGGCCGGCAGCGGCGCCGCGAGGCGCAGCAGCGCGAGGTCGGCGCCCGGCTGTGTGCGCGGCGTCGTGCCGGGCACGAAGGTCGGATGCGGCAGCACGGCCGCGACGGCATGTGTCCGGCTGCGGAAGCGCTTGTCGAGACTGATCACGCGGACCGATCCGCCGGTCATCAGGCAATGCGCCGCCGTGAGCACGAGCTCGGAGGAGATGGCGGCGCCGGAGCAGAGCTCGCCTCGGCTGGTCTCGACCCGCAAGGTCGAGGCGCGCACGCCATCGACGGCCCGGGACTGTACGCCGCCGATCACCGCTTGGGCCGGCGCAGTCATCTGCAGGCCCGCGCAAAAAGCGATTGCGACGGTCGCGGCGCGCTTCGAAGAGGTCATGGTCGAGGCCATCATTGCCATGGTGCCAGTCTAGGGTTTGCTGCGGCGCAGTCCAGTGCTCTTCGCATGGGCAGCGCGTCAGGGGGCGGCAGCCCAGTCGGCGCTCTCGCCCCAGCCCGCCAGCGTACGGTCGATCCAGCCGCGTTGCGGCGCGACAAGTACGCCCTGGCTGAGCAGCCCGCATTGCTTGCCGGACAGGCCGGTCGACCAGCTGGAGACGGCGACGACGCCGTCCGAGCCTGCGACGATCGGCCCGCCGGAATCGCCCTGGCAGGCTCCGGCACCTGGCCGCTTGCCGCCGGTCGCAGGGTCTGACGCCCAGAGCAGGATCTTGCCTGGCCCATAAGGCTCGACCGTGGCGAGCGCGGCCGACCGATAGGTGCCGGTCGTCTTGGCCTCGCCCTCGCGGGCGACGCCGTAGCCGGACAGCGTGACCGGCGATCCGGCCCGCGGCAAGCCGCCATCGACCAGCGTTGCGGGCGAGAACCGCGCCGGCAGCGGCGCGCTGAGCTTGACCAATGCGAGGTCGATCGAGCGCTGCCGGTTCGTGACGGATTTGGCGTTGAACTCGGGGTGCAGCGCGATCGCGGCCGGCTCGACCAGCACCGGCTCGCCGCCTTCGCGCCAATGGATTCGAAGGTCGACGCGGGAATCGGCGCAATGGGCAGCGGTGAGGATGGCGCGCCGCGACAGCACGATGCCGGTGCAGACCCCGCCGCGCGCATTGAGAACCATCACGGTCGCGCCGGCAAGAGGACCGCCCTCGCGCCCACCGACCACAGCCGACGCCGGCCAGGGCGCGGCAAATGCCGCCGCCAGGGCCGTCAGGCCAATTGCCGTTCTGACACGCATCGAGCCGCCTCCGCTGTCGGGCCGGGCTCGATAGCGCATCACCGCCGCCCTTCAAACCGGAAAAGAGGAGAGGCCATGACGCCGATCGCCCTGACGCCGCCGGCCATCGAGCCGGTCTCGCTGTCGGAAGCCAAGGATTTCCTGCGCATCCTCACGTACGACGAGGACGAATTGCTCGGCACCTTGATCACCGCGGCCAGGCTGATGACAGAGGCCGCCTCAGGTCGCCTGCTGATCGAGCAGGGCTGGCGTATCGTCTTCGATGCCTGGCCGCAGGGCGGCGAGATCCGCTTGCCGCTCTCACCGGTGCGCAGTCTCACAATGGCGCGCGTCTATCCCGCGAGTGGTCCTGCAGAGGCCATTGCACCGTCTTCGCTGACGCTGGTCGAAGGCTCCGATCCGCCGCTGATCAGGGTTGCAGGTCCGGTTCCGCCGCCTGGCCGTGCGCGTGCTGCGATCGAGATCGACCTCGTCGCCGGCTTCGGGGCGACGCGCGACACGGTGCCGGCGCCGCTGCGCCAGGCGGTGCTCAGGCTGGCTTGCCGCTGGTTCGAGCATCGCGGCGACGTGGTCAGCCGTGATGCGGCGCGCCTGCCGGCTGAGATCGCGGCGCTGGTCGCGCCGTTTCGTCGCGTGAGGCTGTGATGATCAGGGAGACCGGCAAGAGCCGGCCTGTCGGCGCCCTGCGTCGCCGCCTGGTGCTGGAAGCGCCGGTAGAGACGCCGGACGGCACCGGCGGGCAGCTGACGAGCTTCGAGACGGTCGCTGCGGTCTGGGCTCAGGTCGAATGGCTCTCTGGCAATGAACGCTGGCGCGCAGAGCGGCCCGAGCAGGCGGCGAGCCACCGCATCACACTGCGCTGGCGTGCCGGCGTCGATGCTGGCCAGCGCCTACGCGATGGCGACAAGGTCTTCGACATCAAGGCGGCCGGCGATCCCGATGGCGCCCGCCGGCGCCTGATCTGCCTGGTCGAGGAGGTCAGCCGATGAGCGACGCCATCCTGCCGCTGCGGCGCGCCATCCATGCGCATCTCTCGGGCGATGCCGGGCTGACGGCGCTGATCGGTGCCGGCCGCATCCATGACGAGCCGCCGCGTGCCGCGAGCGGCCTCTATGTCGTCCATGGCGAGGTCACGGCCGAGGACTGGTCGACCGGGAGCGATCGCGGGTGCGAGCAGAAGCTCGCGCTCGTCGTCTGGGCCGGGGAGAGCACCTCTTCGCGCAAGGCGCTCGAAGCGGCGGCACGCATCGTCGCTAGCCTGGAAGGCGCCGTGCTCGTGCCCGAGGGCCACCGGCTGGTCAATCTCGGCTGGCTCTCCTCGAAGCTCGCCCGCGATCCCAAGACCCATCTGCCGGCGGTGACGCTGACCTTCCGGGCCGTCACCGAAGCCCTCTGATTAGACGAAAGGACCGCCCATGCCTGCCCAGAAAGGCAAGGACCTCTTGCTCAAGGCCGCCGATGCCGGCGGCAGCTTCCTCACCGTGGCGGGCCTGCGTGCCCGCCAGATCGCCTTCAATGCCGAGGCTGTCGACGTCACCCATGCCGAGTCGGCCGGGCGCTGGCGCGAATTGCTAGCGGGGGCAGGTATGCGCCGCGCCAGCATCAGCGGCGCCGGCATCTTCAAGGACGAGGCCTCGGACGCGCTGGTCCGCCAGATCTTCTTCGACGGGGCGATCAGGGACTGGCAGGTGATCGTGCCCGATTTCGGCGTGATCACCGGGCCGTTCCAGCTCTCGACACTGGAATATCGCGGCGATCATGCCGCCGAGGTCACCTTCGAGCTGTCGCTGGAATCGGCCGGCCAGCTCTCCTTCACGCTCGCCTGACAGGTGACAAGATGGTCAATCGCTACAGGGGCGAGGTCGCCCTGATGGTCGAGGGGCGGGCGCTGCCTATGCGGCTGACCCTCGGCGCGCTCGCCGAGCTCGAGGACGCGTTTTCGGTCGACAACCTGCCGGCATTGGGCGAGCGCTTCGCCGCCGGCCGGCTCTCGGCCCGCGACATCACGCGCATCTTGTCGGCGGGCCTGCGCGGCGCCGGCGGCACGTTGGGTACGGACGAGGTCGCAGCGCTCCCCTTCGACGGTGGGCTCAACGGTGCCATCGCCGCGGCGATTTCCCTGCTCGACGCGACCTTCGCGCCGGCAGGCGAGGGGGCGCAAGCCCGCCCTCCGTCGCCGCCGGTGGCTTGAGGGCTCCGGCGGTTCCGTTTCCCTGGCGCGAGGTGATGGCCTTCGGGCTCGGGCGCTTGCGCTGGACGCCGGACGCCTTCTGGGCGGCGAGCCCGCGCGAGGTCATCGCCGCCACAGAGGCCTATCGGCCGCCCCAGGCGGGTGAACCGCCTTCGCGAATGAGGCTGGATGAGCTGATGCGGGCTCATCCGGACCCCGTTTCCCATGACGACGCTTGGAAAGGCCGCTCCGATGGCTGACGAAGACGATTCCTCCTCTTCCTCCTTCGATACCGGCAGCCTACGTTCCCTGAACACGCTGACCCAGAGCTTGACGAAGTCGGCGCAGGCCTTCGGCAAGTCGATCACCACGGCCTTCACCAGCGGGATCGTCGAGGGCAAGCGCTTCGAGGACGTGCTGCGCAGCATCGGCGGCTCGCTGAGCCAGAGCCTGCTGAAATCGGCGCTGAAGCCGCTGCAGAACACGATCTCGAGCTGGCTCGGCTCCGGCATCAACAGCCTGGCCGGGATGTTCAGCGGCGGCGTTGGCGGCGGCGGTGGCGGCAGCGCGCCCGTCTCGTTCTTCGCCGATGGCGGCGTCGT
Organism: Methylobacterium sp.; assembly: GCA_013823325.1. Taxonomy (GTDB): domain Bacteria; phylum Pseudomonadota; class Alphaproteobacteria; order Rhizobiales; family Beijerinckiaceae; genus Allobosea; species Allobosea vestrisii. Next base: position 5,091 of record PNLY01000001.1, read on the forward strand.
CGCGGCTCCCTCCTATTTCGCCATGGGGCGGGGGCTCGGCCTGATGGGCGAACGCGGAGCGGAGGCGATCATGCCGCTGTCGCGCGGCCCCGACGGCAAGCTCGGCGTACGGGCCGGCGGTGGCGGCGATCGGCGCCCGGTCAGTGTCACCGTCCAGGTCTCGACGCCTGATGCCGACAGCTTCCGTCGCTCCGAGGCGCAGGTCTCGGCAGCGATCGCGCGGGCCGTGGCGCGCGGCAATCGCGCACTTTGAGGCGCGGACCATGACTGGACAGGGAGGGGCGGCATGAGCGGCTTCCACGAGGTGCGCTTCCCCACGGGGATCGCGCGCGGAGCCCGCGGCGGGCCGGAGCGGCTGACCCAGGTGGTGACGCTGGCCTCGGGCCGCGAGGTCCGCAACAGCCGTTGGGCTCACTCGCGTCGGCGCTACGACGCCGGCTTCGGCATCCGCACGCTCGATGCCCTGGCCGAAGTCGTCGCCTTTTTCGAGGAGCGACGCGGCCGGCTCTACGGCTTCCGCTGGCGCGACCGGCTCGACTGGAAGAGCTGCGCGCCCTCGGCGACGCCCGCGGCGAGCGACCAGCAGATCGGCGTCGGCGACGGCGCCACACGGGCCTTCCAGCTCTGCAAACTCTATGGCGGCCTGCACGCGCCTTACGTCCGCCGCATTACCAAGCCGGTCGCGGGAACGGTGCTGATCGCCGTCGACGGCGCCCTGAAGCCCCAGCCGGCGGCCGTCTCCTGCGATCATGCCAGCGGATTGGTCACCTTCTCTGTCGGTCATGCTCCGCCGAGCGGCTCCGTCGTCAGCGCAGGCTTCGCCTTCGACGTGCCTGTTCGCTTCGATACCGATGCGATCGAGGTCGACCTGTCGGCCTTCGAGGCCGGCGATATCCCCAAGATCCCGATCGTCGAGATCGCCGAGTAGAGGCCTGCCATGCGGACATTATCCTCGGGACTCGCCGCGCATGTCGCCGGCGAGGCGACCACGCTGTGCCGCTGCTGGAGCATGACCCGCCGCGACGGCGTCGTGCTCGGCTTCACCGATCACGATCGCGATCTTTCCTTCGACGGCATTCTTTTCCGCGCCAATGCCGGGCTGGAAGCCGCCGAATCCAGCTCCGAGCTCGGTTTCGCGACCGGCGGCGGCGAGGTGCTCGGAGCCCTGGCGGCAAGCGGGCTCCGGGAGGAGGATCTCTCGCGCGGCCTCTATGACGATGCCCGTGTCGCGCTCTGGCTGGTGAACTGGGCAGATCCCGGCCAGCGCACCCTGCTCGAGACCGGCTTCGTCGGCGAGGTCAAGCGCAGCGACAGCAATTTCACGGCCGAGGTCCGGGGACTGGGCAAGGCCTTCGACGAGGAGCGCGGCCGACTCTATACCGCGGGCTGCTCCGCCGATCTGGGCGACGCCCGCTGCGGCGCTGCGCTGAGCTCGTCATCGGCATCGGTCTCGGCGACCGATGGACGATTAGCCATCACCGCACCTGCGTTGTCCGGTCTTGCCGACGGCTATCTCGGGGGTGGCCGGCTCGCCTTCACCGCGGGCGCGAATGCCGGCTTTGCCACAGAGATCCGCAGCCATCGTGCGGATGGTGGAAACGTTGTGCTGCAGCTTTGGCAAGCGGCACCGCGGCCGATCGCGATCGGTGACGCGTTCACCGCTCAGGCCGGCTGCGACAAGCGTTTCACCACCTGTCGCGACAAATTTGGCAACGGTGTCAACTTCCGTGGCTTCCCGCATTTGCCGGGCAATGACTTCATCATCGGCGGCACCGGGGCGGGCGATCCCGGCGCGGGGCCATTCGACGGCGGGAGCCTGTTCCGATGACCGGCGCAGATGCGACGCGGGCGCTTGTCCTCGCGGCAGCGCGCGGTTGGCTCGGCACGCCCTATCACCATCAGGCCTCGCTGCGCGGCGTCGGCTGCGATTGCCTAGGCCTGGTGCGTGGCATCTGGCGCGAGCTCTACGGCCGTGAGCCCGAGCCGACACCGCCTTATTCGCCCTATTGGGCACAGCAAGGCTCGGGCGAGACGCTGGCGCAGGCTGCCGAACGTCATCTCGTCCCGATCGATCCCCTAGCCGCCCGACCCGGCGACATCCTGCTCTTCCGTTGGCGGGCGCATCTGCCGGCGGCGCATTGCGCCATCCTGGCCGAGCCGGATCGCATCCTGCACGCCCATGACGGCGCGGCGGTCGGCGAGGTCGCCTTCACCGGCTGGTGGCGGCGCCATCTCAGCCATGCTTTCGCCTTTCCGGAGCTCGATCGCTGATGGCCACGCTCGTTCTGCAGGTCGCCGGTTCGGTGCTGGGTGCTGCCGTCGGCGGCCCGTTCGGCGCGATGATCGGCCGCTCGCTCGGCGCGATCGCCGGCGCGACCCTCGACCAGAGTCTTTTCGGCGGCAGCGGCAGTGGCACGCGCATCGTCGAGGGACCACGCCTCAAGGAAATCGATGGCCTCGCCTCGACGGAAGGCGCGCCGATCCCACGAGTCTACGGTCGGGCCAGGCTCGGCGGCCAGTTGATCTGGGCGACGCGCTTCGAGGAGGAGGTGACGACCACCGTCATCCGCACGAAAAGCGGCGGCAAAGGCGGCCAGAAGGCACAGAAGACCTATGAGACGACCTACAGCTACTACGCCAATCTCGCGGTCGCGATCTGCGAGGGGCCAATCGCCTTCGTGCGTCGTATTTGGGCCGATGGGCGCGAGATCGACTTCAGCACCGTGGGGCTGCGCATCCATCGCGGCTTCGAGAACCAAGAGCTCGATCCGCTGATCGCCGCCAAGGAAGCCGGTGCGGCGCCGGCCTATCGCGGCACGGCCTATGTCGTGTTCGAGCGCTTTCCGCTTGCGGACTACGGCAATCGCGTGCCGCAATTCTCCTTCGAGGTGGTACGCGCCGTGCCGGGCCTCGGCGAGATGATCCGCGCGGTGACGCTGATCCCGGGCGCGAGCGAGTTCATCTACCAGCCGACCCTGGTCAATCAGGAGCCCGAAGCCGGCGTCACCATTGCCGAGAACCGGCATCAACTGCACAGCGCCACCGATATCGACGGCGCGATCGGCCATCTGCTGGCGCTCTGCCCGAACCTGCGGCGCATCTCGCTGGTGGTCAGCTGGTTCGGCGACGATCTGCGCGCCGGCTCCTGCACCATCGCGCCGCGCGTCGAGATCGCGGACAAGAACACGCCCGACGCGCCCTGGTCGGTGGCCGGCCTCGACCGGGCGAGAGCGCGCATCGTCAGCCAGTCCAGCGGTCGGCCGGCCTATGGTGGCACGCCCTCCGATGACAGCGTCATCGCCCTGATCCGGCGGCTTCGCCATGTCTACGGGCTCGAAGTGGTGCTCTACCCCTTCGTGATGATGGACATTCCCTACGCCAACAGCCTGCCCGATCCCCACACCGGCGCGGCCTACCAGCCGCCCTATCCCTGGCGCGGCCGGATCACCTGTTCGCCGGCGCCCGGGCAGCCCTGGTCGCCCGACGGCACGTCGACTGCCGCCAGCCAGATCGCGAGCTTCCTCGGCTCGGCCGCAGCCGCGGATTTCTGGCTCGACGGCGACAGGGTCGTCTGCGCGCGGCCCGACGAGTGGAGCTTCCGTCGCGCGGTGCTGCACGCGGCGATGCTCGCCAAGGCGGCCGGCGGCGTCGAGGGCTTCATCATCGGCTCCGAGCTGGTGGGCCTGACGCGGGTGCGCAGTGCGCCCGGTTCCTATCCGATGGTCGACGGCCTGGTCGCGCTCGCGGCCGAGGTCCGCGCCATCCTCCCGCTGCCGACCAAGCTCACTTACGCCGCCGACTGGACGGAGTACGGCGCCCATGTCACCGATGGCGGGCTGGAGGTCCGCTTTCCGCTCGATCCACTCTGGGCGAGCGCCCATATCGACGCGATCGGCATCGACTATTATGCCCCGCTCTCCGATTGGCGCGACACGCCCGACCATGCCGACCTGTCTATCGCCCGCGGCCCTGCCGACGTCGATTATCTGCGCCATCGTCTGACCGCAGGTGAAGGCTACGACTGGTACTATGCCAGCCTGTCCGGCCGCTATGCGCAGACGCGCCTGCCGATCACCGACGGCGCCTTCGGCAAGCCCTGGATCTTTCGCCAGAAGGACCTGCCGAACTGGTGGTCGAACCCGCATGTCGAGCGCTTCGCGGGCTTCGAGATCGGCGCGACCGGCTGGCTGCCTGGCTCGAAGCCGATCTGGCTGACCGAAATCGGCCTGCCCGCTGTCGACAAGGGGGGCAATTCGCCGAACGTCTTTCCCGATCCGAAATCGGTCGATGGCGGCTATCCGCATTTCTCGACGAAGGCGCGCGACGACCTCGTCCAGGCGCGTGGGCTGGAGGCGATCCTGTCCGGCTTCGATCCGGCACTGCCCGGCTTCGATCCCTCGCGCAACCCGAACTGGGTCGCGCCCAGCCTGCGCATGGTCGACCCGGCCAACGTCTTCGTCTGGACCTGGGACGCTCGTCCGTTCCCGGCTTTCCCGGACCTGACCTCGGTCTGGGCCGACGGTGCGAACTACGAGACCGGCCACTGGATCAACGGCCGCCTCGAAGGCGTGACGCTCGACCGGCTGGTGCGGGCCATCCTGGCCGACTACGGACTGCCGGTGCCGGACGAACTCGCGATCGACGGCTTTGCCGACGGTTATGTCCTCGACCGGCCGATCTCGGCGCGGCAGGCGATTGAGCCGCTTGCCCAGGCCTTCGGCTTCGATGCCGTCATCTCCTCCGGCAGGCTTGCTTTCCGCGGCCGCGCCGCGACGATCGCGCGGGCGCTGTCGATGGATGACCTCGTGCTCGACCGCGACGGCCGGCCCTTCGAATTACGCCGGGCACAGGAGAGCGAGCTGCCGCGCGAATTGCGCCTCGTTCATATCGACGGCAACAACGACTACCGCCAGGCGACAGCGCGCTCGCGCCGCCTTGCCGGGGCGGCGCGGCGGGAAAATGCCGTCGAGCTTCCCGTGGTCACGCGCCGGGCCGAAGGGCAGAGGCTCGCGGAGCAGCGGCTGCAGGAGATCTGGGCCGGCCGCGAAACCCTCGAACTGGAGCTCTCGCCGCGCTGCATCGACCTCGAAGCTGGCGATGTCATCTCGCTGGAGGTGGTCGGCGAACCCCGCCTGTTTCGGTTGACGCGCATCGGCGATGGCCCGACGCGGCGCGCCGAGGCGCGCTCGGTCGAGCCGGCGATCTATCGCGGCGCGGCGGCAGGAGCGGCGGAGCCGCGCCCGCCGAAGGTGACGCCGAGGATCGCAGGGCGGCCGGACGCGCTGATCCTCGACCTGCCGATCGCCCGGGACACGCCGGCACCGTTGCAGTCGCTCGCAGCTTTCGCCGATCCCTGGCCCGGTGGCCTCGCGATCTGGCGCGCCGCCGAGGGCACGCCATTCGCCTTGGCCGGAATCGTTGCGGCCCCATCGATCATGGGCGAGACCTTGAGCGTGCTGAGGCCCGGCCCGCTCTGGCGGACCGATCGGCATAGTTCGGTCGATATCCGCCTTCGAGGGGGCGGTCTCGCCTCGGTTGCAGAAGAAGAGGCGCTCGCCGGCGCCAACGCGCTCGCCTTCATCGATCCGGCCGGAGAGGTCGAGATCGTGACGGCGGCGCGGGTTGAGCTGATCGGCACGCGGACATTCCGACTGTCGCAGATGGTGCGCGGGCTCGGTGGTTCGGAGGCGGCGGCGGCACGGACATTGGCCGCTAGCGCGCGCGTCGTGGTTCTTGATGGTGCCGCCGTGTCGCTGACGACGAGCCTCGATGATGTCGGCCGGCATCTGCGCTACCGGGTCGGACCGCCCAATGCCGATGTCGCGTCCGCATCGATGCGCGAGCTTTCCGCGACGGTCGGCACCGCACCGCTGCGGCCGCTTGCGCCTGTCCGCTTGCGGGCAAGGCGGTCACCGTCCGGTATCGCATTGAGCTGGGTCCGGCGCAGCCGTGTCGGCGGCGATTCCTGGGAAGCGGTCGAGGTGCCGCTCGGCGAGGAGATCGAACGCTACCGTGTGTCGATTCGCTCCGGAGGCATGATCGTCAGGATCACCGAGGTCGGCTCGCCAGGGATGCTCTACGAGACGGCGCAGGAGCTCGCCGATTTCGGCAGTCTTCAGGTCGCGCTGGACGTCGAGCTGGTACAGCTCAGCGTCGTTGCCGGGGCCGGCTTTTCCCGGCGTGGACTCGTCGCGGTCCGGTAAGCTAGCCTCACGTTGATGTTCATGGCGCATTCACGCGTATCGGGCTAGCCCAATGGCGATGATGCTGCTCGACCCCAATGTCGCGATTCTCGCGCTCGTGACCGCGACCGCTTCGCCGGTGGAGCCGGTCGATGCGGCGCCGCCGATCGCCTGCCTGTCGGCCCAGGAAACGCGAGAGGCGGTGTCGGACGGCAAGGTCATGCAGCCCGCAGCCGCCTCCCGCCATGCTCGTGAGGCAGCGCCGGGAGAAGTCCTGCGGATCCGGCTCTGCCGCCAGGGCGACGAGTTCGTCTATGTGGTGACGACGATGAAGCGCGATGGTCGTGTCGCCCGGGTCACGCTCGACGGCGCCTCGGGCAAGGTGGCGGATATCCGCTAGTTCAGCTATTCCCCGTTCCTGATCCGCCAATCGGAGAAAAGCCGCCGTGCGACTGCTCGTCGTCGAGGACGACAAGGACCTCAACCGCCAGATCGTCAATGCGCTGGAGAACGCCGGCTATGCCGTCGACAAGGCCTTCGACGGCGAGGAAGGCCTCTATCTCGGCGAGACCGAGCCCTATGACGCCGTGATCCTCGATCTCGGCTTGCCCAAGGTCGACGGCGTCGCCGTGCTGCAGGGCTGGCGCCGGGCCGGCAAGACCATGCCGGTGCTGATCCTGACGGCGCGCGACCGCTGGAGCGATAAGGTCTCGGGCTTCGACGCCGGCGCCGACGACTATGTCGTCAAGCCCTTCCATGTCGAGGAACTGCTCGCTCGCGTCCGGGCACTCCTGCGGCGTGCCGCCGGCCACGCGACCGCCGAGCTGATCTGCGGTCCTGTCCGCCTCGATACGCGCGCCAGCCGCGTCGTCGTCGACGGCAACCCGGTCAAGCTGACCTCGCACGAGTACCGGCTGCTCGCCTATCTGATGCATCATCAGGGCCGCGTGGTCTCGCGCACCGAACTGGTCGAGCATCTCTACGATCAGGATTTCGATCGCGATTCCAACACCATCGAGGTCTTCGTCGGCCGCCTGCGCAAGAAGCTCGGGGTCGACGTCATCGAGACCGTGCGCGGGCTCGGCTATATCGCCGCCGCGAAGCCCTGAGGCCGTCATGCCGGTCACGCGGCAGCGCTTCTCGCTCGGCGCCCGGCTCTTCATCTCGGCCGCCATCTGCTGCGCGCTGGTCCTGATCCTCGCCGGATTCGGCCTCACCACCTTCTACCGCCGTTCGGCCGAACGCGGCTTCGACGAGCGCCTCAGCGTCTACATCAAGGAATTGGTCGCCGACCTCGCCGCGCCGCCCGAGGCCGAGCGCCAGGCGATCGGCGATCTGGGCGAGCCGCGCTTCGACCTGCCGCTCTCCGGCTGGTACTGGCAGATCATCCGGCTCGATGGCGAGCGCCCGAGCGTGCGCACCTCGCGCTCCCTGGTCGGCGGGCAATTGCCTAAACTGCTCGATCAGAACCTGCAGCCGAATCCGCGCGGCTTGCGCGAGAGCTATATCTCGGGGCCGGACGAGCGGCGTCTGCGCGTGCTCGAACGCGAGATCGATGTCGGTGAGGATGGCCGCTTCACGGTCGGCGTCGCCGCGCCCGCCGACGAGATCGAGGGCGATATCCGAGATTTCCGCTTCGCCCTGACGCTGACCTTCCTCTTCCTCGGACTCGCCCTTGTCGCCTCGACGATCGCGCAGGTTCGCTTCGGCCTGCGTCCGCTGGCGCGTTTGCGCTCGGCAGTCGGTACAGTGCGCACCGGCGAGAGCACCCGCATCGCCGGGCGCTATCCGCCTGATCTTGCTCCACTCGCCGGCGAGCTCAACCAGCTCATCGACGCCAATCGCGAGATCCTGGAGCGCGCCCGCACCCAGGTCGGCAATCTCGCCCATGCCCTCAAGACCCCACTCAGCGTGATGCAGAACGAGGCTGAGGCCAGCCAGGGCGTCCTCTCCCAGACGGTCCGCCACCAGACTGCGATCATGCGCGACCAGGTGCAATACTATCTCGACCGGGCCCGGGCCGCGGCCCTGTCGGGAGCGCTGGGCGGCATCTGCGAAATCTCGCCCTCGCTCGACGCGCTGATCCGGACCTTCGAGAAGATCGCTCAGGGCAGGGCGATCGAGGGCAGCCATAGCGTTCCTGCTGATATCCGCTTTCGCGGCGAGAAGCAGGATTTCGAGGAGATGCTCGGCAATCTGCTCGACAACGCCTTCAAATGGGCGCGTACCGAGGTGCAGGTCAGCCTGGCGCCGGCAACGCAGACGCCGGAAGGGCGCCTCGTCCTGCTGATCGACGATGATGGGCCAGGGCTTCCCGACGATGCGATGGTTGAGGTCCTCAAGCGCGGCCGCAGGCTGGATGAGACCACGCCCGGCTCCGGGCTTGGGCTCTCGATCGTTGTCGATCTCGCCAAGCTCTATGGCGGCGGCCTCTCGCTGGAGCGCTCGCCGCTCGGCGGTGTCCGCGCCCGTCTCGTCCTGCCGGCGGTCTGACGTCGCATTGCCTGCGTGACCCTTTGTCGCCATCTTCGGACATGAACCGGCACCTGCGAACGGCTATGAACGGCCAATGCTGATCTGGATCATCTTCGCGGCTATGACGGGCGCGGCGGTCATGGCGGTACTTTGGCCGCTCGGCCGCCGGGCGCCGGCGCTCGCCGCCGATACGGCCGGAGCGACCGCGCTCTACCGCGCCCAGCTCGCCGAGATCGACCGCGATCTCGGCCGCAAGCTGATCGGCGCTGCGGAAGCGGATGCGGCCAAGGCCGAGGCGGCCCGCAGGCTGCTGCGCGAGACCGCATCGGAAACTGCTCCCGCCGGCGAGAGCGAGCCGGCTTTGCGCCGGCGCCGCGCTGCCTCCGCCATCGCGCTCTCCTGCGTGCCCCTGCTCGCGCTCCTGATTTATGGCGCCTATGGTTCGCCGGCGGTTCCCGACCAGCCGCTCGCCGCGCGAATGAAGGGGAATCCGGCACAGGATTTCGAACTGGCGCTGGCGCGGATCGAGGCGCATCTCGCCGCCAACCCCACCGACGGCAAGGGCTGGCACGTGCTCGCGCCGGTCTACCTCCGCCAGGGCCGCTTCGAGGATGCCGCCAAGGCCTTCGCCAATGCGGTCCGCTACGATGGCGCGACGACCGAGCGGCTGGGCGGCCAGGCCGAGGCGCAGATCCTCGCGGCCGGCGGCGTCGTCACGGCGGCTGCGCGCGAAAGCCTCGCCGAGGCATTGAAGCTCGATCCGGCCAATCCGCGCGCCCGCTTCTTCATCGCGATCGGGCAGGAGCAGGACGGACAGGTATCGGCCGCGATCGCATCACTGAAGGCCTTGCTCGCCGATGCGCCGGCCGACGCCCCCTGGACGGGGACTGTCCGGGCGCGCCTCGAAGGGCTGGAACGCCCGGCTGCTCCGGCCGATGCGATCGCCAGCCTGCCCGAGGCCGAGCGCATGGGCGCGATCCGCGGCATGGTCGATGGCCTCGCGGCCCGGCTCGCCGCAGGCGGCGGCAGCCTCGCCGACTGGTCGCGCCTGATCCGCTCGCAAGCGGTCCTGGGTGAGCGCGAGGCCGCGCAAAAGTCGCTCTCCATGGCCCGCCAGCGCTTGGCGCCCGATCAGGCGGCCGCGTCCGCTCTCGACGGCTTGCGCAGCGAACTCGGCCTGCAGGAGGCCGTTCGATGACCATCCAAGCCGGTATTCCCGCCACCCCGCCGCGCAAGCGCCTGACCCGCAAGCAGCGTCGTCTCGTCGTGATCGCCTCGGCCGGGGTCGTCCTCGGCCTTGCGGCCGGGCTGGTCGCCTATGCGCTACGGGATTCGATCGTCTTCTTTTACGGCCCGACCGAGATCGTCGAGAAGGGCCTCACGCCCGGCACGCGCCTGCGCCTTGGCGGCCTGGTCGAGACCGGTTCGGTCGAGCGAGGCGCCAACCAGCGCGTCAGCTTCGCCGTCACCGACGGCAAGACCCGGACCTTGGTCAGCTATACCGGCCTGTTGCCTGATCTCTTCCGCGAAGGGCAGGGCGTGGTCACCGAAGGCGTGCTCGAGGGGCCGGGACGGTTCCGCGCCGATTCCGTCCTCGCCAAGCATGACGAGACCTATATGCCGCGCGAGGTCGCCGACGCGCTGAAGAAGCAGGGCCATTGGCAGCCCGGCGAAACCAAGCCCGGCGCTCCCGCAGCGCCGGCCACGAAATAGGGCTGCGCCTGTGTTCGTCGAGATCGGTCATTTCGCTCTGGCATTGGCGCTGGGTGTCGCCGTCGTCCAGACGATCGTGCCGCTCTGGGGCGTGGCCCGGAACGATCCGGCCCTGGCCTCGGTGGGCCCTGCGGCCGCGATCGCCAGCTTCCTGCTCGTCGCGATTTCCTTTGGCTGCCTGACGGCGTCCTATGTGACGTCAGATTTCTCGGTCGAGAATGTCGCCGCTAACTCGCATTCGACGCAGCCGCTGATCTACAGGCTGACCTCGGTCTGGGGGAACCATGAGGGCTCGATGCTGCTCTGGGTCCTCATCCTCGTGCTGTTTGGTGCGCTGGTCGCCTTGTCGCGGCGCTCGCTGCCGGCGAAGCTGCGGGCCGGAGCGCTCGCGGCGCAGGGCAGCATCAGCGTCGCCTTCCTCGCCTTCACGCTGCTGACCTCGAATCCCTTCCGCCGCCTCGTCCCGGCGCCGGGCGAGGGGCAGGATCTCAATCCGATCCTGCAGGACCTCGGCCTCGCGATCCATCCGCCGCTGCTCTATGTCGGCTATGTCGGCTTCTCGATCACTTATGCGTTCGCCGTGGCGGCGCTGATCGAGGGCAAGATCGATGCGGTCTGGGCCCGCGCCGTCCGGCCCTGGACCTTGCTGGCCTGGACCTTCCTGACGCTCGGCATCGCCATGGGCTCCTATTGGGCCTATTACGAGCTTGGCTGGGGCGGCTGGTGGTTCTGGGACCCGGTCGAGAACGCCTCGCTGATGCCCTGGCTCGCCGGCACGGCACTGATCCACTCGACCGTGGTGATGGAGAAGCGCGACGCGCTCAAGGTCTGGACGATCCTGCTCGCGATCCTGACCTTCTCGCTCTCGCTGCTCGGCACCTTCATCGTCCGCTCCGGCGTGCTGACCTCGGTCCACTCCTTCGCCAGCGACCCGCAGCGCGGCCTGTTCATCCTCGGCATCCTGATCGCCTTCATCGGCGGTTCTCTGGCGCTGTTCGCCTGGCGAGCGCCGCTCCTGAAGCAGGGCGGCCTGTTCGCGCCGGTCTCGCGTGAGAGCGCGCTCGTCGTCAACAACCTCTTCCTGGCGACGGCCTGCGCCACCGTCTTCATCGGCACCCTCTATCCGCTTGTGTTGGAGATGGTCACCGGCGACAAGATCTCGGTCGGCCCGCCCTTCTTCAATGCCACCTTCGTGCCGCTGCTGGTGCCGCTCCTGCTTCTGCTCCCCATCGGCCAGACGCTGGCCTGGAAGCGCGGCGACCTGCTGGGCGCCGCCCAGCGCTGCCAGGTCGCCTTCGGTCTCGGCGTGGTTACGACGCTGGCGATCTTTGCTTTCGTGCGCGGCGGCCCGGTGCTGGCGCCGCTCGGCATCGGCCTCGGCGTCTTCCTCGTCGTCGGGGCGTTCTGGGAGGTCGGCGAGCGCATTATCGGCCGCGCCAGCGGGGCGTCGGCCATGCTGTCGCGGGCGAAAGGCCTGCCGCGCTCGGCCTGGGGCACGGCACTCGGCCATGCCGGCGTCGGCATCAGCGTGATCGGCATCGCCGCCGTCGCCTGGGGCACCGAGTCGATCGGGATGCTCAAGGTCGGCGAGAGCCTGACAAGCGGCCGCTACACCGCGACGCTGGAGGCGGTGACGCCGCGCACCGGCCCGAATTATCGCGAGGATGCCGCCCGCTTCCGCATCGTCGCCGACGGCCGCGAGCTCAAGCCGGTCGAGGCGATGAAGCGCGTCTATACCGCCCGCAACATGCCGACGACCGAAGCGGGTATCCGCACGGTGGGGCTCGGGCAGGCCTATATCAGCCTGGGCGAGCCCGACGACAGCGGTGCGATCGCGGTCAAGCTGCACGACAAGCCGTTGATCCTGCTGATTTGGATCGGCGCGCTGGTGATGGCGGCGGGCGGCGCGCTCTCTCTGACCGACCGGCGCTTCCGGCTGGCCGCGCCGCGGCGCACGGCGGCTCCGGCCGCGCTTCCGCAAGCGGCCGAGTGAGCGTGATGCGCGCCTTTCCGCTTCTCCTCGCCGCGCTGCTGGCCTTTTCGGCGCCGGTCCTTGCCGTGCAGCCGAACGAGGTGTTGAAGGATCAGGCGCTGGAGCAGCGCGCCCGGCAAATCTCTTCGGGCCTGCGCTGCCTGGTCTGCCAGAACCAGTCGATCGACGATTCCGACGCCCCGCTCGCCAAGGACCTGCGCATTCTGGTGCGCGAGCGACTCACTGCCGGCGACAACGACGGGGCCGTGATCGACTTCGTCGTCGCACGCTATGGCGATTTCGTCCTGCTGCGCCCGCCGATGAATGCGCGCACGATCGCGCTCTGGACCGCGCCCTTCCTGATCGTGCTGTTCGGTGCCGTCTTCCTTTGGCGTCGTCGCAATCGCGCGGTGGCGCCGGCCGGCGTCACGCTGACCGCCGAGGAGCAGCGCCGGCTCGACGATCTGCTGCGCGACGAGCGCGGCTGACGGCGCGCCAACCTTACGAAACTGTCATCGTCGGGCGAAATCCGCGTAAGGCGCCTCCCGTCATGGTCCACCTCACGAAGCAGGGAAGGCCCTGCCTCCCGCATCGAGGTGAGACCCATGACCACCCAAGAGAACAACACCCCCGAGACCACAACTCGCACGCCCGCCACCGCCCGCTCGATCCTGAAGCGCGGCGCGATCGTCGCCGGTGCGGCGACGCTGAGCATCGGCCTGATGGCCGGCCTCGCCGACAATTTCCTCAACACCCATGGCGCCGCCAACGCGCAGCCCGTCCAGCTCTCCGGCGTCCAGCAGACGCAGCTGCCGGCCTTCGCCGACGTCGTCGAGCGGGTCAAGCCTGCCGTCGTCTCCGTTCGCGTCAAGGCCAAGGTCGTCGCCAGCGCAGACGAGGAGAGCGGTCCGGCCGGCATCGAGGGCCTGCCTCCCGGCCATCCGCTGGAGCGTTTCCTGCGCCGCTTCGGCGAGGAGGGCATGGGCCAGCAGCGCGGGCAGCAGCAGCCGAAGATCCAGCTCGCCCAGGGCTCTGGCTTCTTCATCAGCCAGGACGGCTACGTCGTCACCAACAACCACGTCGTCGCCAACGCGACCGAGGTCCAGCTCGTCACCGATGGCGGCAAGACGCTGTCGGCCAAGGTGATCGGCACCGATCCGCGCACCGATCTCGCCTTGCTCAAGGTCAACGAGTCCGGCAACTACCCGTTCGTGCAGCTCGCCTCGGGCAAGCCCCGCATCGGCGACTGGGTGCTGGCGGTCGGCAACCCGTTCGGCCTGGGCGGCACCGTGACCGCGGGCATCGTCTCGGCCCAGGGGCGCGACATCGGCTCCGGTCCCTATGACGACTTCCTGCAGATCGATGCGGCGGTGAATCGCGGCAATTCCGGCGGCCCGACCTTCAATCAGAAGGGTGAGGTCATCGGCGTCAACACCGCGATCTACTCGCCTTCGGGCGGCAATGTCGGCATCGCCTTCGCGATCCCCGCCGCCACGGTCCAGAGCGTCGTCGAGCAGCTCAAGGAGCACGGCTCGGTCGCCCGCGGCTTCATCGGCGTGCAGATCCAGCCGGTCACCGCCGAGGTCGCCGACGCGATCGGCCTGAAGGACGCCAAGGGTGCCCTGATCGCCGAGGCGCAGGCCAACGGTCCCGCCGCCAAGGCCGGGCTGAAGCGCGGCGACACCATCATCGCGGTCAATGGCGAGAAGGTCGCCGACGCCCGTGACCTGTCGAAGAAGATCGCGACCTTCGCGCCCGGAGCCAAGACCAGCCTGACAATCTGGCGCGACGGCAAGGAGCGTGAGGTCACCTTCGAGGTCGGTCGCCAGCCGGCGGCCTGATCCGGGGCTATCGAAGTCGGGGCATGCTCGGGCGCGTAGCGTCAGTCCACCTTGCAAGGGCATGTTCCGGGCGGATGGTGTCTCCCGGTTGTCACGTCGCCCCCTACCGGGACTACCAGCCGTCATGGCGGCAGGTCGGATCGTCACCTCCGGCCTGCCGCTTTCCGTTTGCTTGAGCTAGGTTGCAGCCATGCGACTCCTGATCGTTGAAGACGACGCCGAAGCGGCAGCCTATCTGGTCAAGGCCTTTCGCGAGGCCGGCCATGTCGCCGACCATGCTCCCGATGGCCTCGAGGGCTATGCCATGGCGCAGGGCGGCGGCTACGACGTGCTCGTGGTCGACCGGATGCTGCCGCGCATGGACGGCCTCTCCGTGATCCGCTCGTTGCGCGAGCAGGGCGAGACGGTGCCGGTGCTGATCCTGTCGGCGCTCGCCCAGGTCGACGATCGGGTGAAGGGCCTGCGCGCCGGCGGCGACGACTACCTGCCAAAGCCCTATGCCTTCTCCGAGCTTCTCGCCCGGGTCGAGGTGCTCTCGCGCCGCCGCGGCGCGCCGGCGTCCGAGCCGACCACCTATCGCGTCGGCGACCTCCTGCTCGACCGGCTGGCGCACCGCGTCACCCGTGCTGGCGAGGAGATCGTGCTGCAGCCGCGCGAGTTCCGCCTGCTCGAGTATTTGATGAAGCATGCCGGGCAGGTGGTGACCCGCACCATGTTGCTCGAGAACGTCTGGGATTATCATTTCGACCCGCAGACCAACGTCATCGACGTCCACGTCTCGCGCCTGCGCGCCAAGGTCGACAAGGGCTTCGAGCACCCGATGATCCACACCATCCGCGGCGCGGGATACATGGTCCGTGACACAGCTCGCTGATGGCCGGGCGGCAGAGGCGCAGCAGCCTTCCGGCCGCCTGCGCTTCCTGCCGCATCTCGTCCGCACCACGGCCTTCAAGCTGACGGCGATCTATCTCGTCGTCTTCGCCGCCTTCGCCATCTTCGTGCTGGGCTATGTCGCCTGGAACGCCAAGAACCTGCTCGACGACCAGATCCGCTCGACCATCGACGCCGAGATCCAGGGGCTGGCCGAGCAGCAGCGCCTTGGCGGCATCAGGCGCCTCGTCCAGGTCATCGAGCGGCGCTCGCGGGGCCCGGGCGCCTCGCTCTATCTCGTCACCACCCCGCTGGGCGAACGCATTGCCGGCAATATCGAGGCGCTGCCGCCCGGCACGCTCGATCGCCAGGGCGAGAGCGAGATCGAATACGCCCGCTCCTCCGAGACGCTCGACCAGACCAACCACGCCATCGTCCGCGTCTTCATGCTGCCGGCGGGGTTCCGCCTGCTGGTCGGGCGCGATGTCGAGGAGCGCGAGCGCCTGCGCGTCGTGATCAAGCGCGCCGCCGGCTGGTCCTTCCTGCTCGTCGTCGTGCTCGGCTGCTTCGCCGGCTGGTTCGTGGCGCGGCGGGTGCTGAAGCGCATCGACGGCATGAACGACACGGCCCGTTCGATCATGGCCGGCGACCTCAAGGGCCGCCTCGCCATCGCCGGTACGGGCGACGAACTCGATCGGCTGGCCGGGAATCTCAACGCCATGCTCGACCGCATCGGCGAACTGATGAGCGGCATGCAGCAGGTCACGGACAATATCGCCCACGACCTCAAGACGCCGCTGACGCGCCTGCGCAACCGGGCCGAGGAGGCGCTGCGCACGGCGCAATCGCCCGAGCAATTGCGCGCGGCGCTCGATGGCTCGATCGAGGAAGCCGACGGGCTGATCCGCGTCTTCAACGCGCTCTTGATGATCGCCCGGCTGGAGACCCGCCAGATCAGCGACAGCATGGCACCGCTCGACCTCGCCGAGATCGTCGACGGGCTCTCCGAGCTCTACGAGCCGCTGGCGGAGGAGGCGGGGCTCACTTTGTCGGCGTCCGTCGAGCCTGGCCTGTCGCTCACCGGCAATCGCGAGCTGATCGGCCAGGCGCTGGCCAATCTGATCGACAACGCGCTGAAATACGGCAAGCCGGAGGGCGAAGCGCCGGCGACCGTCGTGGTCACGGCCAACCGGGTCGGCGACATGGTCGAGCTTGGCGTCGCCGATCACGGCGCCGGCATCCCCGAGGCCGATCGTGGCCGTGCGCTCGAGCGCTTCGTCCGGCTCGACCAGAGCAGGAGCAAGCCGGGCTTCGGGCTCGGCCTCGCCTTGGCTTCGGCCGTGGCGCATCTGCATGGCGGCACGATCCGCCTGTCGGACAATGCGCCGGGCCTCGCCATCGTGATGTCGCTGCCGATCGTGCCGCCTCCTGTGGACAGGCCCGTGACGGAGGCGCCTCAAGGCTCGACATCGCAGCCGGACGCGGCAGGGTTCCAGTCGGCTTGATGAAGGGCTAAGGCTCGCAGCCGGTCGACGCGGAGGTCAGTGTGGGCGAGCCCTTATGCGAATGCCTGAAGGCGGCGCCTGTCCTGCCGGCCCGCGGCAAGGTCGAGACGCTCTGGCGCGAGGAGCTGATCGAGCGCCTGTTCGATGCCGAGGCCGGCGAGCGGCTTGTCGCGCATCTGACCGGCAATGAAGCCTCGGCCGCGCTCGTCGCCGGCATCCTGGCGCATTCGCCCTTCCTCACCCAGATCATGCGGCGCGATCCGGAGGGGCTGCTCACCTCCTTGACCACCGATCCGGGCGAGCGCCGCGACGCGCTATTGGCCGGCATCGCAGCCTTCGCCACGCCGGAGACGGCGACCGCCGACCTGATGCGCGAGTTGCGTCGCTTCCGTCAGGCGATGGCACTCTTGATCGCGCTCGCCGATATCGGCGGCGTCTGGCCGGTCGAGACCGTCACCGCCGCGCTCAGCGCCACCGCCGACATGGCGGTGAAGCTCGCCAGCGAGCACGCCCTGCACCAAGCCGCCGGCCTCGGCCGGATCGAGCTTCCCGATGCGAGCGATCCCGGCAAGGGCTCTGGCCTCGTCGTATTGGCGCTCGGCAAGCATGGCGCCGGCGAGCTGAACTACTCCTCCGACATCGACATCGTCGTCTTCTTCGATCCGGAGATGGCCGAGGCCGCCGGCGTCGGCGAACCCACCAGCTTCTTCGTCAAGCTCACGCAGCAGATCGCCCGCATCATCCAGGAGCGCACGCCGGACGGCTATGTCTTCCGCGTCGACCTGCGCCTGCGGCCTGATCCCGGCTCGACCCATGTCGCCGTCGCCCTGCCGACCGCCTACGCCTATTACGAGACCGTCGGCCAGAACTGGGAACGCGCCGCGATGATCAAGGCGCGGCCCGTCGCCGGCGACCTCGAACTCGGCCGCCGCTTCATCGCCGATCTCGCCCCCTTCATCTGGCGCAAATATTTCGACTTTGCCGCGATCGCCGACATCCATGCGATGAAGCGGCAGATCCAGTCGGTGAAGGGCTTCGAGACGCTCAGCCTGCCCGGTCACAACGTCAAGCTCGGCCGCGGCGGCATCCGTGAGATCGAGTTCTTCGTTCAGACCCAGCAGCTCGTCTTCGGCGGCCGGCGCCCGGCGCTGCGCGGGCCGCGGACGCTGGAGATGCTGGGAGAGCTGACGAAGGAGAACTGGATCAGCCCGCAGGCCCGCGACGAGCTGACCGAATCCTATTGCTGGCTGCGCACGATCGAGCACCGGCTGCAGATGCGCCATGACGAGCAGACGCAGACCCTGCCGACGGACGCCGCCGATCTCGACGCCTTCGCCCGCTTCTGCGGCTACCCCTCGGCCAAGGCCTTCGGCAAGGATCTGGAGGCGCACGCCCGGCGCGTCGAGGGCCACTATGCCCTGCTGTTCGAGGATGCCCCCAGCCTCGCCAGCGAGGCCGGCTCGCTTTCCTTCACCGGCACCGAGAACGATCCGGAGACGCTGGCGACTTTGGGCAAGCTCGGCTTCCGCCAGCCCGCAACGGCAGCCGAGACGGTGCGCGGCTGGCATTTCGGGCGCCGCGCCGCCGTGACCAGCGCTCGCGCCCGCGAGGTCTTGACCGAGCTGACGCCGGCTCTGCTCGTTGCGCTCGGACGTACCACCGATCCCGACGGCGCGCTCGCTCATCTCGACAATGCCTTCGTGCGCATGCCGGCCGCGGTCGAGCTCCTGACGCTGCTGCGCTCGCACGATGCGCTGCTGCAGCTCTTCGCCGAAATCCTCGGCAGCGCGCCGCGCCTCGCCAAGGTCGCGGCGCTCTATCCGCATGTGCTCGACGCCGTGATCGATCCCGCCTTCAGCGCCCCGCGCCACGATGCCGAGCGGGTGGCGCAGCGCGTGCGCGCTATGGTCGGCACGCCGCCCCCCAGCGTCGAGGACGGGCTCGACCGCATGCGTGATGCCGCCCGGCAGGAGAATTTCCTGGTCGGAGCCCGGCTGCTCTCGGGCGTGATCAATGCCGAGCAGGCGGCGCAGGGCTATGCGGCGGCGGCGCAGGCCTGCGTCCGCGTCGCCTTCGAGGATACGCGCGCCGCCTTCGCCGCCGACCACGGCCTCGTGGCGGGCGCCCATGCCGTCGTGCTCGGCATGGGCCGTCTCGGTGCCGGGGAGCTCACGCCTTCATCCGATCTCGACCTGATGCTGCTCTATGATCGGCCCGACGACGCCGAGGCCAGTGACGGCAAGCGCCCGCTCGATCCGGTGACCTGGCATGTCCGCTTCACCCAGCGCCTCGTCGCGGCCCTGACCGTGCCGACGCGGCGCGGCACGCTCTACCAGGTCGACATGCGCCTGCGGCCGGCCGGCAACAAGAGCCCGGCGGCGACGCAATTCGGGGGGTTTGAAGCCTACCATCAGGGCGAGGCCGAGATCTGGGAGGAGATGGCGCTGACCCGCGCCCGCGTCGTCGCCGGCGATGCTGCCTTGAGGGAGAAGGTCGAGTCGGCGATCCGCGAGATCCTGCTGCGCAAGCGCGCGCCGGCCAAGGTCGCCGCCGCCGTCGCCGAGATGCGGGCGCTGATCGCCAAGGAGAAGGGCGAGGGCAATGCCTGGGATCTGAAGCTCGCGGCCGGCGGCCTGACCGATCTCGACTTCCTGGCCCAGTTCCTGGTGCTCGCCTATGGCCACGACCATCCGCAGCTCCTTGCCCGCACCACCTCCGGCGTCTTCGCCGCGGCGCGCGACACCGGCGTCATCGCCGGGGGGGAGGCGGAGCGCCTCGCGGCTGCGGCGCGCTTCATCGGCGACGTCCAGCTCTGGCAGCGTTTCGCGGTGGAGGAGGAGTTCGATCCCAAGGCGGTGCCGGGGCGTGTCCTGAGCCGGATCGCAACGGCGGTCGGCTTGCCCGATGCCAAGGTGCTGAAGGCCGAGCTCGACGAGCGCCGGGCGATGGTGCGCGGCCTGTTCAAGCAGATCCTGGGCGCGGCGCAGAAGGCCTGAGCGCCTCAAGCCGCTTGCTGCTCCAGCTCCGCCCCTGCCGGGCTCTTCAGCGGCAGGTGCACCATCACGATCGTGCCCGAGCCCATGATCGAGCGGACCCGGAGCGAGCCGCCATGCAGTTCCGCCAGCGAGCGGGCAATGGCGAGGCCAAGGCCCGAGCCGCCATGGCTGCGGATGAGGTCGCCCTCGACCTGCTCGAACGGGCGCCCGATGCGGCCGAGCTTCTCGCGCGGGATGCCGATGCCGCTGTCCTCGACATAGAGGTTGAGGGCGCCCGGCGCCGGCTTGACCCGGACCGCGATCCTGCCGCCCTCCGGCGTGAACTTGATGGCGTTGTCGACGAGGTTGCCGACGATCTGGAAGAGGGCATGCGAGTCCGCCTCGAGGCGCAGGTCGTTGCCGATATCGCTGGTGAGGGTGAGCTGCTTGCGCGCGATTTCCTCGCGGTGGCAGCTGATCGCCTCGCCGACCACGAGATCGAGCGCGACATCGGTCTTTTCGAGCTCGAGCTTGCCAGCCTCGATCCGGGCCATGTTCAGGATGTCGTTGATCACGGCGAGCAGGTAGCCGCCGCTGGAGCGGATGTCGCGGACATACTCGACATAGCGTTCCGAGCCGAGCGGGCCGAACAGGCCGTCATCCATGATCTCGGAGAAGCCAAGGATGGCGTTGAGCGGCGTGCGCAGCTCATGGCTCATATTGGCGAGGAATTCCGACTTGGCGCGGTTGGCGCTTTCGGCGGCGGCCTTCTGCTCCAGATAGAGCTCGGCCAGCTCGGCGAGCTGCTGCGCCTGCGCTTCCAGCTTCTGGCGCGAAGACTTCAGGTCGGTGACGTTCTTGAGCAGCTCGTGTTCGGAGCGGGTCAGGCGCTCCTCCTGCTGCTTCAGCAGGGTGATGTCGGTGCCGACCGAGACCGAGCCGCCATCCTTGGTGCGGCGGCCGTTGATCTGCAGCCAACGCCCGTCCGAGAGTTTCGCCTCGTAGGAATGGCTGCCGGAGCCGGCGCGCACGCTGCGGACCGGCTCCCGGTCGATGCTCGGCTGGGCGCTATGGCTCATGATCTGCTCATAGGCCGTGCCGGTCTTGACCAGTTCCGGCGAGAGCATGTGCAGCTGCTGGTACTTGGCGTTGCAGAGCACGAGCTTCTGATCGGCGTCCCAGAGCACGAAGGCTTCCGAGATCGCCTCGACCGCGTCGCGCAGGCGGGCGTCGGCCGTGGCGGTACGGGCGGCCATGCGGCGCTGCTCGGAGATGTCGACGACGATGCCGACGAGATGCTGCGCATGGGTCCGGCGATCGGTCACCAGCTCGGCACGCGCCTTGAGCCAGACCCATTCGCCCGAGGCGTTGCGGACGCGGAATTCCTGGTCGAGATGGTTGGTCTCGCCGCGGCTGACCGCATCGGCCAGGGCGTAGAGGTCGGCATCCTCCGGGTGGATGAAGGCGTTGACCTCGCCGAAGGACATGAACTCGCCGGCGCGGTCATAGCCGAGCATGGCGTACATTGAATCCGACCAGTACATCCGACCGCGGGCCAGGTCCCAGTCCCACAGCCCGCAATGGCCGCGGCTCAGCGCCGTATCGATGCGGTCGCGCACACAGTCGCAATCCTCGTCGGCGGCGCGGGCCCGGCGCGATTGCAGCACGAAAGCAGCGGTGATGCCGGCGAGCACGATCGCCGCCGAGCCGAACAGGACGAGGATGGAGCGCCGGCGCTCGTCCCAGGTCGAGAGCGCGCGCTTGACCGGATGCAGCACCGCGACCTGGCCGAGCGGAGCAGAGAGGTTGCGCACGGTGGCGAGCGCCTCGATCCCACCCGGCAGCGTGATCGGCATCACGCCGGCGCGGTCGGCGAAGACGGTCAGCGCCTGGCCAGGGCCGAGCACGTCGACCAGGCTGCGCTCTCCCGAGGCGATCGCCGGCTCGCCGGCGATCACCCGCCCGCTGGCATCGCTCACATAGGCGATGCGGCCCCGGCCGGCGATGTGCTTGGTCGACAGGGGCGTGAGGGCGCTGTCGGGGCGCTTGTCGTCTTTCGAGGCTAGATCGAGCTCGCGCACAAGCAACGCGGCGAGCGCTTCGAGGTCGATTGCCGCATCGTCGAGCGCATCGTCACGCAGCGCCGAGGTCTGGACGTAGGCGCCGAGGGCCAGGAGCAGGACGAAGGCCGCGACAAGCGCCGGAATGACTTTCCGGAAGGTCGGCTCCAGCTGCTCGAAGCGCTGATAGAGCGGATGCGTCAGGGATCGTGCTACGCCCAGAACTGAATTTGCGCGCACGTGTGCGCAAGCCGCGTCTGCACGCGTCATGCCCGTCCCCCTTCGGAAGCGATGTACCGACAGTAAGATCGAGAGACGTGCCGCATCCCCGAATCACAGTCAGTTGAATCCGCAGGACTCGCTTTGTCTAGCGGAAACTACGCCCCTGGGGCTGTTTTGCGCGCTTTGGTTGTAGTGGCGAATCGGTTGAATCCTGCGCGCGCAGGACTTCGTTAACCTTTGTCGACGCAGCCGGTTAACGAGCGATTCTGGCGAGGACATCCAGGCCTTGAAAGCAGGGGCGGAAGCCCTCCGGGACTGCGCGTTCAACCCAGCGAACGGGCCGCGATATCAGACACGTCGCGCGACAGGTTCGGCGTCGCCCCGACCATGCGCAGCGCCGCCTCCGCCTTGGCCCGGCGGCCCGCCTCCAGCATGCGCCAGCTCTTGAACGAGCCGAGCAGCCGCGAGGCGACCTGCGGGTTGGTCCTGTCCAGCGCGATGACGATGTCGGCGACGAAGGCGTAGCCTTCGCCATCGGCCCGGTTGAACTGGGTCAGGTTCGCTGCGAAGCCGCCGATCAGGCCGCGCACCCGGTTCGGATTGCCGAGCGAGAAGGCGGGGTGGTTCATCAGCCCCTTCACCCGGGCGAGGGTACCGTCTTCCGCAATCAGCGCCTGCGCCATCAGCCATTTGTCGAGCACCAGCGGCTCGCGGGCATAGAGCTCGCCGAAGCGATTGATCAGCTCCTCGCGCCCGGCGCCCGGGATCAGCGTCATCGCGGCCAGCGCCGCGAGACGGTCGGTCAGGTTGTCGGCCTCGCCGAACTGCGCCAGCGAAAGCCGAGCGCCCTCGGCCGGAGCGCCGAGCGCGATCAGGCCGAGCGCTTCGTTGCGAAGTGCCCGGCGCCCGGCCGGGGCCGCGGCGGGCGAATAGGGTCCGCGCTCGACGAGGCTGTCGCGCAAGCTAGCGAGATGCCCGGCGAGCGCGGTGCCGATCGCAGCCGAGAGCCGGCGATGGGCGCCATGGACAGCATCGGGGTCGACGTCGCGTCCGATCTCGCGGGCGATGTCTGCGGGGGCGGGCAGGCGCAGAACCTGAGCGGCAAAGGCAGGGTCGGCCAATGCCGGGCCGGCGAGGAAGCCTGAAAACGCTTCCGCGAGAGCCGTCGCGGTTCCGTCCAGCGTGGACTGATCACCCTTGCCGGCGCGCACCAGCGCCCGTGTCGCGACCGTCTGCAACGCCTGCCAGCGGTTGAAGGAATCGCTGTCCGCACTGAACAGCCTCAAGAGCTCGTCGTCGGCGAGGTCGAGCTCGAGCCGGACCGGAGCCGAGAAACCGCGCAGCAGCGACGGCGCCGGCGCTTCCGGCACGTCGGTGAAGGTCACAGACAGCGAGGGCTGGTCGAGCACGATCACGCCGCCGGCCTTGAGCGCCGGCGAGAGGCTGGACAGCGGCAGGTCGCCATCCTTGCCGACGAGGCCGAGCGCGACGGGGATGACCACCGGCTTCTTCTCGGGTTGGCCGGGTGTCGCCGGCGTCGATTGCGCCAGCTGCAGCGTATAGCTCTTCGCCTTCGCATCGTATTTGCCGGAGGCGACCACCGTCGGCGTGCCCGCCTGCTCGTACCATCCGGCGAAATGGGCGAGGTCCTGGCCGGAGGCCTCGACGAAACAGTCGAGAAATTCCTCGATCGTCGCGGCGGTGCCGTCGCAGCGTTCGAAATAGAGATCCATGCCACGGGCGAAGGCCTCCTCGCCGATCAGCACCTTGAGCATGCGGATCAGCTCGGCGCCCTTCTCGTAGACCGTCGGCGTGTAGAAGTTGTTGATCTCCTTATAGGCGCGCGGCCTGACCGGATGGGCGAGCGGGCCGGCATCCTCAGAGAACTGCGTCGAGCGCAGCGTGCGCACATCGGCGATGCGCTTCACCGGGCGCGAGCGCTCGTCGGAGGAGAATTCCTGGTCGCGGAAGACGGTGAGGCCTTCCTTCAGGCAGAGCTGGAACCAGTCGCGGCAGGTGATGCGGTTGCCGGTCCAGTTGTGGAAGTACTCATGCGCGATGATCGCCTCGATCGAGGCATAGTCGCCGTCGCTCGCCGTCAGCGGGTCGGCCAGGACGTATTTGTCGTTGAAGATGTTGAGGCCCTTGTTCTCCATCGCCCCCATGTTGAAGTCGGACACGGCGACGACGTTGAACACGTCGAGATCGTAGTTGCGGCCGAAGACGCGTTCGTCCCAGCGCATGCAGCGCACGAGGCTGTCGAGCGCCCAGCCGGCGCGCCCGGCCTTGCCCGGCTCGACATAGACGGCGAGTTCGACCTTGCGGCCATCGGCCGTCACATAGTCCTGGCGGACATGGTCGAGCTTGCCGCCGACCAGCGCGAAGAGATAGGCCGGCTTCGGGTGCGGGTCGTGCCAGACGGCGAAATGCCGTTCGCCGCCGGGGAGCTCCGCCGCCGCGACGAGATTGCCGTTGGAGAGCAGGACCGGCGCCTCGGCTTTCCTCGCCTCGAGGCGGACCGTGTAGACGCTCATCACGTCGGGACGGTCGAGGAAATAGGTGATGCGGCGGAAGCCATCAGCCTCGCATTGCGTGCAGTAGACGCCGCTGGACCGGTAGAGCCCCATCAGCTTGGTGTTGGCGCCGGGATCGAGCGTGGTCTCGATCCGGAGCGAGAACGCCCGCGCCGGCGGCGCCTGGATCGTCAGCCCCTGTGGCGAGAGGGAGTACAGGGACGGATCGAGCGGGACCTCGTCGAGCAGGATGGAATCGGGTGTCAGCTCGTCGCCATCGAGCACGAGCGGCGCGCCGGCATGGCCGGCCGGGTTTGGGCGCAATTGCAGCTGCGAGCGCACCTTGGTCCGCGTCGGATCGAGGACGATGTCGAGATCGACGGTGTCGATCAGCCAGTCGGAGGGGCGATAATCCTCGAGGCGGATCAGGGGGGCGTCTTCGGCGCGCATGGCAGGCTCGCTTCCTTCAGTCGCTCTTATCTATGGGGGCCGAGGTGATGGCGAAAGCCGTCAGGGGAGGGCTCGGGGCTTCTCGGGCGGCACGGCCGGCTCGGCATGGCTGACCAGCCGGCAGACATCCGGCCGGGCTTCGCGCACCTTGCGCTCGATCTTGTCGACGGCGCGATGCACGGCGGCGACGTCGAGCGCGCCGTCAGCTCGGCAATGGTAATTGACGACGAGGCCGTTGCGAGTCTCGCGCACGCGCACGCTGTGGATGTCGCGGATCGGGCCGCCGGCTTCCGCCGCCTCCTGTGCGATCGCCTTGCCGATCGCCTCGACCACCTCCCAGGGGGCGTTGTGCCCGGACGGCTGGCCGGTCTCCATCGGCTCGATATGTGTGTCGACCTCGGTCTCGCCACCGAATTCGGCGCGGATCGCGTTCTCCAGCCGGGTCGCGACCTCGTGGGCCTCGCCGAGCGGGAGTTGCGCATCGACCTCCATGTCGAGCGAGACGGCGAGCCGCCCGCCGATCGTATGGACGCTGACATGGTGCACTGGCACCTTCATCTTCAGCGCGATCAGCAGCACCCGCTCCAGCGCCGTCTCGTCGTCGACCTGGACCGGATTAGCGGTGACGGTCAGCGCCGAATCCGGCTCGACGACCGCTAGAGCCCGCAGCAGATCGTCCTTGATCGCGCTGACGCGGTCGAGCGGCAGGGTCCGCGACACCTGGATGCCGATCTCGCCCTGCACGACACCGCCAGCCGGCCGCAGCCGCAGCCATTCGACATTGACCACACCGGCGACGCCCTGTGCCGCCTCGCGCAGGCGCTCGGCGACGCCCTTCGGCGCCGCGTCGATCAGCGTATCGACCGTGCGCCGTCCGAGCTTCACGGCGGTGGCGATCATGAACACGGCGAGGGCCAGCGCCGTCGCGCTGTCGGCCATCGGCACGCCCATCCGCGTCAGGATCAGGCCGAGCAGCACGAGCGCGGTGCCGACGAAGTCGGTGGCAAAATGCAGCGCCTCGGCCGCGAGCGCCTCGCTGCGGGTCTCCTTGGCGACCATGGTCAGCGTCCGCCAGCGCGTCGCGTCGACCATCAGCGAGAACAGCAGCACGCCGATGACCAGCGGCGTCACCGCGACATGCGGTTCGCTGCCGCTCCACAGGCGGTTGGCCGCTTCCCAAAGGATGGCACCTGAGAGCCCGAACAGGATCGCGGTCTCCAGCAGCGCCGCCAGCGCCTCGAACTTGCCGTGGCCGTAATGATGCTCGTCATCGGCCGGCTTGTCGGCGGCGCGCACCGCGAACCAGGTGAACATCGTCGAGCCGATGTCGATCAGCCCCTGCAGCGCGTCGGTGAGCAAGGCGAGCGAGCCGGAGAGGATGGCCGCGCCGAATTTGGCGAGCGTCAGCACGATGCTGGCGATCACCGACAGCGTCGCCGCCTTCTGCTTGACCCGGGAGACCTCGGTGGGCGACACCGGGCCGGCCGGGCTCGGCGTGCGATCCTGCGTTTCGCTCATGATAGGTCCGCGCGAGCCCTCTTGGAATGG
Source organism: Methylobacterium sp. (assembly GCA_013823325.1). Classification (GTDB taxonomy): domain Bacteria; phylum Pseudomonadota; class Alphaproteobacteria; order Rhizobiales; family Beijerinckiaceae; genus Allobosea; species Allobosea vestrisii. The sequence goes on from PNLY01000001.1 coordinate 31,417, forward strand.
GGCCGGTTTGGCCCGATCCATCAATCAGATCAACCCCGGGAGACAAACGATGCGCTATCTCCACACCATGGTTCGCGTCACCGACCTCGATGCCGCCCTCGATTTCTACGTGACCAAGTTCGGCCTGGTCGAAACCCGCCGGATCGAGAACGAGAAGGGCCGCTTCACCCTGGTCTTCCTCGCCGCGCCCGACGATGCCGCCACCGTCAAGGAGCAGGGCAGCCGCGGCCGCCCGACGCTGGAGCTGACCTATAACTGGGATCCGGAGGTCTATACCGGCGGGCGCAATTTCGGCCATCTCGCCTACGAGGTCGACGACATCTACGCGACCTGCGACAGGCTGATGAAAGCCGGCATCACCATCAACCGGCCGCCGCGCGACGGCAACATGGCCTTCGTCCGCTCGCCCGACAACATCTCCATCGAGATCCTGCAGAAGGGCGAGCCCAAGGCCCCGGCCGAACCTTGGCTGAGCATGCCGAATACCGGCGCGTGGTGAGGACGTAGATTGCGAGCTGATATGCTCCCTGATATCATCAGATGATATCAGGGAGGCTCGCATGGGCATTCTGGTGCGCGACGAGAAGATCGACCGGCAGGTAAGAGAGTTGGCCCGTCAGGACGGGATTTCGCTTCAGGCGGCGATCGGCTTGGCGGTGGACAACGAGCTGAAGCAGCGTGCGGAACGGCGCGAGAGGATCGAGGCGGCCACGCGCCGGGCGCAGGAAAGGCTAGCTCAATATCCGACGATCGACGACGGCCTGACGCACAAAGAATTCTGGGATCGCGAATACGGCGACGCCTGATGTTCCTCGACGCTTCGGTTATCGTCGTCAATCTTCTAGAAGAGCCCGAGGCAATCGCCTTCAGGGCGGCCCTGGCGCAGGCCTCCGAAAACGTGACCTCTCCCTTGGCGATATTCGAGGCTTCAACCAGGATTGCGGCGGTCAAGCGGGTCTCGATCGACAAGGCCTATGAGATCGTTCGCGACTTCATTGAAGAGACGGCAATTCGGGTTGTCGCGATCGATGCAGCGGTCGGCGCGGCTGCCCACCTCTGTGCGGCCCATTATCACTATCTCGCCGGCCATCCCGCTCGGCTTAATATGGGCGATTGTTTCGCCTATGCGGCGGCGCGCGCATCGGGCGTGCCGCTCGCCTACAAGGGCAATGATTTCGTCCACACCGACATAGACGGCATCCGCTTTGGAGCCTGACAGACCCAGCGGAGCTTTCGGACCTTGACCAAGACACTCTTCGGCCATCTCGACGACGGCACGCCGATCCATGACGCAGTGCTGCGTTCCCCTGCCGGCGCCGAGGCGCGGGTGATGGAATGGGGGGCGGTGCTGCGCGATCTCGTGGTGCCGCTGCCCAATGGCGGGCGCCAGCGCGTCGTGCTCGGCTTTCCCGACTTCGCCGACTACCCCAGGCACTCCCCGCATATGGGCGCGATCGCGGGCCGCTTCGCCAACCGCATCGGTGGCGGCCGCTTCGCGATCGACGGCGTCGAATACCAGACCCCACGCAACGAGCATGGCCGAAACTCGCTGCATGGCGGCGGGCAGGGTTTCGGCAAGCGGCCCTGGACGCTGGTACATCATGACGAGGCGAGCGCGACATTGGCGCTGGTCTCCCCCGCCGGCGACGCCGGCTATCCCGGCACGCTCGACGTCGTCTGCCGCTACAGCCTTACCGGCGCCGCGGCCCTGCGGATCGAGCTCAGCGCCACCACGGACGCGCCGACCATCGTCAACCTGGCGCATCACTCCTATTTCCGCCTCGATGACGCCCCGGACATCCTCGATCACGAGTTCGAGGTCCGCGCCAATCTGATCACGCCGGTCGATGCCGACCTGATCCCGGACGGTTCGGTCGCTTCGGTCGCGGGCACAGCGTTCGATTTCCGGAAGAGCCGGCCGATCCGCTTCGCCAATCCCGACAGCTCGCGTTTCTGGTACGACCACAACTATCTGCTCCGCCGCGACCGCTGTGAGCCCGCTGCGGCGACGGGCCTCGAGCTTGCTCATGCCGCGACGCTGCGCTCGCGCCGTTCGGGCCTCGCCATGGAGGTCTGGACCACCGAGCCGGCGCTGCAGGTCTATGACGGCTTCAAGCTGGACACGCCGGTCGCCGGGCTCGACGGCGTCCGCTATGGCGCCTGCGCCGGTATCGCGCTCGAGCCGCAGCATGTGCCGGACTCGCCCAATCTTCCGCACTTTCCCTCGACGGTGCTACGCCCCGGCGAGGTCTATCGCCAGATCAGCGAATTCAGGTTCGGAGCGTAAGCGGCATGGCCGGTGTCTTCTGTCTGGGTATTGCGACGCTCGACTATGTCTACAGCGTCGAGCGCGTGCCCAATCCCGGCGAGAAGGATCGGGCCCGCGATCTCGTCGTCACCGGCGGCGGCTGCGCCGGCAGCGGCTCGGCCGCGATCGGCCGGCTCGGCGGCAGAGCCTGGCTGGCGACACGGCTTGGCGACGATGCGGTCGGCGACACCATTGTCGGGCAGTTGCAGCAGGACGGCGTCGACACCTCGCTCTCGCCGCGCTTTCCCGGCCTGCGCTCGCCGGTTTCCTCGATCCTGATCGACGCCCAGGGCGAGCGCATGGTCGTCTCCTATACCGACCCGAAGACGCCGCTCTCGCCCGACTGGCTGCCAGACGCGCTGCCAGCCGGCTGCGATGGCGTGCTGGTCGATACCCGCTGGGGCGAGGGCTCGCTGGCGGCGCTGCAGCTTGCCCGCAAGGCCGGCGTGCCCAGCGTGATCGACGGCGACCGTCAGCCCACGCATCCTGAGATGGTCACGACCGCCAGCCATGTCGCCTTCAGCGAGAAGGCGTTGAGCGAGATCTCAGGCGGGCAGGAGCCGCGGGCGGCGCTGGAGGCGCTGGCGCGCGATGCCGAAAATTGGCTCGCGGTGACGCTCGGGCCGCGCGGCGTGCTCTTCATGGAGGATGGCGGCATCGCCCATCTGCCGGCTTTCCCGATCGAGGCGGTCGATACGCTTGGCGCCGGCGATGTCTGGCATGGCGCCTTCGCGCTGGCGCTGGCCGAGGGGCAGGGGGAGCGCCAGGCGGTCCGCTTCGCCTCGGCGGTGGCGGCGATCAAATGTACCCGCTTCGGCGGCCGCGCCGGCACGCCGACGCGCGAGGAAGTCGAGCGCTTCCTGGCGGCGCACCCCTGAGGGAGCCTCAACTCAATCGCTGCTGTCGTCGATGCGTCAGTGCCGCGTCGCGCCCCCGTCACGCTGCTCGGGCATGTGATCGGCTGTGCGCTCCCGCGCACCCGATCAATCTGAGGAGAGCGTCATGCTGGCGATCCAGGGACTGAAATGCGTCTATGATACCGGCTCCCGCGGCTGGGCGATCGAGCTTGCGTTGAAGGGCGAGGGCGAGGACGCCGTGCGCCGCTTCGATGTCGACGGCCCCGAGGATGCCGAGATGCTGATCGAGGCCTTCGACGAGTCGACCGCGAGCAGCTTCGACCCGGCGACGGGCGAGATCGTCTTCGCCTATGAATACGCCAGCCTCGACGACGAAGACGAGGATGAGGACGAGGCGGAGAGCGACGACGAGGCGGACGAGGAAGAAGACGAGGACGCCGAGACCGCTGAGGACGACGAAGACGAAGTCGCCGAAGACGAGGGCGAGAAGGTCAAGGCCTGAGGCGGAGGCCGCGCGAGACCATCGCGCGCGGCGCCACGCCCAGTCATCCCGATGCCGCCGCGCCGGCCAGCGCCCCAATGGGCGAGGGCGCGCGGCGGCAATGCCTGCTCCCGGCAGATGACGACGAGGTGGCCTGCAACGACGCATTTGCGACGTGATCCTGTTCCAGCGTAACGATGCGATGCCGCTGGTCCCCATCCGCTGGTGCCGGCCGCCGTCACAGTCGAACGATCCCCAGGCCAGGCCGCGATGCAAGACGACGTTGTGTTCCCGTCTCTCCCGACGCACGAGACCGGCAAGCTCAAGCGCGGTGTCTGCGCGATCAGCGGCGTCGAGCTCAGCCGCAAGAACCTGATTGCGCTGGGGACGCTGCGCCCTTCGCTGGTCGAGCATATCCGGCGCGACTTCCCCGATCTCGACGACAACAGCCTGATCAGCCTCAAGGAACTTGCGCGCTACCGGACCCGCTATGTCGAAGAGATCCTGCGCGAGGAGCATGGCGAGTACACTGATCTCGACCGCGAGGTCGCCGAGAGCATCGCCCGGCAGGATACCATCGCCGAGAACGTCGAGGACGATTTCGAGGAGCACCGCACCCTCGGCGAGCGCCTCTCGGACGGGCTCGCCAGCTTCGGCGGCTCCTGGGCCTTCCTGATCAGCTTCGGCGTGGTGCTGATTGGCTGGATGCTGGTGAACATCGTGATGGCGGCCAGCGCCTTCGATCCATATCCCTTCATCCTGCTCAATCTCGTCCTGTCCTGCCTCGCCGCCATCCAGGCGCCGATCATCATGATGAGCCAGAAGCGGCAGGAGGCGAAGGACCGGCTGCGCTCCTTCAACGACTACCAGGTCAATCTCAAGGCTGAGCTCGAGGTCAGGCACCTGCACGAGAAGATCGACCATCTGATCACCCGGCAATGGCAACGCCTTGCCGAGATCCAGCAGGTCCAGCTCGAACTGCTGCAGGAGGCGCAAGTGCCGAGACGCAAGCCGAAGCGGCGCAAGAATCCGGTGGCGAAGAAGAAGATTGTTGCAGTCCCGGCTGAGGCGCCGGAGCCTGACTCCGCAGCCTGACGTCAGCTTCGAAATCGATAAGGGAGGAGAGGGTAGTTGACAGGCTGAGGCGCGCTCTTTCTTGTGTCGGCTAATAAAATCGGCCGTCCTGGGGAGGTTGCCTTGCTCCGTTTGTCTCACCTTGCTCTGCTCGCCGGCACGCCTTTCGCCGCTTTCGCGACGCCTGCCACCGCCCAGGGCCAGGTCACCGTCTACTGCTCGATCCTCGAGGAGCAGTGCCGCGAGGGCGCCACGATCTTCGAGAAGGCGACCGGCATCAAGGTCCAGATGGTGCGCAAGTCGACCGGGGAGGTCTATGCCCAGGTCAAGGCCGAGGCGACCAATCCGCGCGGCGACGTCTGGTGGGGTGGCCCGGGCGAGCCGCATCTCCAGGCCGCCGACGAGGGGCTCCTCGACGAGTACAAGTCGCCGAGGCTGGCGGAGCTGCACGATTGGGCGAGGCGCCATGCCGAGCAGTCGAAGTTCCGCACCGCCGGGATTTATCTCGGTGCGCTCGGCATCGGCTATAATCTCGAGACCCTGAAGAGCAGGAAGCTGGCCGAGCCGAAATGCTGGGCCGACCTGCTCGATCCGAAGTTCAAGGACGAAGTGCAGGTCGCCGATCCCAGCTCCTCCGGCACGGCCTATGTCTTCCTGGCGACGACCGTCCAGCGCCTCGGCGAGGAGAAGGGCTTCGAGTTCCTGAAGAGCCTGCACAGGAACATCAGCCAGTACACCAAGTCGGGCATCGCCCCGGTCAAGGCGACGGCGCTCGGCGAGACGGCGGTCGGCATCGCCTTCATGCACGACATGCTGACGCAGAAGCTCCAGGGCGCCCCGATCGGCATCGTCGCGCCCTGCGAGGGCACCGGCTACGAGACCGGCTCGGTCTCGGTGATCAAGGGCGGCAAGAACCCGGAAGCGGCGCGCAAATTCGTCGATTTCACGCTCTCGCCGGAGGCGCAGGACATCAACGCGAAGCTCAAGATCAACTCGATCCCGTCGAACAGGAACGCCAAGCTCTCCCCCGACGCGCCGAAATTCGAGGAGATCAAGCTGATCGACTACGACACCCCGCGCTGGGGCAGCCCGGCCGAGCGGTCGCGCCTTCTCAAGAAGTTCGACGACGAGGTCAAGGCGCTGCCGCGCTGATCGCCTGACATCGCCCGCCCGGCAGCGCCTATCGCTCGCCCTCTGCGCAAGGCGGGGCTTGCCTTGCGCCCGCTGCGGTGGTCGAAGTGATGCGACCGGCGATCGAGCGATCGCCCCTGATCCATCACGCCACGGGTTTCGTCATGCAGCGCGCCATCTCCGTCGTCCGCAAGGCCGCGGTCAAGCAGGACCGGGTCGTCGAGACCCTCACCCTCGACCATCATGGCCGCAACGCTCGCCATGCCGCGCTCAAGGGGGATGGCGGGCGCGACATCCTGCTCGATCTCGACAAGCCGACTGCGCTGAATGACGGGGATGCCGTCAAGCTCGAGGACGGCTCGCTCGTGCTGATCAGGGCGGCGGCGCAGAAGCTGGTCGCGATCACCGCCGAGAACCCGCTGCGGCTCGCGCGTCTCGCCTGGCATCTCGGCGGCCGCCATGTCCCGGTCGAGGTCACCGCCGATGCAATCTATGTCGAGCAGAATCCTGCGCTGGCCGAGCTGGTTCGCGGCCAGGGCTGCGCGATGAGCGAGATCGAGCGGCCGTTCCAGCCCGAGCCCGAGGTCCATCACCACGAGCATGGCGACGCCTGCGGCTGTGGCCATGATCATGGCGATCACGCCCACCATCACCACGGCCATGAGCACGGCCACGGCCATTCTCACGCCGGCCACAGCCATGATCATGCGCACGAGCACCACCACACGCATGAGCATGCCCATGGCGATGCCTGCGGTTGCGGCCATGATCACCATCACCACCATGACGATCACGGCCACAAGCACGACCATGGCCATCATGGCCATGAGCACGGCCACAAGGGCCACAAGCACGACCACTGAGCGGGCGGGCCGGGCAGGCCTCAGGCTCGGAACGCCGCCGCGATCGCGCCGAGCGTCGCCGCTGCCCGGCTCTGACTGACGCTCGAATGCAGGATGATCGGCCGGCCCGGCACGGCGGGGAGTGAGAGGCTTGCGCCGATCTCGCTCAGGCTCGTCGGCGCCGCCTGCCGGGCGAGCAGGGCGACGCCGAGGCCGGCCATCACGGCGGCACCGTCGCCGGTGAAGGCCTCGCACCAGGCAATGCCGGCCGCCTCCAGCGCCTCGACCGCCATCAGCCGTAACTTGCAGGGCTCCGGCTGGGCTGCCAGCGGCAGCAGTTGGTCGCAGGAGATCGGGACATCCGGTGTGCAGAACCAGCCGAACTGCGCCTGCACGTCGCCGTCGCATCGGCCTTGGTGCGAGCTCTGCCGGGGGGCTCGCCGCGCTGCCGGCCGGCGTGCCCGCGCTGCTGCCGGCCGCCGCGCTTCGTCATGGCGCTGGGGCCCTGGATATTCAGCCTGGCCGCCGACCGGTGCGGCTATGCCTGCGCCGGGACGCTCCCGATTGTGTCCGTCGTCGCCCTGACGCTGCCGCTTCTGAGAGTGGAGATCGCGGGGGCGGGAATTGAGCGGATGGGGCAGGCTTCAGCTGGCCCCATCCGGAAGGTTGATCCGCCTCAGCTCGCATACCCCTTCACGCTCGCCAGCGCCGTCATCACGCCGCGCAGCTCCGCCAGGCCGCGCAGGCGGCCGACCGCCGGATAGCCGGGGAACGAGCCCTTCTTGGCGTCGTCGAGCAGTTCATGGCCGTGGTCGGGCCGCATCGGGATACGCCAATGCGCCCAGCCGGCGGCCTTGCGGCGGGTCTGCTCGGCCATCAGCGCGTCGACCAGGGCGACCATGTCGGTGTCGCCGCCGAGATGCTCGGCCTCCATGAAGGAGCCGTCCGGGTCCTTGGCGACGTTGCGCAGATGCGCGAACCAGACCCGGTCGGCGAAGCGGCGGGCGATGGCCGGCACGTCGTTCTTCGGATTGGCGCCGAGCGAGCCGGAGCACAGGGTGAGCCCGTTAGAAGGGCTGTCGACCGCGCCGAGGATGAAGGCGATGTCGTCCTCGTTCGAGCAGATGCGCGGCAGGCCGAAAAGCGGCCGCGGCGGATCGTCCGGATGGATGCACATGCGGATGCCGACCTCATCGGCGGTCGGGATCACCGCCTCGAGGAAGCGCTTGAGATTGGCGCGCAGGCCGTCATGGCTCATGTCGGCATAGCGGGCGAGGATGCGCTTCAGCCCCGGGACGTCGTAGCGGTCATAGGCGCCGGGCAGGCCGGCCATGATGTTGGCCATCAGCCTGGCCCGGTCGGCCTCGGAGGAGCGTTCGAACCAGGCCTTGGCCCTGTCCATGACCTCGGCCGAATGGCCTTCGTCGGCACCCGGCCGCTGCAGCATGAAATGGTCGACGACGACGTATTCGTGCAGGTTGAAGCGCAGGGCCGTGCCGCCGCCGGGGAGGGGCTGGGCGAGGTCGGTGCGGGTCCAGTCCAGCACCGGCATGAAATTGTAGCAGACCACATCAATGCCGCAGGCCGCGAGATTGCGCAGCGATTGGCGGTAATTGGCGAAGATGGTTTCGAGGTCGCCTTCGCCGATCTTGACGTCCTCGTGGATCGGCAGGCTCTCGACCACCGACCAGCGCAGGCCGAGGCTCTTGTCGGCTTCGATGATTGCCTTGCGCTTTTCAATCTCCTCGACCTCCCAGACCACGCCGTAGGGGATCTGGTGCAGTGCGTTGACGATGCCGCGCGCGCCCGCCTGCCGGGCCTGGGCGAGCGTCACCACATCGTCCGGGCCGAACCAGCGCCAGGTCTGTTCCATCGTCGTTGTCCTTGTTGAGAGTGCCGTCTGCCGCGGCTTCTTCAGGTGGGTTTGCTGAGCCCGCCGCTTGCGAAGGCGTCGACATGGTCGCGCGCGATCGTCTCGATGGCGTCGAAGACGGTGCGCAGATGCGCCCGCATGGTGCGCTCGGCTTTGGCCTCGTCGCCGGCGCTGACGGCCTGGGCGATCTCGCGGTGCTCGCTCAGGATCATCTCCGACCAGCCGCCGGTGTCGAGCGAGAGGCAGCGGACCCGGTCGAGCTGGGCTTTGACGCTCTCGATCAGGTTCCAGACCGACGGGTGGCCCGAGAGCCGCGCCAGCTCGGCATGGAACTCCTCGTCGCCGCGGAAGAAGCCGGCCCGGTCGCCATCGGCGAGCGCTTGCTCCTGCTGCGCGATCAGGGTGGTGAGGGCGGACCGTCCGGCCTCGTCGATGTTCTTCGCCGCCAGCGCGACCGTGCGGCATTCCAGCGTCTCGCGTACGAACTGGCTGTCATAGACCGCGGCGAGGTCGATCGGCGCGACGAAGGTGCCGACCTGCGGCACGACGACGAGGAAGCCGTCCTCGACCAGCCGCTTGAACGATTCCCTGACCGGCGTGCGGCTGACGCCGAACTGCAGGGCCATGCGCGCTTCCGAGATCGCCTCGCCCGGACGCAGTACCGCGTTCAGCACGTCGCCGCGCAACGCCCGGTAGATCTGGTCGGTGCTCTGTCTCGCCGCGGCGACGCCCATTGCCAAGCTCTTGTTCACTAGTATACTAGGATACCGGCTCAAACGGAGGCGTCAACTCCGAAAGCCGCCAATTCAGTAAGCGCCGGTGCTAAAAGTGCCGCAAGAGCTCGCTTTTCACGGGCTGGGGAAACAGCAGGCGGTGCAACCGCCGGGAGGGGAGAACATGGCTCAAGACACCATCCATCGCCGTACATTCCTCGGCGGCGTCGCTGGCATGGCCGGTATCGCGGCCGCGCCCGGCGTCTTCGCCCAGGGGCTCAAGCTGCCGAGCTCGCCGGTCGCCCTGTCGATCGTCGACGTCGCCGGCAATCTGGCGCTGACCCAGAAGGCGTTCGAGAACTATCGCAAGGCCAAGCCGAACCTGGTCTCGCGCATCACCTTCACCAAGGCGCCCGCGCCCGAACTGCCTGGCAAGATCAAGGCGCAGCAAGCGGCGAACCGGGTCGACATCGACATGGTGCTGACCGGCACCGACGCGCTCTCGGCCGGCGTCGAGCAGGGGCTGTGGATTCCGCTGCTGCCGCAGCAAGCCGGCGCGCTGCCCAAGCTCGGCGAGATCTATCTCGACGGCGCCAACAAGATGCAGGGCCTGGCGAGCGGGCAGGGCGTGGTCGTGACCTACTACCCCTCAGGGCCGCTGCTCGAATACATGCCGGACAAGGTCAAGGCCGTGCCGACGACGGCGCAGGAGCTGCTCGACTATACCAAGCAGAACAAGAACCGCTTCTTCTATGCCCGCCCGGCCAATTCCGGCCCCGGCCGCACCTTCATGATGGGCCTGCCCTATATCCTCGGCGACAGCGACCCTAAGGATCCGGTCAAGGGCTGGGACAAGACCTGGGCCTATCTCAAGGCGCTCGGCGAGAATGTCGAATACTACCCCGCCGGCACCGGCGCCGTGATGAAGGAGCTCGGCGAGGGCTCGCGCGACATGACGGTGACCACCACCGGCTGGGACATCAACCCGCGCGTCCTCGGCGTTGTGCCGAAGGAGGCGAAGGTCGGCGCGATCAAGGGTTTCCACTGGGTCACCGATGCGCACTACATGTGCGTCCCCAAGGGCATCGGGGACGACAAGCTCGCCGTCCTGCTCGACCTGATGAGCTTCATGCTCACCAAGGAGCAGCAGGCCTACACCTATGACGAGGGCTATTTCTATCCCGGCCCGGCGGTGAAGGGCGTCACGCTCGACATGGCCCCGGAGGAGAGCCAGAAGGCGATCAAGGAGTTTGGCCGGCCCGAATACGAGAAGCTGATCGCCGAGGCGCCGCTGGAGACGCCGCTTGACCCCGACAAGATGGTCGTCGCCTTCCGCATGTGGGACGAGCAGGTCGGCGGCGCCAAGCGCAAGTGATGCAAGCGACCCTCGAACGCTTCCCTGTTCGAGGGCCTGCCAATCAGCGCGGGTCGTCCCGGGCGACCGCAGGGACACCCGGGACCCATTCCTGAGCCTTTCCGATAGAGGCTCTGGCATGGATCCCGGATCTGCGCTTCGCTCCGTCCGGGATGACCAACCTTTTCCAATATCGGCCGCAACCTCCGGCCGACGCCTATCCGTTCGAACCCGATGGTCCTTCATGTCGATACATGCCGCGAATTTCCGCGAACTCAGGCTCGACCGGCTCTGCCGCGATTTCGGCACGCATAATGCCGTCAAGGACGTCTCGCTGACGATCAGGCAGGGCGAGTTCATCGCATTGCTCGGCCCGTCCGGCTGCGGCAAGTCCACGACGCTGAACCTGCTCGCCGGCCTCTTGCCCGCGACGGGGGGCGGCATCTGGCTCGACGAGAAGCGCATCGATCCGCTGCGCCCGGAAGAGCGCGGCTTCGGCATGGTCTTCCAGAGCTATGCGCTCTTCCCGCATATGAGCGTGCGCAAGAACATCGGCTTCGGCCTGAAGATGCGCGGCATCGCCAAGGCGGAGAGCGATCGCCGCATCGCTGAAGCCGTCGCGCTGGTCCGCCTGCAGGGGCAGGAGGAGAAGCTGCCCGGCCAGCTCTCGGGCGGCCAGCAGCAGCGCGTCGCCATCGCCCGCGCGATCGCGGTCCAGCCGCCGCTGGTGCTGATGGACGAGCCGCTCTCCAATCTCGACGCGAAGCTGCGCCTCGAGATGCGCGCCGAGATCCGGCGCATCCACAACACGCTCGGCGCCACCACCGTCTATGTCACACACGACCAGGAGGAGGCGCTCTCGCTCGCCGACCGCATCGTGGTGATGCGCGATGGCGAGATCCGGCAGGTCGGCGGGCCGGAGGACCTGTTCTCGCGGCCGGACCATCTCGACGTCGCCGAGTTCATGGGCTTCCGCAACAAGGTCGCCGGCCGCGTCGCCTCCGTCGCCGGCGACCAGGCGACGGTCACCGTCGGCGAGGTCGGTGTTGTCGGCCGTGTGCGATCGCAGGTCACGGCCGGGCAGGGCGCCCATCTCTCGATCCGCCCCGAGGACCTCCACCCGGTGGCGGATGGCGCGCCGGGACTCGCCGCCAAGGTGGTCTCGACCGAGTTCCACGGCCGCGAATTCGTCGGCTTCGCCCGGATGGCGGACGACACGCCGCTGACCTTCCTCGCCGACAGCCGCATCGCGCCCGGCACCGAGATCCGCCTGTCCGCTGCCCCCGATCGCGTCCTCGTCTTCGGAGGAGGCGCATGAGCGCGTCCAGCACGACTGCCGAAATCCCGTTCAAGCAGCGCCTCGCCGCGCGGGGACTCGACAGGCTGACCCTGCTCGTCCTGCCGGCGGTGTTCTTCCTGCTGGCGCTGTTCATCTACCCGTTCCTGTACGGGCTCTTCCTCTCCTTCACGCCGAAGGCTGGCGGCGCGCTGGCGAACTATCAGCGCTTCTTCTCGGATTCCTTCCTCTACGACACGATCGCGACCACGCTCTGGCTCGCTCTGCCGGTGACGATCGCGACGCTGCTGCTGGCGATCCCGATCGCCTTCCGCGTCAGGCTGATGAGGAACCAGCGTCTGCTCACCACCATCCTGGTGATCCCGATCACGCTCGGGACGGTGCTCGTCGCGGAAGGGCTGCTGAACTATCTCGGCCCGCAGGGTTGGTTCAACCGGACGCTGATGACGCTCGGCATCATCTCCTCGCCGGTGAAATTGCTGCACAATTACTGGGGCGTGATGCTCTCGCTGGTCATCACCGGCTTCCCCTTCACCTTCCTTTTGACGCTGTCCTATCTCTCCGGCATCGACCCGGCGCTGGAGCAGGCCGGGGCGACGCTCGGCGCCGGGCCGTGGGAGCGCTTCAAGCACATTCTCTTCCCGCTGCTGCTGCCCGGCCTCGCCATCACCTTCTGCCTCAGCTTCGTCCAGGCCTTCTCGGTCTTCCCCTCGGCGGTGCTGCTCGGCGCTCCGGCGGGGCCGACGCGCGTCATCTCGATCGCCGCCTACCAGGCCGCGTTCGAGGAATACGACTACTCGATGGCTTCGGCCGTCGCGATGATCATGGGCATGGTCCAGCTCGCCATCGTCGTCGCGGTTCTGGGCCTGCGCGGGATGCTCTATCGCGGCCCGGCCGGCGGCGGGAAGGGCTGATCCGATGGTCAAGGACACCCGCCTTTCGACCAAGCTCTGGGCCGCGGCCAACTGGACGCTGATCGGCTTCTTCATCGTCAACCTGTTCGGCATGATCGCCGCAGTGGTGACGAGCTCGTTCTCGACGCGCTGGCTGCGCTCCTGGCTGCCGGATGGCTGGACGACGCGCTGGTACGGCGCCGCCTGGAGTGAGTTCCAGCTCGGCGACGTGCTGACGGTCACCTTCCAGATCGTCTTCCTCGTCGTCTTCCTCTCGGGGCTGATCGGCGTGCCGGCCGCCTATGCGCTGGCGCGGCGCGATTTCCCCGGCAAGAAGCTGGTGATGCTGCTCTTCCTGTTGCCGCTGCTGGTACCGCCGATCACCTTCGGCATACCGCTCGCGACAGTGCTCTACCGCACCGGGCTCGCCGGCTCGATGTCGGGCGTGGTGCTCGCCAATCTCGTGCCGACCGTGCCTTTCGTCATCCTGGTGATGATCCCCTTCATCGAGCAGATCGACACCAAGATCGAGGCGGCGGCGCGCGTCTTCGGCGCCAACACCTTCAAGCTCTTCATCCATGTCCTGCTGCCGCTGCTGATGCCCGGCATCCTCGCCGCGCTGCTGCTGGTGCTGGTGCGCACGATCGCGATGTTCGAGCTGACCTTCCTCACGGCAGGCCCGACCAGCCAGACGCTGGTGGTCGCGCTCTACTATGCGGTCTTCGCCGCCGGCGTGCGCGCCGTGCAGTCGATCGACGCTATGGCGGTGATCTACATGGTGACGACGCTGATCTGGCTGATCATCGCGCTGCGCTTCGTCAATCCGACGCAGATCGTGGCGCGGGCCAAGCGGTAAGGTAATAGGCTCGCTCCGTTATCAATCCGGGTCGTCCCGGGTGGAGCGAAGCGAAGACCCGGGACCCATGCCGGAGCGGTTCAGGCATGGGTCACGGATCAGCGCCGCTCACGCGGCTCGTCCGGGACGACTTGGTTTCTAAATCAGGGGACGGGAACCTCGTCCCGTCTTCCGCATTCTTCCGCTGCTCGTCGCATTGCGGAGAAGCGTCATGGTCGCCAAGCCTCAGGACAAGGCCAAGTCATCCGGTCGCCTGCGCCGGGTCACCATCGACGATCTCACCATCCGCCGCGTCAGGGTCGGCCGCAATTTCGGCTATCGCGACGCTGAGGGCAGCAAGATCGGCGATGAGGAGACGCTCGCCCGCATCCGTTCGCTGGCGATCCCACCTGCCTATCAGGACGTCCGCATCGCCGCCGATCCGCGGGCCCATCTCCAGGCGGTTGGCCGCGACGAGGCCGGACGCATCCAGCATCGCTACCATCCCGATTGGGAGAAGGTGCGCGAGCGCCGCAAGCTCAAGCGCCTCGGCCGGCTGATCGATGCGCTGCCGAAGCTGCGCGAGCGCATCGCCTCCGACCTGAAGGACCGCACGCTCTCGCGCAGGAAAGCGCTAGCCTGCGCCGCCGCGGTCATCGACCGCTGCCATATCCGTGTCGGCAACGAGGTCTATGCCCGCACCAATGGCAGCCATGGCGCCTCGACCCTGCTCAAGCGCCATGTCGAGGTCAGCGGCAAGCACGTCGGGCTCGCCTTCCGCGGCAAGGGCGGCAAGGACATAGTCTGCGGCCGAGACGACGCCCCGCTCGCCCGCGCCCTGACGCGTTTGAAGACCCTGCCCGGAAAGCGCCTGTTCCAGTACCGTGCCGAGGACGGCCCGGTCGCCGCGATCAACGCCGCCGACATCAATCGCTACCTGAAGGAGGCGGCGGGCCTGCCGATCTCCAGCAAGGACCTGCGCATGCTCGCGGCCAATGCCGCGGCGGCCGAACTGCTGCTCTCAACCGACATCGCCGCCAGCGAGCGCGGCCGCAAGCGCCAGCTCGCCGACATCATGCGCGCCATTGCCGAACGGCTGGTCAACACCCCGGCCGTGGTCCGCAAGAGCTATGTCCATACGATCGTCGTCGACGCCTATGCCAGCGGCCGCCTGAGTCGTGCCTATCGCAAGGCGCGCGGACGCGGCGGCTGCTCGCGCATCGAACGGGCGCTGGGGATGCTGGCGGCGTGAGCGAATTGCATGGCCCCCCGCCTAGGTCGTGCGGCGGCGGGGGTTGAACCGGCCGGCGCGCTGGTGATGCTCGGAGCAAATCACCCGAGGAAGCGCCAGGCATGTTTCTCACCAATTCCGACATGGTCGAGCTGATCGAGCTGCGTCATGCGCTCCATCGCGCGCCTGAGATCTCCGGCGAGGAGTGCGAGACGGCGAAGGCGATCGTCTGCTTCCTCGCGCCGAGCGCGCCCGACCTGATCGTCACCGAGCTAGGCGGCCATGGCGTCGCCGCGATCTATGACGGCGCCGAGCCCGGCCCGACCGTGCTGGTCCGCTGCGAGCTTGATGCCCTGCCGATCGAGGACCTCTCGGGCGTGCCGCATGCGTCGCAAGTGCCGGGCAAGGGCCATCTCTGCGGCCATGACGGCCATATGACCACCGTCGCGGCGCTGTCGCATGGGCTCGGGCGGCAAAGGCCGCAGCGCGGCCGCGCCATTCTGTTGTTCCAGCCGGCGGAAGAGACTGGGGCGGGCGCAGCCGCTGTGATCGCCGATCCGAAATTTGCCGAGATCGCGCCCGACTTCTCGTTCTCGCTGCACAACAAGCCCGGCTTGCCGCTTGGCGCGGTCCGGATCTCGGAGGGGCCGGCCAATTGCGCCTCGCGCGGCCTCAAGATCGTGCTGACCGGCCACACCTCCCATGCTGCGACGCCGGAACATGCGGTCTCGCCGATGAAGGCGCTCGCCCGCCTGATGCCGGAGCTGACCGCGCTGGGGCCCGGCGGGGCCCTCAAGGGCGACTATCGCCTCGTCACCGTCACCCATGCCAGCATGGGCGAGCCGGCCTTCGGCATCACTCCCGGACGCGCCGAGCTCTGGGCGACGTTGCGGACGCTGAATGACGGGCTGATGGGCTCGCTCTGTGCCGAGGCCGAGGCGCTGGTGCGCGAGGCAGCCTCCGCCGGCGGGCTCTCGGTGGCGATGGACTATCACGATGTCTTCCATCACTGCGAGAACCATCCCGAGGCGGTGGCGCATCTGCGCCGGGCCTGCGACGAGGAAGGCATCGCGCGTGGCGAGACGCCGCCGCAGCGCGGTTCCGAGGATTTCGGCCTGTTCGGCCGCTCCTCGAAGTCGGCGATGTTCCTGCTCGGCTCGGGCGAAGATACGCCGCCGCTGCACAATCCCGATTACGACTTCCCTGACGCAATCATCGCGCCCGGCGCCCGCGTCTTCATGCGCACGATCAGGAACCTGCTGGGTTAGCCGTAGCCTGCTCCTGCGTGCTATGCGGCGCCTCGAACACAGCAGAGGTGCCCATGCGCAGGATCAGGATCATCGGCATCGGCGCCGGCAATCCCGAGCACGTCACCATCCAGGCGATCAAGGCGCTCAACACGGTCGACGTCGTCTTCGTGCCGGACAAAGGCGTCGAGAAGTCCGCCTTGCGCGAGCTGCGCGAGGAGATCTGCCGGCGCTATATCGAGCATGACAACTGGCGCACGGTGCCGCTGACTGTGCCCAAGCGTGCCGCTGCCGGCGACGATTATCGCGGCAGCGTCGACGACTGGCATGCGGCGCTCGCCGAAAGCTATGAGCGCCTGTTCCGCGACGAGCTCGGCGAGGATCAGACCGGCGCGCTGCTGGTCTGGGGCGACCCCTCGCTCTACGACAGCACGCTGCGCATCATCGAGGCCGTGCGCGCCCGCGGGCTCGCATTCGACTATGACGTCATCCCCGGCATCACCTCGGTCCAGGCACTGGCGGCGGCGCACCGGTTGGTGCTGAACCGGATCGGCGAGCCCGTCACCATCACCACCGGCCGCAAGCTCGCCGACGGCGGCTTCCAAGACGAGAGCGGCACCACCATCGTCATGCTCGATGGCGAGCAGGCTTTCGCGAAGATCGATCCCGCCGGGCTCGACATCTGGTGGGGCGCCTATCTCGGCGCGCCGCAGGAAATCATTGCCTCCGGCCCGCTCGCCGAAATCGCCGATGACGTCGTCCGCACCCGCGAGGCGGCGCGCGCCGAGAATGGCTGGATCATGGATACCTATCTATTGCGCCGCCGCGGCCAGTAAGCGACGCCGTTTGCCGCTAGGCCACCATACCGGTATAATATCGGAACGGCTGGCCGAAGGAGTTTCGCTCATGGACGTCCAGCTCCGGCTTCGCGATCCGATCGCGCCGCAGCTCGTCGCGGCGCTGCGCCAGGCGATCATCGCCAGCGAGCTCAGACCCGGCGAGGCGCTGTCGGAGAAGGAGATCGCCGGCCGCTTCGGCGTCAGCCGCCAGCCTGTGCGCGAGGCCTTCATCAAGCTCGCCGAGGCCGGGCTGGTGCAGATCCTGCCGAGCCGCGGCACCTATGTCATGAAGATCTCGATGCGCGAGGTCGCCAATGCTCGCTTCGTGCGCGAAGCCGTGGAGTGCGCGCTGGCGCGCGCGGCGAGCAAGCTGATCGACCCTGCTGGTGTCGCGCTGCTGCGCCGGTTGATCGCCGAGCAGGCGGCGGCGGCCGGGCGCGACGACTACACCCGTTTCACCGTGCTCGACGAGGCCTTCCACCAGGCGATCGCCGAGATCGTCGATTGCGACTATGCCGGCAAGGTGGTCGAGAGCGCCCGCGCCCAGACCGACCGGGTGCGTTATCTCTCGCTGCCCGGCACCTCGCCGATCCCGCTGCTGATCACTCAGCACAACGCCATCGTCGATGCGATCGAGACCGGCGATGGCGACACGGCCGCGACCGCGATGCGCATCCATCTGCGCGAGATCCTCAACGCGTTGCCGCGCATCGCCGCCGAACACCCGGATCTGTTCGAGGACGAGGAACTGCCGGCCCATACGACCGGCATACATCAGCCTTAGCCGCCGAGCTGCGCCGCCTTGATCAGCGCCTCGGCGACGCGCTCATGACCCTCGGCCAGGATGGCGGTCGCGACCCGGACATGCTCGGTCGGTCTCGCCGCGCATTTGCTGCCCGGCAGCACCGCGATGCCATGCGCCGCGAGGGTCACCAGGGCGAACTGCTCGTTCTCCACCGGCACCCAGATGCACAACCCGTCACTCTCCGGCATGGAAAGTCCCCGCTCGGCGAGGCAGGCGATCAGCGCTTGCCGGCGTTCGGCGTAGATCGCGCGGGCCTGCGCCACCCTCTGGCCTGTCTCTGCATCGGTCAGCAACCACGCGGTCGCGGCCTGCAGCAGCCGGCTGGTCCAGCCCGAGGAGAAGCTGCGATAGGACTGGATCTGCCGGATCACCATGGCCGGCGCCGACAGCACGGCGATCCTGAGATCAGGCCCGAGCGATTTCGAGAAGGAGCGGATATGCACGACCCGCTCCGGCATCGCCCTGCCCAGGCTGATCGGTAGATGGATCGAGACGTCGCCGACGCCGTCATCCTCGATCACCAGCGTGTCGCTGCCGGCGAGCACCCGGCCGAGTTCGGCCAGCCGCGCCGGGCTGACATGCTGGCCGGTGACGGAATGGGTGCGCGGCTGGAAGATGAAGGCGGACGGCCGCCGTTCCAGCGCCGCTGCGAGCTCCGAGGGCAGGGGACCCTCCGCATCCCGTCCGACCGGCAGGATCTCGGCGCCTAGGTCTTCGATGATGTCGAGCAGCCGCATCGCCGTCGGGTCCTCGATCGCGATGCAGGAGCCGGGCAGGACGGTCGCGTGCAGCACCGAATAGACAGCGTTGTAACCGCCATTGGTGGCGAGGAAGGCGGCGGGCTCATAGGGCCAGTCCGGTGCGACCGCATCGCGCAGCGCCGGCAGGATCGGGGTGCGCTCATAGCTGTTGAGGTTCTCGGCGCTCGCCGCTTGCGCCAGCGCCTCGCCCAGTGGCGGCAGCAGGGCTGCATCCGGAACCGCCAGCGAGAGGTCGAGCGCATCCGGCCCGAAATCGGCGACGCTCGCCATCCGTGTCGGCCGTGGCGTCGCATTGTCGCCGCTGACCCAGGCGCCGCCGCGCCCACGCCCCGAAACGATCTTCTGCCGCTTCAACTCGCTCCAGGCTTCCGAGACCGTGCCGGGGCTGACGCCGAGCCGGTAGGCGAGGTCGCGGACGGTCGGCAGCTTCGTCCCGACCGGCAGCAGGCCGGAGCGGATCATCTGGCTCAGGTCGAGCGCGAGGCCGCGCGCGGTGCGCTGAGTCAGGCGGCTGGCCAGCCAGGAGGCGTCGGGTTCGTCGTTCATCGACTCGAAAATGAATGTTCAGGAACGTAATAGCAATTGATCAGATAGATTGAACATTTATCGTGCCTCCCGTCCAAGGTTTTCCGCATAACGAGGCTGTCGTTTGAAACCTGTGATCCGGCTGGCCCTGCGCGACTGGGACTTCATCACGCCGCTGCTGCTCGGCGATCTCGTGTCCGACCGTTTCGAGTTGAAGATCGAGCGCCTCGCTGCGCTGCCCGAGGACTTCGCCAGCGATCCGCGCTTCGACGCCAGCGAGATCTCGTTCAGCCGCTACACCACCGGCCGCGCCCGCGGCGAGACCGGCGTCGTCGGCATCCCGAACTTTATCATGCGCGGCTTCCGCCATCGCTGTGTCGTCGCCGCTGCCGACAGCAAGCTGACCCGCTTCGACGAACTGCGTGGCAAGCGCATCGGCATCGCCGGTTGGCAGGATTCAGGCAACACCTGGACCCGCGCCGCCATGGCCGAGAGCGGCCTTGCCATCGACGATGCCTTCTGGGCCGTCAGCCGTCTTGCCGCCGACCATCCGATCACCGACCGCGTCGGGCGTTATGCCCGTCCCGGCCGGATCGAGGCGCTGCCCGGCCAGCCGCCCTTGCTCGATCTGCTCGCTGCCGGCGAGATCGACGCGGTGCTGATGCCGTTCATGCCGAAGGGCTTCTTCTCCAAGGGCTCGCGCTTCCGGGCGCTGCTGCCGGATGTCCGCGGCGCCGAGCGCCACTATTTCGGCAAGGTCGGATACGTGCCGGGCATGCACATCATCGGCCTCAAGCCCGAGCTCGCCGCCCGCGAGCCCTGGCTGGCCCAGGCGCTGAGCGACCTTCTCGACGAGAGCCAGCGCATCTGGCTGGAGAAGCGCCGCCGCTATGCCGACACCACGCCCTGGCTGATCGACGAGCTGGTGCGCAGCGGGCATGATCTGCCCGAGAGCTGGAACGAGAGCGGGCTTGCCGCGAACCGGACGATGATCACAGCGTTCATCGAGCAGCTGCGGATTCAACAGCTCGCCGACACCGATTTGACGCCGGAGACCCTGTTCCCGGCCGCCTCCGCGCTGGAAGGAGCCAATCGATGAAAGCCGCGCTCGGACAATTCGCCGTCAGCCGCGAATGGCAGGAGAACCTTGCCACCTCCGTCCGCCTGATGGGCGAGGCCAAGGCCGCCGGCGCCGATCTGCTGCTGTTGCCTGAAGGCATCCTGGCCCGCGACATCACCGATCCCGACATCGTGCTCAAGACGGCGCAGCCGCTCGACGGCCCGTTCATGCAGGGCGTGCTGGAGGCGAGCAAGGGCTCGGCTCTGACCACCCTGTTCTGCATCCATGTGCCGAACGGCAAGGGCCGCGTCTTCAACGTCCATGTCGCCGTGCGTGACGGCGCCATCGTCGCCGCCTATCGCAAGCTCCATCTCTACGACGCCTTCTCGGCGCTGGAATCGACCAATGTCGAGCCCGGCAGCGAAGTGCCGCCGCTGCTCGAGATCGCCGGCCTGAAATGCGGGCTGATGACCTGCTACGATGTCCGCTTCCCCGAGCTCGCCCGGCGCCTCGCGCTCGACGGCGCCGATGTGCTGCTGCTGCCGGCCGCCTGGGTGCGCGGCCTCGGCAAGGAGGCACACTGGGATGTGCTGGTCACCGCCCGCGCGCTGGAGAACACCTGCTATGTCGTTGCCACAGGCGAGTGCGGCCCGCGCAATATCGGCGCCAGCATGGTGGTCGACCCGCTCGGCGTCGCCATCGCTCGCGCCGGCGAGGCTCCGGCACTGATCTATGCCCAGATCGACCCGGCCCGTATCGCCGCGGCGCGCGCGGCGCTGCCGGTCCTCGTCAACCGCCGCTTCGCCGGTCCCGAGCTCGCCGCCTAAGAGCGGGCTGCCGGTCCTCAGACAACGAAAAAAGGGAACGTCGCCATGAACATGATCGTGAAATTCGCCGGAGCCGCCACGCTGGCGGTAGCGCTCCTGCAGGCTCCGGCCTTCGCCCAGGACGCCAGCATTAAGATCCCCGAGCAGAAGGTCGACGAGGCCCTGCGCGCCAAACTGCCGGAGGCGATCCGCACGGCCGGCAAGATGATCTCGGTCAACAACGGCTCCTTCCCGCCCTATGAGATCGTCACCGACGCCAAGACCATGACCGGCGCCAGCGCCGAGCTCTCCGACGCGATCGGCCAGCTGCTTGGCGTCAAGATCGAGCATGCGACGGTGAGCGGGCTGGCCGCGGCGTTGAGTGGTATCGCTTCAGGCCGTTACCAATTCGCCATGGGCCCGATCGGCGACTTCAAGTCGCGCCAGGAGGCCAACGACTTCGTCGATTATGTCCGCGAATACGTGATCTTCGCGGTGCAGAAGGGCAATCCGAAGGCGATCGCCAGCCTCGACGACACTTGCGGCAAGAAGATCGCGGTGATGTCGGCCGGCTCGGCCGAGAAGGTGATCAAGGCGCAGGCCGAGAAATGCACCGCCGAGGGCAAGCCCGCGCTGGAAGTGATGTCCTTCACCGACCAGCCGACCTCGATCCTCTCGGTCCGCTCCAAGCGCTCGGACGGCTTCTTCTCCTCGCAGGCGCCGCTGACCTATTTCGTCCAGCAGGCCAAGGGCGATCTCGAACTCGCCGCGGTCGGCAAGGCCAACGGCTTCCAGGACCTGTTCCAGGGCGCGGTGGTGCCGAAGGGCTCGCCGCTGGGCGAGGTGCTGCTCGCCTCCATCAAGGCGCTCAAGGCGAACGGTACCTATGAGGCGATCTTCAAGAAATGGGGACTCGAGAACAACATGATCGGCGAGCCCGGCATCAACCTCTCGAAGAACTGAGCGAGCGGGCCATGAGCAGCGCGGCTGAGCCGATACATGACCGGCAGCAGGCGTTGCGCGACGTCGCCAACGCCCACCGCCCGGCCGAATGGGGGCGCTGGCTGCTCTGGGCCTTCGTGCTCGCGGTCGCCGCCAATTTCGCCTGGATCGTCGCCTGGAACCCGAATTTCGGCTGGCCGGTCGTGGCGCAGTGGTTCACGGCCGAGTCGATCCTGAAGGGCCTTTACGTCACGCTCGGGCTCACCGTCGTCGCGATGGTGATCGGCGTCATCATCGGCCTCCTGCTGGCGATCGCCCGGCTCTCCGACGACCGGCTGTTCAGCGGCCTCGCCGGGCTCTTCATCTGGTTCTTCCGCGGCACGCCGCTCCTGGTCCAGCTGATCTTCTGGTACAATCTCTCGACGCTCTTCCCCGAGATCTCGATAGCGATCCCGTTCGGGCCGACGCTGGTCAGCTGGCACACCAACGATCTGATCACGCCGATGACGGCGGCGATCGCCGGGCTCTCGCTCAACGAAGCCGCCTATATGGCCGAGATCATCCGCGGCGGCCTGCTCTCGGTCGACAAGGGCCAGACCGAGGCCAGCGACGCCTTCGGCATGACGCGGGCGCGGGCGCTGCGCCGGGTCATCATCCCCCAGGCGATGCGCTCGATCGTGCCGCCGACCGGCAACCAGCTTATCAGCATGATCAAGGCGACCTCGCTGGTCAGCGTCATCGCCATGGCCGATCTGCTCTATTCGGTGCAGGCGGTCTACAACCGCACCTTCGAGGTCGTCCCGATGCTGATGGTCGCGGTGATCTGGTATCTCGTCATCACCACCGTCCTGAACATCGGCCAGGGCTTCATCGAGCGCTACTATGCCCGCGGCGAGCGCGGCGCAGTGGAGCGTATGCCCGTCATCGCGGAGGCGACGCCATGAGCCGGATCGCGAGCGAGGGCGCTCCGCTGGTCAGCGCCCGCAACGTCCACAAATCCTTCGGCCACAACGAGGTGCTGAAGGGCATCGATCTCGACGTGATGCCGGGCGAGGTCGTCGTCGTGCTCGGCCCGTCCGGCTCGGGCAAGTCGACCTTCCTGCGCTGCATCAACCATCTCGAAGCGATCGATCGCGGCTCGATCATGGTCGCCGGCGAGCAGATCGGCTACCGCCTCAACGGCGAGCGGCTGACCAAGCTCTCGCCGCGTGCCATTGCCGCGCAGCGCCGTCAGATCGGCATGGTCTTCCAGCAGTTCAATCTCTTCCCGCACATGACGGCGATGGAGAACATCATCGAGGCGCCGGTCGGCGTGCACGGTCATTCCCGCAAGGATGCGATCGATTACGCCATGGAGCTGCTCGGCCGCATCGGGCTGACCGAGAAGGCGAATGCCTATCCGCGCCAGCTCTCCGGCGGCCAGCAGCAGCGCGTCGCCATCGCCCGGGCGCTGGCGATCCGGCCGAAGCTGATGCTGTTCGACGAGCCGACCTCGGCGCTCGATCCCGAGCTCGTCGGCGAGTTGCTGGCGACCATGCGCGATCTCGCCGGCCAGGGCCTGACCATGATCGTCGTCACCCATGAGATCGGCTTTGCCCGCGAGGCGGCCGACCGCGTCGTCTTCATGGATGGCGGCCTCGTCGTCGAGCAGGGGAGGCCGGAGGAGGTGCTCGCCAATCCGAGCCATCCGCGCACCCGCCTCTTCCTCAGCCGCTTCATCCGCGAAGCGGCCTGAGAGGGCGCAGCCCCTCGAGTGCGTTGTGGTGCAACAGCGCCGAGCTGCCCTGCGGCCCGGCCGGCACGCCTTGGTTAACGTTAAACGATCATTATCAGATATCCGAATATATTGATGGAAAGGGCTGCGAAGACCAGGGGAGACTGAGCATGGGCCGTCCGCAATCTCAGCGGCAGCGCTTTCGCCTGACAGGTGTCGGCGCGGTCATCGGCATGGCCCTGACGGCGGCTGTCGCACTCGTCGCCGCAGCCGGAGCCTTTTCGACGCAACGGCTCGGCAACCGGATCCTGACCGAGACCGTCGCCCGCGAAATGACGAGCGCCCAAGAGACCCTGCGCACCAGCCTGGACAGCGAGATCAAACGCGCAGTGTCCATGGCGCATGTGATCGCGAGCAATGCCCAGATCCAGGCGCGCTTCGCCGCCGGCGATCGAGATGCCCTGGCCGCAGCGACCGTCCCGGGCTTCGCCGCATTGAAGGCGAATGACGGCGTCGTCCAGCTGCAGTTCCATGTCGCGCCGGCCACCTCGTTCCTGCGCGCGCATCGGCCGGAGAAGTTCGGCGACGACCTGTCCTCCTTCCGTTTCACGGTCGTCGAAGCCAACAAGTCGGGCAAGCCGGTCTTCGGCCTGGAGAATGGCGTCGAGGGGCTCGGCGTTCGCGGCGTGATGCCGGTCCGGTTCGAGGGCAAGGCGGTCGGCACCGTCGAGGTCGGACTCAACTTCGGCCAGGCCTTCTTCGACGCCTTCAAGAGAATGTCCGGCAACGACATCGCCTTCTTCGTCCTCACCAATGGCGAGCTCAAGCGCTTTGCCTCGACGCTGCCCGATGACGGTCTGCTCTCGCAGGAGATGTTGCGTCAGGGCCTCGCCGGGACGACGGAGGTGCAGCGTCTCGCCATTGGCGAGCGTGCCAGCGCCATCGTCTATGCGCCGGTCAAGGACTACCGCGGCGATGTGATCGGCGCCTATGCGCTCGTTTCCGATATCTCCGCCCTGAGCTCGATCATGGATGCTGCGCTGTCGGCCTCGGCCCTGGTCGCGCTCGTCAGCCTGATCTCGGCGATCGCCTGCGCCTGGATGTTGAACCGGTGGATCGCCGCCCCGGTGCGCGGCATGACCAGCACGATGACGGCGCTGGCGCAGGGTGATCGCGACGTGCTCGTTCCCTCGCTGCAGCGTCGTGACGAGATTGGCGAAATGGCTCAGGCCGTCGATGTCTTCAAGCGTGCCGCCATCGAAAAGGAGGCCATCGCCGCCGAAAGGCGCCATGCCCAACAAGAGGTCGAGGCCCAGCGCCATGCCGCCGATGCCGAGCGGTCGCGTAACGAGGCCGAGCGCCAGGATGCCACCGAGCAACTGGCGGTCGTGGTCTCTGCGCTCGGCGCCGGCCTGGAGCATCTCGCCAATGGCAATCTCGGCTATCGCATCGACCAGCCTGTCGCAGCCGCCTATGCCAAATTGAAGGACGACTTCAACACGGCGATCGGCAAGCTGCGCGACACGATGCGTCAGATCGCGACCAACACCGAGAGCATGAAGGCCGGCGCCGGCGAGATCAGCCAGGCGGCCGACGACCTCGCCAGCCGTACCGAGCAGCAGGCCTCCTCGGTGGAGGAGACCGCGACGGCGCTCGACCAATTGACCGCGACAGTGCGCCAGACCGCCGAGGGCGCGCGTCAGGCCAGCCTCGCCACCACCCAGGTCAAGGGCGAGGCGGAGCAGTCCGGCCAGATCGTGCGCGAGGCGGTTGCCGCCATGAGCGGCATCGAGAAATCATCCGAGGAGATCTCGCAGATCGTCGGCGTCATCGACGAGATCGCCTTCCAGACCAACCTCCTGGCGCTCAACGCCTCGGTCGAGGCGGCGCGCGCCGGCGATGCCGGCAAGGGTTTTGCCGTCGTCGCCTCCGAGGTCCGCGCGCTGGCGCAGCGCTCGGCCGATGCGGCCAAGGAGATCAAGGGCCTGATCACCGCCTCCTCGGTCGAGGTCGAGAAGGGCGTGGCGCTGGTCGGCCAGACCGGAACGGCGCTGGAGCGGATGTCCGGCGAGATCACCCGCGCCACCTTGCTGGTCGCCGAGATCGCCTCGGCCGCGCAGGAGCAGGCGACCGGGCTCCAGGAGGTCAACACCGCGGTCAACGAGATGGATCAGGCGACGCAGCAGAACGCCGCCATGGCCGAGCAGTCGACCGCTGCCTCGCAGGCCCTCGCCCAGGAAGCCGACAGGCTGGCGGCGCTGGTCGCCTATTTCAGCCTTGAAGCGCCAGAGCTGTCACGGGAGCAGGGTATGCGGAGCTCAGGGCGC
Organism: Methylobacterium sp.; assembly: GCA_013823325.1. Taxonomy (GTDB): domain Bacteria; phylum Pseudomonadota; class Alphaproteobacteria; order Rhizobiales; family Beijerinckiaceae; genus Allobosea; species Allobosea vestrisii. The sequence goes on from PNLY01000001.1 coordinate 57,332, forward strand.
TACGCAGCCTGAGCGGCTCCGTCAGCCGCCTTCCAATTCGCTGGCGCGCTCCAGCGCGAGCGCGGTGCCCTTCTCGACGAAGCCGGCGATCAGCTCGAGCTCCTCGGGGCTGTATTGCCCCATAAGCGCGGCCGAGCGCTCGGCCATTGGCGCGAAAAGCTCCTGAAGTGGCCTGATTGCCTCCGGCACGATCCGGACGATGACCTTGCGTCGGTCCTGCGGATCGGCCGCCCGCTCGACGTAGCCCTTTTTGGCGAGGCGATCGATCAAGCCGGTCACGGCGCCACTGGTCAGCTTGGTGTGCTCCATGATCTGCCCGGCGGTCACGGGACCGGCCAGCAGGATCATGTCCAGGCATTCGAGATCGACCGAGGAGAGGCCGACTCGCCTGGCGACTGCCTGACTGTGCAAGGCGCTGGCGGCTCCCATACGGCGCAGCATCGTCGTCAGGCGTGCGATCGCCTCGTCTTGACTTGAAGGTGCCATTCGTCTCATATCTTAGTCACTAAGATAATTAGTGATAGAGATAAGATCATGGATGCAATCGTCCTGTCCACGGCTTTGACGGCGCTTCTGGCCAATATCGGGCTTGGCGGCGGAATCTTCGAGCATGGCGTTATCGACCATGCCTGGCCGCGCAAGCCGGAGATCGTCCAGCCCCGGAAGGGTGGGATCAGCCGCGTCCGGTTCTGGATTCCCGCTCATTCCGCCTTCGAACTCGTCCTGCTCGTCACGCTCTATCTCGGCTGGGGCCATGGCGACGTCCGCAAGGCCCTGCTCCTGGCGCTAGCCGCACATCTGGCGATGCGGCTCTGGTCGGCCTTCGACATGATCCCGAAGGCGATTGCCTTCGAGAAGGCGGAAGCGGTCGACGAGGCTGCCGCTCGCGATTGGACGAAGCGAAGCCTGATGCGGTTTCCGCTGGCACTCCTCACCAGCCTGGCCGCGCTGGCGGCTTTCGGCGCCGCTTGCGGCCTCAATCTGGGCTGAGTCCACCAAGCTCCCAAACGTCGACGCGCGAAGGCGCTGCAGATTGACAATGTTTTGCATATAAGACAGAAATTCATATACAAATGAAAAACGCGGCGCCCGGCTCCGATCCGAAGGCGCCAGTCGCGCCGGGGAGAAGCGATGAGCCCGCTGAACGACAGCGACGCGCGAGCCGCCGTGGCGCCGCCCGAGCCGGCACCGGCATCGGGCGCGAACGACGTGCTCCTCGGCCTGCTCTTCGCCGCGATTGGGGCGGCCGCCCTCTATATCGGCCGCGACTATGTCTTCGGCACGAGCCTGCGCATGGGGCCGGGTTTCCTGCCGCGGATCGTTGCGGGAGGGCTCACCCTGCTCGGGCTCGTGCTCGTCATCCGCGGCATCCTCGCCGGCGGCTGGGCGCTCCCGGTGATAGGCTGGCGACCGATCCTCCTGATCTCGCTGGCCGTGATCGTCTTCGCCGCGACGATCGACCGGCTCGGCCTCTTCGTCGCCAGCCTTCTGAGCGTGGCGATAGGCACCTGTGCCGCGCAGGAGATCCGTTGGAAAGAGCTGCCCTTCGTGGCGTTCGGGCTCGCCGCCTTCTGCACCATCCTGTTCGGCTATCTCCTGAAAATCTCGATGCCGGTCTGGCCGCAATGAGCGAGATCGTCCAATCGCTGGCGCTCGGCTTCGGCGTCGCCGCCTCGCTGAGCAATCTCTGGTACTGCTTCCTCGGCGCGCTGATCGGCACGCTGATCGGCGTCCTGCCCGGCATCGGCCCGATCGCGACCATGGCGATGCTGCTGCCGCTGACCTATTACCTGCAGCCGACCGAAGCCTTGATCATGCTCGCCGGCATCTATTACGGCGCGCAATATGGTGGCTCGACCACGGCGGTGCTGATGCGCCTGCCGGGCGAATCCTCCTCCGTCGTCACCTGCCTCGACGGCTATGCCATGGCGCGCAAGGGCCGCGCCGGCACAGCGCTCGCGACGGCGGCGCTCGCCTCCTTCTTCGCCGGCACGGTGGTGACGCTGCTGATCGCGGTCGCCAGCCCGGCCCTGACCGAACTCGCTCAGAAATTCGGCCCGGCCGAGTATTTCTCGCTGATGGCGCTCGGCCTCGTCGCCGCCGTCGTCTTCGCGCAAGGCTCGCCATTGCGCGCGGTCGGCGCGATCTTCCTCGGCCTGCTGCTCGGCCTGATCGGCGCCGACGTCAACACCGGCTTCGACCGCTTCACCTTCGACCGGCCGGAACTGCGCGACGGCATCGGCGTCGTCGTCGTCTCGATGGGCCTGTTCGGCATCGCCGAGATCATGCTCAACCTCTCCGGCGGGCCCGAAGACCAGGGCGAGCGCACCAAACTGTCGCGGCTCTGGCTGACCAGGGAAGACTTCCGCGCCGCCTGGCCGGCGACCCTGCGCGGCACCGGGATCGGGGCGCTGCTCGGCATCCTGCCGGGCGGCGGCGCCATGCTCGGCTCCTTCGCCTCCTATGCGGTCGAGAAGCGGATCTCGGACACGCCCGAGCGCTTCGGCGAGGGCGCAATCGAGGGCGTCGCCGGGCCGGAAGCGGCCAACAATGCCGGCGCGCAATCCTCGTTCATTCCGATGCTGGCGCTCGGCATCCCCGGCAATTCGGTGATGGCGATGATGGCCGGCGCCATGCTGATCCATGGCATCGCGCCGAGCCCCAACCTGGCCTCGACCCAGCCGCAGCTGTTCTGGGGGCTGATCGCCAGCATGTGGTTCGGCAACCTGATGCTGCTCGTCATCAACCTGCCGCTGATCGGGCTGTGGGTGAAGCTGCTCGCCGCACCCTATCGTATGCTGTTCCCGGCGATCCTGCTGTTCTGCTGCATCGGCATCTACACGGTGAACAACAGCGCCTTCGAGGTCGGTCTCGTCGCCCTGTTCGGCCTGCTCGGCGTGGTGCTGGCCAAGCTCGAATGCCCGCTGGCGCCGCTGGTGCTCGCCTTCATCCTCGGGCCGATGATGGAGGAGAACCTGCGCCGCGCCATGCTGCTCTCGCGCGGCGACCCGGCGATCTTCCTGTCGCGGCCGATCAGCCTCGGATTGCTGATCGCCTGCGCGCTGGTGGTCGCCTTGCTGCTGATGCCGAATTTCCGCCGGGCCCGCGAGGCGGCGACGGAAGCCTGAATTTTCTTGAGAAGGGGAGGATGACGATGATGACACCCAGCAGGCGCCGCGCGCTCGGCCTCCTCACCGCCGCCTCCCTCGCAGCGCTGCCACAGCTCGCGACCGCTCAGGCCTACCCGACCAAGCCGGTCAAGATCATCGTGCCCTTCGCCGCCGGCGGACGGGCCGATGCGCTGGCGCGGATGCTGGCGCAGGGCCTGCAGGAGCAGATGGGCCAGCCCTTCGTGGTTGAGAACCGCGGCGGCGCCAGCGGCAGCCTCGGCTCCGATCTCGTCGCCAAGGCACCGCCCGACGGCTACACTCTGCTGCTCGCCTCGACCGGCACGCAGGCCATCCTGCCGAAGATCACCGCCAAGCTGCCCTATGATGCCGATCGCGATTTCACGCCGATCGCGCTGATGGTCGAGAGCTACAGCTTCATCGGCGTGCACCCTGGCGTGAAGGCGGCGAACCTCAAGGAATTTGTCGATCTCGCCCGCGCCAGGCCGGGCGAGTTCAACTATGCCAGTTCCGGCGTTGGCACCTACAACCACTTTGCCGGCGAGTTCTTCAACATCGCCGCCGGCACCAAGATCACCCATATCGCCTATCGCGGCAGCGGCCCCTCGGTGAACGACCTCGTCGCCGGCCATGTCCAGATGATGATCGGCGGGGAGTTCGTCGAGGTCGCGCAGGCCGGCAAGGTCCGCATCCTCGCCACGACCAATCCGCAGCGCTGGCCCGGCCTGCCCGATATCCCGACCATGAAGGAAGCGGGTCTTGCCGAATTCTCGGCGCCGCCGCTCTGGTTCGGCCTGCTGGGGCCGGGCGGCATGCCGCGCGAACTGGTCGAGAAGCTCAACCAGGCCGCCAACAAGGCGATGAGCGATCCCAGGACCGTCGAGCGCGTCAAGGCCGCGGCCAGCATCGTGCGCAGCGAGAGCGCCGACGCCTTCGCCAGCCTGATCAAGGCCGAGCAGAAGGCCTTCGGCGACGTCGCCAAGCAGACCAACATGAAGTTCGAGGAATGACCGGACGGATAATCCGGAACACTCGGCGGGACAGGGGAGGGAAGCGATGCTCGAGGGACAACTGACGCGCCGCATGGCGCTGCTGCTCGCCGCCGCGGCTGTGCTCGGCACGGGCGTGATCGAGGCCGCGGCGCAAGCCTATCCGACGAAGCCGGTCAAGATCATCGTGCCGTTCGCGCCGGGCGGGCGCGTCGAGGGCATCGCCCGCCTCCTCGCCAACAGCATGAGCATCGATCTCGGCCAGCCTTTCGTCGTCGAGAGTCGTGCCGGCGCCGGCGGAGCGATCGGCTCCGATTTCGTCGCCAAGGCGGCGCCGGACGGCTACACGCTGCTGCTCGTCTCGGCCGGTACCCACGCCATCCTGCCCAATGTCGACAAGAAGCTGCCCTACGACTCGGTGAAGGATTTCACACCGATCGCCAGCCTCGTCGAAGGCTTCACCTTCCTCGGCGCGCATCCATCGGTCGAGGCCAGGACGGTCGCCGAGCTCGTCGCTTTGGCAAAGGCCAAGCCCGGAACGATCGGTTTCGCCAGCTCTGGTATCGGCACCTACGGCCATTTCGCCGGCGAGCTGCTGAAGATCTCCTCAGGCGCCGACCTGATGCACGTGCCGTATCGGGGCAGCGGTCCGGCGCTGAACGACATCGCCGCCGGCCACGTTCCGTTGATGATGGCGGGCGAGCTGGTCGAGCTCGCCAAGGCCGGCAAAGTCCGCATCCTCGCCACGACGAATGAGCGCCGCTGGTTCGAACTGCCCGATGTCCCGACGATGAAGGAGAGCGGCTTCCCGCAGTTCACCGCCCATTCCTGGATCGGGCTCGCCGGGCCGGCCGGCATGAACCCGGAGATCGTCGCGAAGCTCAATGCCGCCGCGGGCAAGGTGCTGGCCGATCCGAAGGCGCAGGAGCAGCTCAAGACGCTCGGCGTCCTGCCGAACTTCTCCAGCCCGGCCGAGTTCGCCACGCGCATCGCCGCCGATCGCGCCGTCTACGCCGAGATCGTCGCCAAGGCGAACCTCACATTCCAGTAGAGTGCCGGCGCACTATATGGAGGGCGGGAAATCTGCTAGGGCGCTGCGCTCGCCGGCAGGTTGCCAGCTCCGCCAGACCGCAGATGATGACCGCAGCAGACCACCGTTTCTCCGTGGCGCCTATGATGGACTGGACAGATCGGCATTGCCGGATCGTCCATCGCCTGATGTCGCGCCGCGCCCGGCTCTATACCGAGATGGTGACGGCGCAGGCGGTGGTGCGCGGCGACCGGCAGCGGCTGATCGGTTTCGACGAGGTCGAGCACCCGGTCGCGCTGCAGCTCGGCGGCAACGATCCGGCGCTGCTCGCCGAGGCAGCGAAGATCGGCGCCGATTTCGGCTATGACGAGATCAATCTGAACTGCGGCTGCCCCTCCGACCGTGTCCAGGGCGGGGCTTTCGGTGCTTGCCTGATGCGTGAGCCGGTGCTGGTCGGCGATTGCGTCGCGGCGATGAAGGCGGCTGTTTCGATTCCCGTCACGGTGAAGTGCCGCATCGGCGTCGACGACCAGGATCCGGAGACGGCCCTCGATGCGCTGACGGAAACCGTGCGTGCGGCGGGTGTCGATGCGCTCGTCGTGCACGCCCGCAAGGCCTGGCTGCAGGGGCTCTCGCCCAAGGAGAACCGTGAGATCCCGCCGCTCGACTACGAGCGCGCCTACCGCCTCAAGGCGGCCAATCCCGGCCTGATCGTCGCGCTCAACGGCGGCATCAAGCACCCCGATGAATGGCTGCCGCATCTGGCCCATCTCGACGGCGTCATGCTCGGTCGCGAGGCCTATCAGAACCCCGAGGTGCTGTTCGCGGTCGACCCGCTGCTCTTCGGCGAGGACGCGCCGGTCCCGGACGCCTTCGCGATGCTCGAGGCGCTCGAGCCCTATATCGCGGCTCACCTCGAGCGGGGCGGGCGCCTGCACGCCTTCACCCGCCATCTCGTCGGGCTGTTCCCCGGCCAGCGCGGCGCGCGCCTGTTCCGTCGCCATCTCGCCGAGCATTGCGTCGCGGCGGGGGCCGGTCTCGCCGAGCTGCGCGCGGCCATCGCCCATGTCGAGCGCGAAGCTCCGCCGGCGATCGCTGCGGAGTGAGTGCCGATGGCTGATATGACGACCGATCCCGCCCTCGTCGCCCGCATCGAGGCGAGCTTCGCCAAGCAGGCGATGATGTCGACGCTCGGCGCCCGTCTCGTGCGCGTCGCGCCGGGCGAGGTCGAGATCGCCATGCCGGCGTCGCCGCATCTCTCCCAGCAGCACGGTTTCGTCCATGCCGGGGCGGTCGCGACCATCGCCGACAGCGCCGCCGGCTATGCCGGGCTCACCACCATGCCGGCCGGCAACGGCATCCTCACCGCCGAGTTCAAGATCAACCTGCTGGCACCGGCGACCGGCGACGAGCTCGTCGCCAAGGGCAGAGTGGTCAAGGCCGGCCGCACCCTGACGCTCGCCATGGCCGAGGTCTTCGCGGTGACGGACGGCAGGCCCAGGCTCTGCGCCATGCTGACTGCGACGCTGATGGCGATCGTCGCGCGTGAGGGCATCAGCGACTAGCGAGCGGGCCGCTCTCGGCAGGGTACCCCATTCGGGCAATCTGCTGCCCCTTTGCCCGTCTTCTGGACCTGTCCGATCTGAAGTCAGCTCGATCGCAGCGAGGGCGTGGTCGACACCCTTGCAGGCGTCGTCGCATCGATGCCGTGTTTGCATCGGCCGGAACGAAGTTGCTCGTGCCCGGTTCGCCAGGGCCATGCGCCGACCAAGAGGCGTCAGCCATATGCGCGACGCGATCGAAAGCGCATCGGGAGACGGTAAGGCCGTCGTCGCCAGGGACGATACGGGCCTGACCATCGATACCGCTCACTGGACGCTGACAAGCACGTCGTCCGCGGGGCAGGGCCGCAGCAAGGCTCCCGACACCCAGCGGGACATTCCGGCGAAAGCCGATCGGCCTGGCCAAGTGCCGCAGCGGCGCCGGTTCATCCCCTTGGCGTGTGGGGTGGCGGCCGCGGTCCTCCTTCTCGTCATGCCGCGGAATGCGGATCGACCGGAGCCCGCTCGGCTGCGGGAACCGGCGCCGGCCGTCTTGCCGGCCAGCGGTTCCTCTGACACCGGCGTCATGGCGCAGGAGCTGGCGGAGGCCCGTAGTGCCGTCACTGTTCTGACAGCGCAATTGCAGGCCGAAGCCGCCAGGAACGAGCAGTTATTGCGGCAGGAGCAGGACAAGGCCGCGGCCCTGGCGCAGGAGGCCGCGACTGCGCGGCAGGAATTGGTGGCGGCGGCGGCCCAGCATCGTCAGACACTCGATGGCGAGCGTGCGCAACGCGTCGCACTGGCCGATCAGCTGGCGGCCTCGCAGCGCGAATTGCAGACGCAGACGGCGCAGCTGCGGAGCGCAAATGACGACATTGAACAACTCAAGCAGCTCGCGACCGCAACGAGTTCCCAGTCGCTCGAGCAGGAGCGGCAGAAGGTTGCCGCTCTCGCACAGGAGCTGTCGGCCGCGCAGCGCGAGATCGCAGGGCAGGCGGCACAGTTGCGTAAAGCCGGCGAGGAGGCAGGCCAGCTCAGGCAGGCGGACGCGGCGAAAGCCATGCAAGCGCTGGAGCAGGAGCGGCAGAAGGCGGCCGCTCTCGCGCAGGAATTGTCGGCCGCGCAGCGCGAGGCTGCGGCGCAGGCGGCGCAATTGCGCAAGGTTGGGGAGGACGTGGGGCAGCTCAGGCAGGCCGACGCCGCAAGGGCCGCGCAATCCCAGGAACAGGAGCGACAGAAAGCCGCCGCCATCGCCCAGGCCTCGGCCGCGCGGCAGGCGCTGACCACGACCCTGGCGCAACATCGCCAGGCCCTCGACGAGGAACGCGGACAACGTGCCGCATTGGCGGCCGAGCTGGCGACGGCGCGGCGCGAGATCGAGGCGCAGGCGGCACAACTGCGCAAGGCCGGCGAGGAGACGGGCCAGCTCCGGCAGGCGGACGCGGCTAAGAGCGCGCAAGGGCTCGAACTTGAGCGGCAGAAGGCGGCGGCCATGGCACAGGTCGCGGCGCTGCGACAGGAGCAGGCGGCCGCTGCTGCGCAATATCACCAGGCCATCGAGCAGGAGCGCGCCCAACGCGCCGCCCAGGCGAGCGAGCTGTCGGCGACGCAGCGCGAGCTCGAGGTCCAGCGGGCGCAACAGCAAAGCGCACGCGGGGAAACGGAAAAGCTCAAGCAGGCGAGCGAAAGCACGATCGCGGATCTGCGCCAGGCTCTCCAGCAAGAGCGCGACCGCGTTGCCACCGCGGCGGAGCAGTTGGCGTCGCTACGCGCGGCGGCTGCGCAGCCCGCGGTTGTATCCAGGGAGGCTCCCAAGCCTCCGCAAGCGAATCCCGTCGGCGCGCCACCACCGCAAATAGTCGCGGAAGCCCGGAACAGCCCCGAGGCGATGCGGCTGATCGCCAGGGCGAGCGCGCTGCTCGCTCAAGGCGACATCGGCTCCGCCCGGGCCGTGCTCGAACGCGCGGCCGACATGGGCAGTGCCCGGGCGAGCTTCATGCTCGCGGAGACCTATGACCCCCGCATCCTGTCCGCCTGGGGCACCTATGGTACGCGCGGCGAGATCGCGAGGGCGCGCGAGCTTTATGCGCGGGCGCAGGCCGGGGGGATTCAGGAGGCGAAAGATCGTGTCGATGCGCTGCCGCGGTAGCGCTCGACGTCGGCCGCCGGACAACGGGTGTGTTCCAGAGGAGAGTGCGGAATGAAGATGCCTTCAGGACGGTCCTTGCTCCTTCTGGTCGGGCTGGCGGCGCTCGTGCCGATGCTCGCTTCGCCCGGCCTGGAGGCGCAGACGCCGCAGGCGAACATTGGCTCGCCGCGACGCATCGTCCGGCCGGCCGCGACGGAGCAGGACAAGGCCAATGCCTGGACGGTTGGTCTCGCAGCGGGGCTGCTGGAGGGCGCGCCACTTCGCCTTGGAGCCGAGATGGCCCGCGTCGTAGACGACGGGCAGAGCCTGCACGTGCTGCCGATCGTCACCCGTGGCGCCACCGAGAACCTGAATTCGCTGCTCTATCTGCGCGGCATCGACACGGCGATCATCAACTCTGATGCGCTGGAGGAGTACAAGGCGCAGCTGCCGCAGATCCGGCGCAAGATCACCTATGTGCTCAATCTTTTCCCCTCGGAGCTGCATGTCTTCGTGCGGCCCGAGATCCAGAGCCTGCAGGATCTCGCCGGCAAGAAGGTGAACTTCAACACGCTCGGCACCGCTGCCGCCTATTCGGGGCCGCTGATCTTCAGCCGCCTCGGCATCAATGCCGAGAACACCTTCATCCCGCATCAGCTCGCGCTGGAGCAGATGCGCAAGGGCGAGATGGCCGCCGTCGTCTTCATCACGTCGAAGCCGGTCGACGCCTTCGTCCGCGGGCGCTTCGAGCCCGGCTTCAAGTTCCTTCCGGTCGCCTATGACAGCAGATTCGAGGACTATTACCTGCCGGCGGTGCTGGAGGCCGGCGAGTATCCCGGACTGATCAAGGCGGGCGAGCGGGTTTCTACCATCGCGGTGCCGACCGCCCTCGTCGCGTTCAACTGGGCGCCCCAGACCAACCGCTACGAGCGCGTCGCGCGCTTCGTCGACACCCTGTTTAGCCGTGTCGAGAAGCTGCAGGCGCCGGGCTTCGACCCGAAATGGAAGTCGATCAATCTCGCCGCGACCGTTCCCGGCCTCGACCGCTTCCCGGCAGCCCAGGACTGGCTGGATCGCAAAGCGCAGACGCAGCGTGCGAGCCGATGAAGCTGGTCATGCTCTCCGTCGCCTTCGAGATTGCGAGCCGGATCGCCTTCGCGCAGGGGGCGCCCGATCCGATGGCGCAGCTTCGCGCCTGCTCGCTGCTCGACCCGGCGGAGCGGCCTGCCTGCCTGAACAAGCTGCCTCAGCCGGTGACGGTGCCGCAGCGCCCGCTCGACGATGCCGATGGCTGGATCGTCAGCGAGACCACGTCTCCGATCGACTATACGCCGCTCGTCACCGCCACCACCTTCGCTAAAGGCGATGCCAACGCCGCGCTCCGGCAGCTCTCCATTCACTGCCGCGGTGGCCGGACCGAGCTCGTCCTTGGCGGGCCGGCCACGTCCGAGAGCGGCGCCGACTACGCTCTCTCCTATCGTTTGGGCGACAGCCAGCCCGTGCAGGTCGCGGCCGGGCGGCCGGTCTATGGGACCGGCGTCGCCTTCCGGGGGGATGTCGTCGGCCTGCTGCTGTCGCTTCCCAGTGAAGGCGGCATCGCGATCCGTCTCGGCACCCGCGCTGGTGCCGTTCATGACGCGCATTTCGGCCTCACCGGCCTGAAGGCTGCGCGGGACAGGGTCGCCGCAGCCTGCAAATGGCCGCGCACCCTTGCCAGGCCACGTAGCGAATGATCCTCGAACCATGGGTGGAATCCGATGACGATCAGGCTCAAAGATGCTCTCGGCGCGATCCTGCTGGCCGGATTGGCCTGCGCCATCGCCGCCGCGCCCGCGACGGCGCAGGCCACGAAGCACAGCGCCGTACAGGCGCCGAAGCCGCCCGTTTCCGACCGGAAGCCGCATCGGCTGATCCTGCAGGTGAACACGAACGATCCCGCGATGATGAATCTCGCGCTCAACAACGCGACCAACGTGGCGCAGTACTATCAGGACCTCGGCGAGAAGGTGGAGATCGAGGTCGTAACCTTCGGCCCCGGGTTGCACATGCTGCGTGACGATACCTCGCCCGTGAAGGCGCGGATCTCAACGATCGCCCTGAGCACGCCGGCGATTTCCTTCAAGGCCTGCGGCAACACCCAGGGCAATATGAGCAAGGCCGAGAACAAGGAGATCGCCCTGATCCCCGAGGCGACTGTGGTGAAGTCCGGTGTCGTCCGGGTGATGGAGCTGCAGGAAAAGGGCTGGACCTACGTCAAGCCCTGATCGGCCGCTGTTCCAGTGCGCGTCGGGGTCGTTCTGGGAGCCCATGTGACAATTATTCAGCCCTCATCCTGTGGGGCCGCGAAGCGGCGTCTCGAAGGATGCTCCAGGAGGCTCCCGAACCAGCTGGAGCATCCTTCGAGAGGCGATTTGCGAGCGCTTTTCGGGATGACGGCAGAGTTTTCGAGCAGACTGTGAGATGCAGTCTGACGCGGCGCTGTCCGATGACGCGGCTGCGTCGGCGCATGCCTGCCCTGCCGCCCGAACCTTGCCCTTTTCGGCAAGAGGGCTAAGAGCAGCCCGATCTTTCCCAGACAGTGTGCATGATGATCGCAGGCATTCCCCTGAACGACTTGATTTTCCTTGCGGTGTCGCTGGTCGCGGCCGGCGCCGTCACCGGCCTGCTCGCCGGCCTGTTCGGCGTCGGTGGCGGCGCCGTCATCGTGCCGGTGCTCTACGAGGTCTTCCGGGTGATCGGCGTGCCGGAGGAGGTGCGCATGCCGCTCGTCGTCGGCACCTCGCTCGCGGTGATCATCCCGACCTCGATCCGCTCCTACCGCGCCCATCTCGCCAAGGGACTGGTCGACACCTCGATCATCAAGATCTGGGCCGTGCCGGTCGTACTCGGCGTGCTCGGCGGCAGCTTCATCGCGCGCTATGCCCCGCCGGATGTGTTCAAGGCCGTCTTCGTCGCGGTCGCCTTCGCCAGCGCCATGCGCCTGCTTTTCGCCTCCGATCGCTGGAAGCTCGGCGACGATATGCCCGGCCCCTTCCTGATGCGGGTCTACGGCCTGATCATCGGTGTGCTCTCCTCCCTGATGGGCATCGGCGGCGGTCAGCTCTCCAGCCTTTTCATGACTTTCTATGGCCGGCCGATCCACCAGGCGGTCGCGACCTCCTCGGGCCTCGGCATCCTGATCTCGATCCCTGGTGCGCTCGGCTACATCTATGCTGGCTGGCCGAAGATGGACCTCCTGCCGCCGCTCTCGCTCGGCTATGTCTCCTTCATCGGCTTCCTGCTCTTCATCCCGACCTCGATCTGGACGGCGCCGATCGGCGCGCGCCTGGCGCACCGCCTGTCGAAGCGCCGGCTGGAGGTCGCCTTCGGCATCTTCCTGCTGGTGGTCTGCGCGCGCTTCTTCTGGTCGCTGATTAGCTGAGCGAGACGGGCATGGTTGCTGTACGCGCCTGCGGGGAGGCCGATCATCCCGCGCTCGCCTCGCTGATGGGCGAGATGCAGGCGCACTACAAAGTGCCGTGCCCGCCAAACGCCGATATCCGCGCCGGGCTGGCGAACCGGCCGGCTGGGACCGATCTGCTCCTCGCCGAGCATGATGGCTCAATCATCGGCTTCGCCGCCTTCTCGGCGCTCTATCCCGGCCCCGGTCTCAGGCCCGGATTCTTCCTCAAGGAAATCTACGTGGCGCAGGCCGCCCGCGGGCTCGGCGCCGGCAAGGCGCTGCTTGCCGAATTGGCGCGGCTCGCTCTCGCGCGTGGCTTCGGCCGGATCGACTGGACGGCGGCCCGCGACGATGAGCGCTTGCTGCGCTTCTATGAGGGCCTCGGCGCCAAGCAGCACCCGGAAAAGGTCTTCTTCAGGCTGACCGGCGAGGAGCTTGCCCGTCTCGCGAAGGATTGAGCCGTTCCTCCAGCGTCGCCATGATGGCGAGGCGTTCGGCCTCCGAGAGCCGCGACCATTGCGCGATCTCCTGCAAGGTCCGGCCGCAGCCCTGGCAGAGCTTGCTCGCCGGATCGATCACGCAAACCTTGATGCAGGGGCTCGAGATCGCGCTCATCGCCCGGCCCAGCCGATGACGATGGCGAGGCCAAGATAGATCGCGATCTCGCCGAGCTGCTGCGCCGCGCCGAGGATGTCGCCGGTCTGCCCGCCGATCAGGCGAATGGCGGTGCGAGATAGCCAGAAGGCTGCCAGCCCCGACAGAGCAAGGCCGAGCATGAGGCCGGCCAAGGGGAGGGTGCCGGCCGCGACCAAGAGAAGCGCGAGGATGCCGGACAGCCCGTAGGCGATCGGTAGCACCGATCGGTCCGGCTGTCCGACCGAGGCGGAGGCGCCGTCGCGCCGGGTCGGCGGGATCGTGGCGAGGATGCGGATGCCTTCGACGCGCGACCAGGGCGCCGCCACGAGCACGGCTGCCGCCGCAGCCCAGGCTCCGGCGCCTTGCAGGATGGCAGACAATGCGCTCACCCGCAGGAGCAGCGACAGGCCGAGGGCGAGAGCCCCGAAGGTCCCGATGCGGCTGTCCTTCATGATCTCCAGCCGCCGCTCTGGCGTATGCCCGCCGAACAGCCCATCGGCCGAGTCGGCGAGCCCGTCTTCATGGAAGGCCCCGGTGGTGACGACGAGGGCGGTGACCGCGAGGGCCGCCGTCAGCGGGCCGCCAACGCCGGCAAGCCCGGCCAGCATCGCGACCAGTGCCGCAGGCGCTGCGATCACCAGCGCGGCGAAGGGCAGGGCTCGCGGCACCAGCCGGAAATCCGGCAGCATGTGCGGGTTCTCTCCCGGTAGTGCCGGGATCGGCAGGCGCGAATAGAAGCGGATGCAGGTCGCGGTCGCGATCGGCCAGCCCGGCCAGGTCGGCGCCGTTGCCTGCGTCGCATCATCGCTGTCGGTCTGCGTCACGCTGCCCTCGGATTGTCTTCGTTCGCTCCAGCCTATAGCAGCAGCGGCTGCGCGGCGGCGATCTCGTGCTGCCCGATTCCTCAGGTTTTCAAGATCGGCTCCTCAGATGTCTGCGATGCCCGCCTCCGGCCTGCCCTTCGACGATATCCGCAACCTCATCGCCAACATGCCGGGCCCCGACATGGCGGCGGCCAACACGGTGCGCGCCCGCGACAAGGAACTGACCAAGCCGGCCGGCAGCCTCGGCCGACTGGAGGAGATCGCCGAATGGCTCGCCGCCTGGCAGGGCAAGGCGCCGCCGCGGGTCGACCGGCCGCTGGTCTGCGTCTTCGCCGGCAATCACGGCGTCGTCGCCCAGGGGGTCTCGGCCTTCCCGCAGAGCGTGACGCGCCAGATGCTGGAGAACTTCGCCGCCGGCGGCGCCGCGATCAACCAGATCTGCGCGGCCTATGATCTCGGCTTCAAGGTCTTCGACCTCGCCCTCGACCTGCCGACCGGCGATTTCACGCAAGGAGACGCGCTCGACGAGCGCGCCTGCGTCGCCACCATGGCCTTCGGCATGGAGGCGCTCGCCGGCGGCGCCGATCTGCTCGCGCTCGGCGAGATGGGCATCGGCAACACCACCTCGGCCGCCGCGATCTTCGCCGCGCTCTATGGCGGCGGCGCAGCTCAGTGGTGTGGCCGCGGCACCGGCGTCGACGACGAGGGCCTGAAGCGCAAGATCACCGCGGTCGAGGCCGGGCTGAAGTTTCATGCCAATCATCTCGGCGATCCGCTCGAAGTGCTGCGCCGCTTCGGTGGCCGCGAGATGGCGGCGATCTGCGGCGCGATCCTCGCCGCCCGCCTGCAGCGCATCCCGGTGATCCTCGACGGCTATGTCGTCACCGCCGCCGCCGCGATCCTGCATGCGCTCGATTCCTCCGCGCTCGACCACTGCATCGCCGGCCATCTCTCGGCCGAGGGCGCCCATGCGCAGGCGCTGGTCAAGCTCGGCAAGCAGCCGCTGCTGGCGCTCGACATGCGGCTCGGGGAGGGGACGGGCGCGGCGCTCGCCGCCGGCCTGGTCAAGGCCGCCGCCGGCGTCCATTCCGGCATGGCGACCTTCGCGCAGGCGCAGGTCTCGCAAAAGGGCGAGTAGGCCCGCTATTCCGTCCGGAACGGGTTCTCGATCCGGAGCTGTCCCTCGACAACGAGGCCGTGCTGCAGGTCTTCGCTGTGGAGCAGCGTGCAGCCGGCCCGCAGTGCGCTGGCGACGATCAGCGCGTCATGGAAGCCGAAGCCATAGCGCTCGGCCACGCGAACGGCGTCCCGATGCGTGGCGAGGTCGAGCGGGTGGATGGTCCGGCTCAGCGTCGTGATCGCTTCGATCGCATCGCCGATCTCGGCCCAGGAGAAGCCGAGCTTGCGGCGTGCGACATTGACGAATTCGTTCAGGACCTGGACGCTGATCTCGCAGCCGCGGCCGAGCAACGTTTCCGCCACGGTGTTCCGTGGATCGTCGCTGAAGGCGTAGACGACCACATTGCTGTCGAGAAAGGCGCGCGTCACGGCGCACGCTCATTGGCCTCGTCGCGATCGAAGCGCCAGCCGGCCGGGAGTGGTTTGCGCAGGCTGCGGATAAGGGCCAGCGCCTGTGGCTTGCGCTCGTCACGGGCGATCAGGAAGGTGCGATCATCCGCAATACGGACTTCCACATCGTCGCCTTCCTTGAGCGCCAGCGCCTCGCTGACGGCGGCGGGTATCCGGATGGCGAGGCTGTTGCCCCAACGCGCGACCTGCATGGAATAGCCTCCTGTTTGATATACGCGGGACATGTATATCATGGGAGCTGCGATCCAGCATACAAGACGCGCCGGACATCCAGCCCGGCGCGTCTTTCATCTGATCAGACGCCGTAGCGCGCGATCACCTCGGCCAGCGGCAGTTGGCCCTTGAGCGCGCCGCTGCCGGCCGGCGTCGCGCCGTCTTCCAGCGCCGTCGCGAACACCACCGCCGGGTCGCTCTCGAGCCGCTGGCGCAGCGCCTGCAGCTTCGGCCAGCGCGAGATGTCGGCGACCTCATGGTACTCGAGCCAGCGCGCCACGCCGGCGAGCAGCCCGTCGGCGAGGCTATGCTTGTCGCCGACCAGCCAGCTGCTGCCATCCAGCATCTCTTCCAGCCTGTCATGGCGCTCGATCACCCGCTCGCGCCCGAAACGGCGCAGCGCCGCCTCGAAATCGGGGTCGGGCTCAGGCAGTTCCAGCGCGACCCACAGCGGGCCGAAGGCGCCGGTGAAGCCGGTATTGAGGAAGCCCATGAGCTGGTGCATCCGGTCGGCTTCGGGCGAGAGCGGATCGAAGCTGATCCGCCGCTCCGTGTCGCGCGCTTCTAGATAGGCGGCGATCGCCATGGTCTCGGTCAGCGGGCGGCCCTTGTCCGTGATCAGCACCGGGGTCTCGACGCGCTGGTTGATCCGCTTGTAGGGCGGCTCGCGCATCTCGCCGAGCATGTCGACACGGCTCAGCCTGTAGGGCTGGCCAAGCCATTCGAGGGCCGCGACCAGGCCCATCGAGGTGCCGGACGGGTAGCCATAAACGAGGATCGGTTCCATTGTGCGTTTTCCATCTGGGTTGGGAAACGCTGCGCAGCGGGCTGGAACCTAGTCACTCGCCGCCCCATGTAAATTACGCACTTTTCTGTAACCAGGCGCGGAACGGATCATGAAGAACGTCGTGTCCGACTGCTCGATCGAGAGCGTCATGCGGGTGCTGAGCGGCCGCTGGCCGACGTTGCTGCTCTACTATCTGAAGGATGGCACCAAGCGCTTCAACGAACTCCGGCGCGACAACCCGACGGTCTCGCACCGCATGCTGGCGCTTGAGCTGCGCAAGCTGGAAGCCGCCGGCATCATCAGCCGGATCGATCATGACGGCTATCCGCGCCGGGTCGATTACGGACTGACGGAAGCAGGCCGGCGTCTTGTGCCGCTGATCGATGCCCTCGGCAATTGGTGGGAAGAGGTCGAGGCCGAGCGAGGCGCTGCGCCACCGCTCTCGCAGGTCGCTTAGGTCACTATACGGCCCTTCAGACGAGCGCCGGGGCGTCCACTCACTTTGGCTCGAGCGAGATCTTGGCTGCCGCGGCGACCTCCTTCCAGCGCGCGATGTCGGCGGCGAGGAAGGCGCGGAACTCTGCCGGCGTGTTGCAGACGACATCGCCGCCGAGCACGGCGAGCTTCTTCTGGATCTCCAGGTCGGCGCAGGCCTTGACCACCTCGGCGTGCAGCCGGGTGACGATCTCGGCGGGCACGCCCGTCGGTACCAGCAGGCCGAACCAGGCGACCGTCTCGTAGCCCGGGAACCCGCTTTCCTCGACGGTCGGTACCTCCGGCAGCGCCGCGGCGCGCTTGCGCGTGGTCACGGCGAGCGGGGTCACCTGCCCGGACTGCGCGAGCCCGATTGCCGGCGGCAGGTTCACCGCCATGAACTCGATCTGGCCGGAGACGAGGTCGTTCAGCGCCGGGCCCGAGCCGCGATAGGGCACATGCGTCGCTTCGATGCCGGTCAGCACCTTCAGATATTCCGAGTTCATATGCGCCGAGGAGCCGTTGCCGCCTGAGGCGAAGCTGAGCTTGCCCGGATTTGCCTTGGCGTAGGCGACGAGCTCGGCGAGTGACTTCACCGGCAGCTTCTTGCTGGCGAGGAAGATGTTCGGCGCACGATAGACCAGCGAGACCGGCGCGAAATCGCGCATGGCGTCATAGGGCACGTCCTTGTAGGTCGCCGGGATGATGCCGTGCGAGCCGGCATTGCCCATGATCAGCGTGTAGCCGTCGGGCGCTGCCTTGGCGGCAGCTGCCGAGCCGACGACGCCGCCGGCGCCCATCCGGTTCTCGACCACGACGGGCTGCCCGAGAGCCGCCCGCAGTTTCTCGCCGATCAGCCTTGCGGCGATGTCGGAGCCGTCGCCGGGCGCGCTCGGCACGATCAGCATCACCTGCCGCTCCGGCCAAGGACCGGCCTGCGCCGCCAGCAGGCCGAAGCCCAGCAGGGCACCGGTGAACGACGCGACGAACCTGCGCATGCTTATCTCCCCAACCTGCCGTGAGCGGAGTGACGCTCATGGATGTCCCGGCTGCAGCACTATGCGGCGCTTCGCGATCAAAGCAATCGACCCGCCCGCGGGGCAGATATTCGAAAGGGGAGGAGGCGTAAGGCCTTGTCCTGCAAGCCTTACGCCGCCGAGCGCTCGTTTGGCTCCGGCAGGGCCGGCAACGTGTCCATCACGCGCTCGGCCGGCAGGGTGATCGTCACTTCCGTGCCGGCGCGCGGGCTCGACTTGATGCGGAAGCCGCCGCCATGCAGGTCGATCAATCCCTTGACGATCGGCAGGCCGAGACCCGAGCCCTGCTCGGCGGTCTTGATCGCCAGGGAACCGCGCCCGAAGGTCTGCATCACCACCGGGATCTCGTCCTCAGGGATGCCGGGGCCGGTATCGGTGATCGAGACATATTGCCCGCCGGTCGCGGTCCAGCCGACCTTGATCGAGATCTCGCCGCCCTGCGGCGTGAACTTGATCGCGTTCGCCAGGATGTTCAGGACCGCCTGGCGGATGGCGCGCTCGTCGGCCCAGATCCGCGGCAGCTCCGGCTCGGTCGCCTGGCGGATGGTCTGGCCCTTGGTCTTGGCGCGCAGGTTGAGCATGTGCGCGGCATCGTCGGCGATGGCGGCGAGGCTGATCGCCTCCTCGTTGAGTTCGTATTTGCCGGCCTCGATGCGCGAGAGGTCGAGGATTTCGTTGATCAGCGTCAGCAGGTGCTGGCCGGAGGAATGGATGTCGCCGGAATATTCCTTGTAGGAGGCGTTGGCGTGTGGGCCGAACACCTCGTTCTTCATCACCTCGGAGAAGCCGAGGATGGCGTTGAGCGGGGTGCGCAGCTCGTGGCTCATCGTCGCCAGGAAGCGCGACTTGGCGAGGTTGGCTTCCTCCGCCTTGCGCCTGGCCTCGTCGGAATTGGCCTTGGCGGTCTCGAGCTCGGCGATCAGCGCATCCTTCTCCGCCCGGGATTCGATCGTCTCGACCGAGGTCGAATAGAGCCGTTTGGTCAGGAAAATGAAGAAGAGCTGGGCGCAGGCCGCCATCAGCAGCATGGTGACGCTGTCGATGTCGCTGCGGCCGCTGAAGGACAGGACGATCGCGCCGACGATCGGCACCAGGCCCGAATAGACCGCGATCGGCATGGTCGCGGCGAGCGTGACGGTCAGCGCGCTGACGATCAGCAGCGCCGTCATCAGGAAAAAGCGGGCGCCGGGCGCCTCGATGCCGATGAAGAGACTGGCCAGCAGGGCCCAGGACAGGCCGTGCAGCAATTCGGCGGTGGGCAGCAGCTTGCGCCAGAAGCCGACGCGCGCCGCCGCGGATGGCTCTGCCAGGAAGCGCCGGCACAGGACGGCGGTGAAGCCGGTGGTCAGCACCACCAAAGTGAGCCAGCCCGAGACCGTGTAGAACGGCACCCAGACGCAGGCCGCCGCCGCCACCAGGAAGGCGAGTAGCAGGGTGCCGGCCGAGCCGTTCAGCCGGTATTGCGCGAAGACGCGGACGAGCTCGTAGTCGAAGGCGCGCTGCAACCCTGTCGACGAGGTCAGCTTCTCGCGCGCCGACCGGACCTCGCGGTTGATCAGCTTGCGGCGCGCCAGGGCGGTCGGATCGGGTCCGCGGCCGCGCTGCACCTGTTCGGCTGTCAATTCCGGCATGATCCGAAGGCAAAGGCTCCCGTCCGGCGGCGCACCCGTCGCGACCCGGCTCGCCATGATGAGTTGGAAATCGTTAAGCTTGTGCTGATGGCGCGCTTCGGATTCAGGACAGGCAATTACGGACCGTTCGGCTGGCGCCGTGTCGGCCGCTCGGTCGACTTCTTCGTAGCCCTTGGATTCCTTCTGCTTTTGGCGATTGCCGGGGCCGTGCTGCAGTACCGCCTCGGCGGCGGCCGCGATCTCGTCGGAGCGGCCGAGGCGATCGACGGCGATTCGCTGCGGCTGCTCGGCGAGGAGCTGCGGCTGGAAGGCATCGACGCGCCCGAGTATCGGCAGACCTGCCGCGATCGCAATGGCGGCGAGGTCGCCTGCGGCCGGCAGGCGCGGCGCGCGCTTTCCGCCATGCTGGCGCTCGGCAATGTCAGCTGCACGGTCTCGCGGCCCGATCGCTATGGCCGCGGGCTGGCACGTTGCCGGCAGGGCGACGCCGAGATCAACGCGGCCCTGGTCCGTCAGGGGCACGCAGTCTCCTACGGCGCCTACCAGGCCGAGGAGGCCGAGGCGAAGGCCGCCGGCCGCGGCATCTGGGCGACGAGCTTCGAGCGGCCGGAAGCGTGGCGCAGGAGCCATCCGCGTTGAGCCTGGGCCATGCGGATTCCTCAATCCCGTCGCCGGCTCAGGTATTTTCGTCTCCGGCAAGGGCGACCTAAAGAAGGAATGCTTCTTTTGTCCTTTCGTGGATTCGCAGCCGCATGACCCTGCAGCCCGCTTGCCGACTTGAGCTGCTGGCATGATCGGCGCGATCCTGCTCGCTCTGGCGCCGATCGCCCTGCTGATCGCGCTCGGCCACGCCATGCGGCGCCTGCGCTTCCTGCCGGACGCGTTCTGGCCGCAGGCGGAGCGCCTGAGCTATTACGTGCTGTTGCCGGCCCTCTTCATGCACGCTCTGGCGATGGCCGATCTCCGCGGCCTGCCCGTCGCCGAACTGGCGTTGACGCTGATCGCGGCGATCGTTGCCGTTGCGGCGGTGCTGGTCCTGGCGAAGCCCTGGCTCGGCTACAGCGACGCCGCCTTCACCTCGGTTTTCCAGGGCGGCATCCGCTTCAACAACTATGTCGGCCTGAGCGCGGCCGGCAGCATGCTTGGCGCCTCGGCCCTGCCGCTTGCCGCGGTGGCCAATGCGGCGATCGTGCCGACCGTCAACGTGCTCTGCGTCCTCGTCTTCGCCCGCTGGGGCTCGGCCCAGCCGAGCCTGCG
This sequence comes from Methylobacterium sp., assembly GCA_013823325.1. Classification (GTDB taxonomy): domain Bacteria; phylum Pseudomonadota; class Alphaproteobacteria; order Rhizobiales; family Beijerinckiaceae; genus Allobosea; species Allobosea vestrisii. The sequence goes on from PNLY01000001.1 coordinate 78,039, forward strand.
CGGCATCCTGCGGGGCCTCGCCCTCAATCCGCTGCTGATGTCCTGCGTGCTCGGCATCGCCATCCAGCTCAGCGGCCTTGGCCTGCCGCCCGGTGTCGAGGGCTGCCTCAAGGCGCTCGGCCAGGCCTCGCTGCCGATCGGCCTGCTCTGTGTCGGCGCGGCGCTCGACTGGGGCGCGCTCGGACGCGGTCTGAAGCCGGCGCTGGTCGCCTCCGTCGCCAAGTTCGTGCTGATGCCGCTCGCCACCTATGCGGCGCTGAAAGGTTTCGGCCTCGGTGGCCAGGCGGCGACGCTCGCCATCCTGTTCCAGTCGCTGCCGACGGCCTCCTCGTCCTATGTGATGGCGCGCCAGCTCGGCGGCGATGCGCCGCTGATGGCCGGCATCTGCGCGCTGCAGACCGTGGTGGCAGCGGTCGCAGTGCCGCTCGCCCTGATCCTGCTCGTGCCGGGCTGATCGCTCATAGCGGGTCGCGCGGATCGTCCTTGCTCGGTCCGTCGAGACGGGCCGCGCCGGGCTGCCGCGAACGCGACCAGAAGGTTGCGAGCATCAGCCCTGCCGGGACGGCAAGGATCACGATCCAGACGACGAAACTCCAATCCTGCGGCATGACTTGCGCCACCTCCCGAGTAACAATCTCGGCAGGGGCTCGCTTGTTCCACTCTGGCGCGTCGTCATGCCGCCGTGTTTGCAGGCTGAACTCTTGACAGGGCAGCCGCGGCACCGTGAAACCGCCATGTCCGAGACGGTGAAAGGCGAGGGGCATGAAGCTCTATGACGGCGGGCGGGCGCCCAATCCGCGGCGGGTCCGCATCTTCTTCGCCGAGAAGGGCGTGCCTTTGCCCGAGCTCATTCCTGTCGACATCGCCAGGAAGGAACACCGGACGCCGGAGTTCACCCGGATCAACCCGTCGCAGCGCCTGCCCGTGCTGCTGCTGGAGGACGGCACGGCACTCGCCGAGACCATTGCGATCTGCCGCTATATCGAGAGCCTGCATCCAACGCCGCCGCTGTTCGGCGCCGCGCCCAAGGAAGCAGCCCTGATCGAGATGTGGAACCGCCGCATCGAACTCGGCCTGTTCACGGCGGTCTCGGCAGTATTCCGCCACGGCCACCCGGCCATGGCCGAGCTCGAGGACCAGGTGCCGGAATGGGCCGAGGCCAGCCGCGAGCAGATCGACGATCATCTCGTGCTGCTCGACCTGCAACTCGGCGCCAACCGCTTCGTCTGCGGTGAGGAGCTGACGGTCGCCGACATCACCGCCGGCATCGCCATCGACTTCATGAAGCCCTCTCGCATTCCGCTGCCGGAGGACTTCTCCAACATCCGGCGCTGGCATGGCGAGCTTTCGGCCAGGCCGAGCTGGAAGGTCTGATCATGCGCCTGCCGGTGGTCCTGCTCGCACTGATTGTCCCGCTCGCCGCTACGGCGATGGAGAAGCTGACGGGCGAGCAGATCAACCGCGCCTTCACCGGCAACACGGTCAGCGGCCGCTACACCGGCGGCGGGTTCTTCACCGAATACCACGACCCCGATGGCCGGGCGCTCGGCAATAATGGCTGGCAGGAGAATCGCGACGCCTGCTGGATCACCAAGGGCGACGCGGTCTGCTATTATTACGGCCCGCCGGAGGAGCGGACGACGCATTGCTTCACGGTCGAGCTGACCGACCGGCTCTACATCCTGCGCAATGTCGGCGATGGCCGGATCAATGCGATTGCGACCGTCGAGTCCGCCAATCCGCGCAACCACACCGACGGCGGCAAGCCCTGGTATTGCGACGGGCTGATTTCGCGCGGGCCGCAAGCTCCGCTGATGTCACGGCGCGTGGCGGCCCGATGAGGCGGCTCGGGGCGGTCGCTATGCTTCTGGGGCTGTGCGCTTCGGCCAGCGGCGCGTCCGCCGTCGAGCGCCTGACCGGCCAACAGATCCGCCAGCTCTTCGACGGCAATACGGTTGCCGGTCGCTACAATAACGGCCTGCCTTTCAGCGAGTATCATCACCAGGACGGCCGCGCGACCGGGCATAACCGGCATGTGCAGAACACTGACGCCTGCTGGACCACGACGGATGATGCGGTCTGCTATTATTACGGCCCGTTCGAATCCCGCCGGACCTATTGCTTTTCGGTGGAGCGCAGCGGCTCGCTCTATGTGTTGAAGACCTATCGCACCGGCCGCATCAACGCCATCGCCACCATCCAGCCAGGCGATCCCGAAAAGCATGCCGAGAAGGCGCCGGCCTGGCATTGCGACGGCCTGATCTCGCAGGCGCAGCCGCCGGCGCTGTCGTCGCGGATCGCTGCGCGATGAGGTTTTCGGCGCTGGTGCTGCTGCTCGGGCTCGCGATCTCGGGAAGCGAGGCATTCGCCGTCGAGCGATTGACCGGCGAGCAGATGCGCCAGCTCGTCGAGGGCAATACGGCGACCGGGCGTTACAGCAGCGGCGAGACGTTCAGCGAATACCATCACCCCGACGGGCGGGTGAGCGGCTACAATCGCGATCGTGCGACGCCCAACCGCGACGCCTGCTGGACCACGACTGAGGATGCGATCTGCTATTATTACGGCCCGATCGAGACGCGCCGGACCTATTGCTTCACCGTCGAGCGCAGCGGCACGGTCTATGTCCCGCGCAGTGTCGCCAGCGGAAGCATCATCGGCGCCTTCACCATCCGGCCCGGCGATCCCGAGAAGCATGCCGACAGGGTGCCGGCCTGGTATTGCGACGGGCTGATCTCGCAGCGCCCTGGCCGCAAGCGGCTGGCCGGGCGATGAGCGAGAGGGAGGGAGCCGGCACGCCGGAGCCGCTCGACGAGGTCCTCGCCGAATTGCGCGCCTGCCGGATCTGCCGGGACCAGCCGGTCCATCTGCCGCGCCTGCCGCATGAGCCGCGGCCCGTGATCCAGGCTGAGGCGAGCGCCCGCTTGCTGATCGCGAGCCAGGCGCCTGGCACCCGCGTCCATGCCAGCGGCAGGCCGTTCACCGACCGTTCCGGCGACCGGCTGCGCGACTGGCTTGGCCTCGATCAGGCCCGCTTCTACGACGCTTCGCGCGTCGCGATCGTGCCGATGGGCCATTGTTTTCCTGGGCTCGACGCCAAGGGCGGCGACCTGCCGCCGCGGCGCGAATGCGCGCCGGCCTGGCGGGCACGCGTGCTCGCGGGGCTGCCGGAGATCGAGCTCGTGCTGGTGATCGGCCGCTATGCGCAAGCCTGGCATCTTGGGCCCAAGGCGGCGGCCGATTTGACGGCGACCGTCGCCGATTGGCGCAACATCTTCGCCGGGGAGCGCCGGCCGCGCATCCTGCCGCTGCCGCACCCCTCCTGGCGCAACAATGGCTGGCTCAGGAAGAACCCGTGGTTCGAGGCGGAGCTGGTGCCGGTGCTGCGCGCCGAGGTGGCGCGGCTGGTGGGCTGAGCCTTACGGCTCCAGCCGCTTCAGCAGGCTCGACGTATCCCAGCGGCCGCCGCCGAGCTTCTGCACATCGGCATAGAACTGGTCGACCAGCGCGGTGACGGGCAGACGGGCATGGTTGCGGCGGGCCTCGTCGAGCACGATGCCGAGATCCTTGCGCATCCAGTCGACGGCGAAGCCGAAATCGAATTTGTCGGCGTTCATCGTCTTGCCGCGGTTCTCCATCTGCCAGGAGCCGGCGGCGCCCTTCGAGATCACCTCCAGCATGGCCTCGACATCGAGGCCGGCGCGCTTGGCGAAATGGACGCCCTCGGACAGGCCCTGGACCAGGCCGGCGATGCAGATCTGGTTGACCATCTTGGTGAGCTGGCCCGAGCCGGCCGGTCCCATCAGCCGGCACATGCGGGCGAAGCTCGCGATCACCGGCTCGACCTTGGCATAGACTGCGGGATCGCCGCCGCACATCACGGTCAGCACGCCGTTCTCGGCGCCGGCCTGTCCGCCGGAGACCGGCGCGTCGATGAAGCCGAAGCCGGCCGCGGTCGCCGCTGCGTCGAGTTCGCGCGCGACATTGGCCGAGGCGGTGGTGTGGTCGACGAAGACCGTGCCCTTGCCCATCGCGGCGAAGGCGCCGCCTTCGCCTGTGGTCACCGAGCGCAGGTCGTCGTCATTGCCGACGCAAGCGAACACGATCTCCTGGCCCTCGGCCGCCTGGGCCGGGGTCGGTGCATAGACACCGCCATGCTGCGCCACCCATTTCTGCGCCTTCTCCGGCGAGCGGTTGTAGACCGTGACGTCATGGCCCTTGGCCTTGAGATGGCCGGCCATGGGATAGCCCATCACGCCGAGACCGAGGAAAGCGACTTTGGCCATGGGGAGCTCCGCTGAGGTTCTGACGAGTTCGCTCGGGCTTTAGCGCGTGCCCGCCGGGCTGGGAAGCCGTGCCGGCGTGATAGCACCGATCCGGAAAGCGGATCGCCGGCGAATGCTTGCCGCCTTCGCCGAAATCGGTCAGGAACCCGCCATGACCATCACCAATGATGACGAACTCCACGGACTGCGCGAGATCGGCCGCATCGTCGCCGATACGCTGGCGGCAATGGGCAAGGCGCTCGAGCCGGGCATGACCACGGCCGAGCTCGATGCGATCGGCCGCGAGATTCTCGAACGGCACGGCGCGCTCTCGGCTCCCGAGACCGTCTACGGTTTCCCGGGCGCCACCTGCATCAGCATCAACGAGGAGGTCGCGCACGGCATCCCCGGCGGGCGCCGGATCATGGCGGGCGACCTCGTCAACATCGATGTCTCCGCCGAGAAGGCCGGCTATTTCTCCGATACCGGCGCCTCCTTCACGGTGCCGCCGGTCGATCGCCGCATCGAGAAGCTGTGCCGCGACGGCAAACGCGCGCTCTGGGCCGGGCTCGGCCAGGTCGGCGCCGGGAAGCCGATCGCCGGGATCGGCGACGCCGTCGGCCGCTTCGCCCAGAAGAACGGCTATACCCTCGTGCGCAACCTCGCCAGCCACGGCATCGGCCACTCGCTGCACGAAGAGCCCAAGGAGATTGCGACCTGGCCCGAGCGCTCCGAGCGCCGCGTCATGCAGAAAGGCCTGGTCTTCACCGTCGAGCCGTTCCTGTCGCTGGGCGCCGACTGGGCCGAGCATGCCGAGGGCGACCGCTGGACGCTCTATTCCGAGCCGCGCGCGCCGACGGTCCAGTACGAGCACACCGTGGTCGCGACCGCCAACGGGCCGCTGGTCCTGACCTTGCCGGGGTGAGCGGTCAGCCGCTCACCTAAGTGCCATGTGCCGCGTCAGCCTGAGCTCGATCTTGTCCCAGACCCGGCGGATGATCTCGGTCAGCACGAGATAGATCAGCGCCGCATAGAGATAGATCGAGAGATCGAAGGACCTTGCGAAGGCGAGGCGCGTCGCGCCCATCAGGTCGAACAGCGTAACCAGCGAGGCGATCGCGCTCGCCTTGATCATGACGATCAGCTCGTTGCCGAGCGGGCGCAGCGCCAGGATCATCGCCTGCGGCAGGATCACCCGGCGCAATGTCGCCCAGCGATGCAGGCCCAGCGCAAGCGCGCCCTCGAACTGGCCGCGCGGGATCGACTGGATCGCGCCGCGCAGGATCTCCGCCTGGTAGGCGGCGGTGTTGATCGTGAAGGTGAAGAGCGCGCAGTAGAACGGCTCGCGGAAGAACCACCACAGGCCGATATCCTGCCAGAACAGCCGGAACTGGCCGAAGCCGTAATAGACCAGGAAGAGCTGGCAGAGCAGCGGCGTGCCGCGGAAGAAGGTTGTGTAGCCCTGGATCGCCACCGAGGCCCAGCGCGGCCCGTAGAGCCGGGCGATCGCGAGGCCGAGCGCCAGCACGAAGCCGAACGCGACCGAGAGCACGACCAGCTCGAAGGTGATCCACAGGCCGCTCGCCATGCGGCAGCCATAGTTCTGCAGGACCTCGCTGCCGAGCAGGTAGCCAGGATATTCGCACCAGGTCATCGCGTCGCTCCGCCGAAGGCGGCGAAGCCGCGATTGGTGCGCTGCTCGAGCTTGCCGATGCCCCAGGCCGAGACCAGCGAGAAGAAGAAATAGAGCAGCATCGCCGTGCCGAAGAACAGGAACGGCTCCTTGGTCACGACATTGGCGCGGGTCGCGATGAACATGATGTCCTGCAGCGTGATCACCGAGATCAGCGAGGTCTCTTTCAGCAGCACCATCCAATTGTTGCCGAGACCGGGCAGCGCCACGCGGATCAATTGCGGGAAGACGACGAGGCGGAAGGCCTGCGCCTTCGACAGGCCGAGCGCCGAGGCGGCCTCGCGCTGGCCTTTCTGGATCGAGTTCAGCGCGCCGACCCAGACCTCGCTGGAGAAGGCGGCTAGCACCATGCCGAGCGCGACCATGCCGGCGACGAAGGGCGGGATCGAGAAGCCGCTCCAGACCTTCTGAACCAGCACCTGGATGCCGAAATAGATGATGTAGAGCGTCAGCAGCTCGGGCACGCCGCGGAAGACGGTGGTGTAGACCGTCGCCAGCGAGCGCAGCAGCATGCTGTCGGAGCGCTTCCACAGCGCGATGATCAGGCCGAGCGCCAGGCCGAAGGGCAGGGTCGCGAGCGCGACCGAGATGGTGTTGGCCGCGCCTTGCAGCAGGGCCCAGCCCCAGCCACCGGGGCCGAAGCCGAGCAGAGCGAATTTGTCGAACATGGGAGGGCCGGCGCGCGAGGAGATGAGGCCCGCCGGCCTTCGAATGGCCGGCGGGCAGGCGTCAGCGGATCTGGCTCACTCGTACTTGAACCACTTGGCCTCGAGCTTCTTCAGCGAGCCGTCGGCGACGGTCTCGGCGATCGCCTTGTTGACCAGTTCCTTCAGCGCAGTGTCGGACTTGCGCACCGCGCCGGCGACGCCCGCGCCATGGATCGCATCGTCGCGGGTCACTTCGGCGATCTTCTTGCAGCAATCCTTGCCCTGGCCTTTCAGGAAGTCGGCGAGGGCGAGCGCGTCGGCGACGATGTAGTCGAGGCGGCCGTTGAGCAGGTCGAGATTGGCCTCTTCCTGGGTCGGATAGAGGCGCGCGGTCGAGTCCTTGTAGAATTTCTCGACATAGTTGGCATGGATGGTCGAGCCCTGCGCGCCGATCGACTTGCCCTTCAGGGTGGCGGGCGAGATGTCGCTGGAGGCGGTGCTCTTGGGGCCGATCATCCAGATCGGCGTCTTGCTATAGGGCGTAGTGAAGTCGACCTGCTTCTTGCGCTCCTCGGTGGCGTTCATGCCGGCGAGGATGATGTCGTATTTGTTCGCCTGCAGCGCCGGGATGATGCCGTCCCAGTCCTGCACCACCCAGCTGCACTTCACCTTCATCTTCTCGCAGAGAAGGTTGCCGTAATCGATTTCGAAGCCTTCGAGCTCCTTCTTGGCGTTGAGGTTGTTGTAGGGCGGGTAGGCGCCCTCCGTGCCGATTCGGATCTCTTTCCATTCCTTCGCCTGGGCGAGCGCGCCCGTAGCGCCGGCGACGGTGAGCGCCGCGGCTGCGACGAATTTCGCGAAACCTTTCATGGGACCTCCCCTTAGGATCTGGCCGACCGGGCGTTTCGAGTTCCCGCATCGGCTTGTGCGCGACAGCTTGTGCGATCAGCGGGGCGGGCCGCAAGTGGGCTCTTGCAGCTTTTCCGAGCTTGCCCGCACAAGGATCGTGCAAGGCAAGGCGCTGTTCTTGTTGCTGAAATCGGATCGTAGTGACGGTTTTACCGCATGCCGGCCCGGACAGCCGCACACGGATTTTGTTGCGTCTCTCAGCGGGCGCGCTCGGCGAAGACGCTTTCGCAGCGTTCCAGCCCCCAATCGAGCTCGTCGCGGCCGATCGTCAGAGGCGGCGCGAAGCGGATGGTACGCTCATGCGTCTCCTTGGTGAGCACGCCGGCAGCGGCGAGACGCGCGACGATCTTTTTCGCATCCCCGGCGCCGGGCGCGATCTCGACGCCGACCCACAGGCCGCGCCCGCGCACCTCGCTGGCGAGGCCCTGCGTCATCGCGACGAGCCGCTGCTTCATATAGGCACCGAGCTCGGCCGAGCGCTCGACCAGCTTCTCCTCTTCGATCACGCAAAGCGCCTCATGGCCGATCGCGGCGGCGAGCGCATTGCCGCCGAAGGTCGAGCCGTGCGAGCCCGGCCCGAACAGCTGCATTACCGCGCGCGAAGCCAGGAAGGCCGAGACAGGGTAGACCCCGCCGCCGAGTGCCTTGCCGACGATCAGCCCGTCCGGCTTCACGCCGTCATGCTGGTGCGCGAACCAGTGGCCGGTGCGCCCGAGGCCGGACTGGATCTCGTCGAGGATCAGGAGGACGTTGTGGCGGTCGCAGAGCGCGCGCAACGCTCGGAGATAGCCGTCCGGCGGCAGCACGATGCCCGCTTCGCCCTGGATCGGTTCGATCAGGATCGCAGCGGTGTTCGGCCTGATCGCCGCCTCGGCCGCAGTGGCATCGCCGAAAGGCACGCTGACGAAGCCCGGCGCGAACGGGCCGAAGCCGTCGCGATAGCTCTCGTCGGAGGAGAAGCCGACGATCGTGGTGGTCCGGCCGTGGAAGTTGTTGTCGGCGACGATGATCTCGGCCTTGCCGTCGGCTATGCCCTTGACCTTGTAGCCCCAGCGCCTGGCGGCCTTGATCGCGGTCTCGACCGCTTCGGCGCCGGTGTTCATCGGCAGCGCCATCTCCTGGCCGGCGACGGCGCAGAGCTTGGCCAGGAAGGGGCCGAGCGGCTCGGTGTGGAAGGCGCGGCTGGTGACGGCGAGGCGCTTGGCCTGCTCGGTCAGCACCTTGAGGATGCGCGGATGGCCGTGGCCGAGACTGACGGCGGAATAGCCGCTCATCATGTCGAGGCGCCTGACGCCGGCGACGTCGGTGAGCCAGACCCCTTCGCCATGCGAGAGCATGATCGGGAGGGGCGCGTAGTTCTGGGCGCAGACCTCGCGTTCGAGCACGATCGCATTCATGGCGGTTCTACCTCGTTTCCCCGAGGGTAGGCGCGGTCAGGCAGCCGAGGCGGGCTGTCCTGTCATCAGCGCGCAGCCGAATCTGTCGCGGCTGCGACAGATTCGGGCCGGCGCGGGCAGCTGTTTCAGCGCTTGGCGATCGGGATGACGAGATAGACCATGCCGAGCACCATCGGCGGAACGGCCAGTGCTGTCACAGCCCAGGTCGACCAGCCGGTGGTCAGCGGCGCCAGCAGAGCGAGGATGGCGTTGATCAGCAGATAGGCGCCGAGCATCAGCGTACCGAGGAAGCGCAGGCGAGCGAAAATAGGGTTGCGGGCAAGGGCGGTCATGACCATCTCCATAACGGAACGTTCCGTTTCGTTGATATTGATAGATACGGTCCGTTTCGATATCAAGCCGTCTGCTGCAAGATCGTGTTTGCAGCGAGCGTGCTTGCCGGGGCGGGCCAAAAGGCGCTGCTGCAGGGTCGAAGCGAAAAGGGCGACGATGAAGGCCGTGAAAGCCACAACCCCGATGCGCCGCGCCTCGATCGGCGCGCGTCGCAACCCGGCCTCGCAGGCGGCGATCCTCGCCGCTGCCCGCGCCGTGCTGGCGGAGGAGGGCTATGCCGGTTTCTCGATCGACGCGGTCTCGCGCCGCGCCGGCGCCGGCAAGCCGACGATCTATCGCTGGTGGAAGAACCGCGCCGATCTTCTGATGGAGGTCTATGCCGCAGAGAAGGCGGGGATCAGGGCGGTGCCGACTGACGATCTCGCGCGGGATCTCGTCGCTCACACCATGGCGCTCTGGGCATTCTGGTGCGGGACGCCGTCAGGGCGCACCTTCCGGGCTCTCCTCGCCGAAGCGCAAAGTGATCCCGATGCGCTCGCAGCCTTGCGCGAGAAATTCCTGCCGGAGCGGCTGCGGGATGTCCGCGGGCTTTTCACCGCCGCGGCGGCGCGCGGCGACATCCCGGCCGAGGAGGTCGAGGCCAGGCTCGCGCTCTATATCGGCTTCAACTGGTTCTATGTGCTGACCGATCAGCTCGAGGCCGGGCAGGCCTCGATCCCTGCCGCGATGAGGTTGATCGCTGCGCCGACGCCGCGCTGAGATCAGGCGCCGGCAGCCGCCGCTCTGTTGCGCGCCCTCGCATCCGACGCCGTCACCAGCCAGATCGCAAAGCCCGCCAGGGCGAGGCCGGTGCCGACCCAGCCGGTCGAGGTCCAGCCGTAACCGGCCGCGATCGCCATGCCGTCGAGCCAGGGCCCGAGCGCGTTGGCGGTGTTGAAGGCGCTGTGATTGAGAGCTGCCGCCAGCGTCTGCGCATCCTGCGCGACATCCATCAGCCGGGTCTGCAGGGGCGTGCCGAGCCCGCCGCCACAGCCGATCATGAAGGCAACCACCGAGATCGCCCAGATATTGCCGGCGGCCAGCGGAAAGAGCGCCAGCGAGCCGGCGGTCCAGAGCAGGATGATGGCGATCGAGGCCATCGGTATCCGGTCAGCCAACCAGGCCGCAGCCAAAGTCCCGAAAGTCAGGCCGAGGCCGAAGATCGCCAGCACGACCGGCACCATCGTCGGGGCGACCTGCGTCACCTCGGCCAGCGTCGAGGCAAGATAGGTGTAGACCGCGAACAGCCCGCCAAAGCCGACCGCGCCGATCGCCAGCGTCAGCCAGACCTGCCGATGGCGCAGCGCGCCGAGTTCGCGCAGGGCGCTGGCGCCGGGCTGCGGCCTGTCCTTAGGCGCGAACAGCGCGATCAGGACCACCGTCGTCAGTGCCAAAGCCGCGACGACGCCGAAACCCCAGCGCCAGCCGAGCGCCTGGCCGAGCCAGTTCGCCAGCGGCACGCCGAGGATCGTCGCGATCGTCAGCCCGAGCATCACCCTTGCCACCGCGAGCGCGCGCCGGTTCGCCGGAACCAGCGACGCTGCGACCAGCGCCGCGACGCCGAAATAGGCGCCGTGCGGCAGTCCGCTGAGAAAGCGGAACAGCAGCATCCAGCCATAGGTCGGGGCGAGGGCCGAGAGGCCGTTGCCGAGCGCGAAGGCCGCCATCAGCGTGATCAAGAGCGTGCGGCGCGAGAGCTTCGTCGCCAGCACCGCGATGATCGGGGCGCCGACCACCACGCCGGCGGCATAGACGCTGATCACATGCCCGGCCGTCGGCTCGTCGATCCCCAGCCCCACCGAGAAATAGGGCAGCAGGCTCATCACTGCGAATTCGGCCGTGCCGATGGCGAAGCCGCCCATCGCCAGAGCGAATAGGACGAGGCCGGCACGCGGCGCGGCAGCGGAGCGGGCAGGGCGCGCGAACGCGTCTCCCGTGCTCGAGAGGCTCATGACGATATCCGGATGTGGATTGTTCTGTTGCGGCACGGAAATCATGCCGCGCCGCAACATAATGGGATCGTCATGCGCTGAGCGCAAGTGAAATGCTGGTCAAACCTGCGCAAGCAAAGGCGTCATGATCTCAGTTCATGACGTCAGCTCGGGCCGCTGCAGCCGGCGCCAGCGCTGCCATGATCTGTGCGATGCTGCGGACCCGCGAGACGCGCGGCAGGGTCGAGGCGATGGCGAAGGCGTGCAGCTCCGCGCCAACCGAGCTCGAGCCGTCCTCGGCGACGATCACGTCATAGCCGTGCTGCCAGGCATCGCGCGCCGTCGATTCGACCCCGAAATTGGTGGCAATGCCGCCGATCACCACCGTCTCGATCCGCCGCCGCCGCAGTTGCAGGTCGAGCTCGGTGCCGTAGAAGGCGCTCCAGTGCCGCTTGGTGACGGATACGGCCGCGGGCAGCGCGGCGATTTCGGGGGTGAGCTCCGACCAGTCGGGCGGGGAGCCGCCCGGGGGCAGCATCATCGGCTGGTCGATAGCCTGCGGCGGCAGGTCGGAGCGATCCGCCGCGAACGCGACCCTGACCGTGGCGATCAGGCCGCCGGCCTTGGCGAAGGCCTGTCCGAGCGCGGCTGTGTTGGCGATCAGGGTTGTCCGGTCATAGGGTGCGAGCGGGAAGGCGAGCGTTCCCTTCTGCATGTCGATCAGGACGAGGGCGGTTTTGCGAGGGTCGAGCTGGAGCGTCATCGGGATCTCCGTCAGGGGAGCGCGGCCGAGATGGCCTTTATATGAGGGTGTCCTCATATTTCTAGATTTATGAGCATGCCCTCACAAAATTCAAGCCCCCCGGCCGAGAAGGCCGCCAAAGAACCGAGTCGCAGCCGTGGCCTGAAGCGGGTCTCGGCGTTGCTCGACGGTGCCAGCGCGGTTTTCGCCGAGACCGGATATGAGGCGGCGACGATGACGCAGATCGCCGCGCGCGCCGGCGCCTCGATCGGCTCGCTCTACCAGTTCTTCCCGACCAAGGAGCATGTCGCCGCGGCGCTGCATGCCCGCCATCTCGATGCGCTCGCCGGCATGCTCGACCTGCTCGCGGAAGAAATGCGGGGGCAGCCGGTGGATGCGGCGGTGGACGCGCTCTTTGCCCGCTTCGTGGACTATCTCGAAGACAATCCCGCCTTCCTCGCTGTCGGCGAGCGCCGCAGCCTCGACCCCGCGGTCAAGAAGGAGGCGCGTGCCCGTTTGCGCAGCCGCATCGCGGCGCTGCTCGGCGCGGTCGAGCCGCCAATCGCCGAGGCGAGGGTCGCCTCGCTCGCTGCGGTGACCCTGCATCTGATCCGGGTCGCGGCGCTGCTGCGGGCCGATGACGATGAGGGCGTGCGCGCACCGGCCATCGCCGAATTGCGCGCCATGCTGAAGGGCCATCTTGCCGGGCAGGACGGCTGAGGGCAGGGGCGCCGGCTACTCCTCCAGCAGCGGATAGCCTTCGAAATCCTTCAGCGCCTTGAGCGCGAAGGTCGTCGCGATCCGGGCGATGCCGAGCTGATTGTCGGCGAGCCAGGCGCCGGTCAGTTCCTCATAGGCCGCGAGCGAGCTCGCGACGATGCGGGCGAGATAGTCGGCCTCGCCGCTGATCACCAGGAGCTCGACCACGTCCGGGCAGGCGCGCAGAACCTTCTCGACGCGCTCGCGCCGGCCGACCGAATGATCGCGCAGCGAGATCTGCGCGAAGGCGATGATGGCGTGGCCGGCGAGCTCGGGCGAAAGCCTCGCACCATAGCCGGCGATCAGCCCGGAGGCTTCGAGCCGGCGCATCCGCTCCAGGCAGGGCCGGGCCGAAAGCCCGACCCGTTCCGATAAGGCCTGGTTGGTGATCCGGCCCTCCGCTCGCAGGATCGCGATGATCTGGCGATCGATCGCGTCGAGCTGGAGCGTCTTTCGCTTCACGGCCTGCCCTTGCCGGCGGCGCGCGCCTCGGCGATCAGGCAGAGTTCGAGGAACAGCACCTGCGCCGCACATTGCGCCGTGTTGCTGGTCGCATCGTATTGCGGAGCGACCTCGACGACGTCGGCGGCGACGATGTTCTTGCCCTTCAAGCCGCGCAGGATGGCGAGCGCCTCGCGCGGGGTCAGGCCGCCGACCTCGGGCGTGCCGGTGCCCGGCGCGAAGGCCGGATCGAGCGAATCGACGTCGAAAGAGACGTAAGTGGGTCCGTCGCCGATCACGGCGAGTGCCTTGGCGATGACGGCGTCGAGCCCCATCCGGTCGACCTCGTCGGCATGGATCACGGTCATGCCGGACTCATAGGAGAACTCCCAGAGATATTCGGCGCCGCCGCGGATGCCGATCTGGATGACGCGCTCGGGATCGAGCACGCCGTCGAGCACCGCCTGCCGGAATGGCCCGCCATGGTGGAATTTCGAGCCCTCATAGGGGCCGGACGTGTCGCAATGCGCGTCGATATGGACCATGCCGACCGGGCGCTTCTCGCCGACGGCCTTCAGGATCGGATAGGTGATCGAATGGTCGCCGCCGACGCCGAGCGTCGAGACGCCGGCCTGCACGATCTGCTTGAAGGTCGCCTCGATGTCCTCGTGGCAGCTCTCCAGCGAATAGCGCGAGCGGAACGGCACGTCGCCGATATCGGCCGCCTTGACCAGGCTGAACGGCGCCGTGCCATGGACATGGTCCATCGGTCCCATGCGTTCGACGGCCCGCACCGCGCGCGGGCCGAGCCGGGTGCCGGCCCGGTTGGTGACGCCGAGATCCATCGGCAGGCCGATGATCGCGACGTCGAGCCCGCCGAGATCGGGCTGGCTCAGGGCGTCCGGCCGATAGGGCGCGTTGATGAAGGTCGCGACATCCGAGAACGGCCATTTGCGCCGGTCGCCCTGGAACTGGCCGGCCGCGACCTTGGCGAAGCGGGGATCATGGATGTCGGCGCCGCTCGCCCCGGCATAGCGCGCCCTGAGTTTCGCGAGTTTATCCTGGTCCATCACTTGGTCCCCGAGGTTTGAGCCAGCCGCGATAATGCGCCAGCAGGCTGAAGAAGGGCAAAGAGAGCTTCACGTCGAAACGGAAGCGGCCGTCGGCGTCAACCGTCTCGCGCGCCTCGGCCGACGGCATCAGGAAACGCGGCAAGGGCAGGCCGAAGACGCGCCAGTTCGCGATCGGCAGCGCCAGGCCCTCGCGGTCGCTCTGCGCGGCGAGCGTGAAGGAGAACGGCCCGAAGGCCTCGCGCAGCTCGCCATTGCGATCGAGGCTCAGGCGCGAGTGGAAGCGCTGGCCGGCGAAGTTGCGGGTCCATATCTCGGCATTTTCGTCGAACGCGTCGCCCCGTGTGACGCTGACTGTCACGGGCAGCTCGGCTCCGGCCGCGGGGAGGCCGAAGAGCCGGCAGAGCAGGCCGGTCACCGCTCCATCGCCGCGCGTGACCTCGGCCCGGCCTTGCCAGACCGGCTCGGCATCGTTGGCATGGAAGGCCCGGATCGCCGCGGGCATCAGCGCGAAGGCCTGTGCGCCCAGCACAATCTCGAACAGGGCAGGGCCGACAGCGCGCTCGTCCTGGCTGGTGCTGATCGCATAGGGCGTCATCTCGGCTTCGATCGCAGCGAGGTCGAGCGCTTCGGCGGCCGAGCGTGCGCCGGGAGTGATCTCATCCGCCAGCAGAGCACGCACCGCAGCGGCCGCCGCCAGCGTCGGCACCTGCGGGCCGTCGTCGTTTTCCGCGAGCAGCGACCAATAGGCCCGGCGCGGCCGCCCCTTGCTGTCGATGCCGGAGATGGCGACCAGCATGCCGCCGCGATCCGACGTCCAGAGCCGCGTGATCCGGCGCGCCTTGACGAGGTAGGGCACCAACGGTGCAAGGTCGGCGACCCAGCCCTGCCTGCGAAACCAGGCGAGCAGCGCCAGGCCCCATTGCTCGATGCCGGCTTCCAGTCCGGCCGAGAAAGCCACCCGCGAGCGCGCGGCGAGATCGGGCCCGAGCATCTCGGCGTCGACGGTTTCCACGGGGGCGACACGCCGCAGACCCAGCCCCGGCATGTCGATGACCTCGCCGGCGCCCCAGCCGGGCGTCGTCTGCAACTCGCCTTCGCGCCAGATCGGCACCGGCCTGCCGGCATAGCTCAGGATCGCGGCGATGACGGAGGGGCCGACCTCGCTGCGCCCCGCCGGCGTGATCGCGATGTCGATGCTGTCGAGCCGCTCCCAACCCTCGCTCAGCTCGCGCGCCGCCGCGACGGAAAGCGCCGGCGTCGAGCTGGCCCCGGCGAGCGCCACCAGCCCGTGCTGCCTGGCAAGCTCGTCGAGCTGCGGGCCGTAGCCGGCGAGATAGCCGCGCGCATCGGCGAGGTCGACGACATGGGCGCCGAGCAGCAGCGCCGCGGTGGGAACTTCATAACCCTGCTGCTGGAACGGCCCGGAGGCGTCGATCATCAGCCAGGGCTTCAGCGCGGCAAGCGAGGCGGCGAGGTCGCTGTCGCGGTCGAGCCCCGCGCCGCTGACCGGCACGCTCGCCCCTGCCGCCAGCTCCCGTGCCAGCGTCTGCGCCTTCTCTCTGCTGCGTGAGGTCAGCACCAGATCGATGCCATCCATGCGCGCGAGATGGCGCGCCAGCCGCCGGCCGAAGACGCCGGTTGCGCCGATCAGCACGACGCGCTTCACGGAGTGTCCGGCAAGGTGAAGCGATGGCGCATCGCGGGATCCGGCATCTCGCACGACGTCTTCTGGCCGAAGAGCCGGTAGCGATTGCGGGCGACGCGATCGTAAAGCCAGTCGCGCCAGGCTTTCGGCAGCGCGTGTCCGAGCAGCAGCAGGCGCGCCGGCCCGTTAAGATGGCGGGTCAGCGCCAGCACGCCGTCGGATTTCGCCAATGCTCGGCCGTCCTCGATGAAGAGGAAGCTGTCCGGCTCGTCCGGATCGATGCCGTGCGCCCGCGCCAAATCGCGGCCTTCGCGCGACTGGATCGCGACGAAGCGGGTATCATGGTCGCGCTCGTGCCGAAGGGTGTAGCGCACGCCGCCGGAACAGAGCACGCAGACGCCGTCATAGAGCCAGATCGGGGCGGGGATGCTGGTCATCGGGTCTCTTTACGGGAGAGGTTGACCGGGCGGGGAAAAAGTTTCATGCGCTTCCTGCGCAGCCGTGCCATGCTCTGCGTGCAATTGTCGAGCGGCCTGAGACAGTTGACGATCTTGCAACGATTGGGGGGAGTGCTGCGCAACTCTTGTGCAAGTATAGATTCGAGGTGAGCCGATTAACCGTGGGTCAACCCGGGCCGCCGCTTCCGATCACCGCTGCATAACACCAAGGTCGTCCTACAAATGTCGCCTGCGCTGGTGCTATTGCTGCCGGGGCGCGGCGATGAACGTCGAAACGAGGAGATGCCCCATATGAAGCGTCGTCAATTCCTGCAGGTCGCTGGTACCGGTGCGGCAGTGTCCGCTGTCGCCATGCCGGCTGTCGCGCAGTCCAATCCCGAGGTGAAGTGGCGCCTGGCGTCGAGCTTCCCGAAATCGCTCGACACGATCTATGGCGGCGCCGAGGTCATGGCCAAGATGGTCTCGGAGCTGACCGACGGCAAGTTCCAGATCCAGGTCTTCGCCGCCGGCGAGATCGTGCCGGCGCTGCAGGCGGCCGACGCGGTCAGCAACAACACCGTCGAGATGTGCCACACCGTCTCGTATTACTATGTCGGCAAGGATCCGACCTTCGCGGTCGCGGCTTCGGTGCCGTTCGGCCTCAACGCCCGCCAGCAGAATGCCTGGCTGTTCCAGGGCGGCGGCAACGAGCTGTTCAACGAGTTCTACAAGAAGTTCAATATTTACGGCCTGCCTTGCGGCAATACAGGCGCCCAGATGGGCGGCTGGTTCCGCAAGGAGATCAAGAGCGTCGCCGACATCAACGGCCTGAAGATGCGCATCGGCGGTATCGCCGGCTCCGTCCTGCAGAAGCTCGGCCTCGTGCCGCAGCAGATCGGCGGCGGCGACATCTATCCGGCGCTGGAGAAGGGCACGATCGACGGCGCCGAGTGGGTCGGCCCCTATGACGACGAGAAGCTCGGCTTCGCCAAGGTCGCGCCCTACTATTACTATCCGGGCTTCTGGGAGGGCGGGCCTTGCGTCCACGCCTTCGTCAATCTGGAGAAGTGGAACGCGCTGCCAAAGGCCTACCAGGCTGCGCTGACCGCCGCCTGCACCTACGCCAACACCCAGATGGCTGCGAAGTACGATGTGCAGAACCCGGCCGCCCTGAAGCGCTTGGTCGGCGCCGGAACGCAGCTCCGTCCGTTCCCGCAGGACGTGATGGAAGCGTCGCTCAAGGCCTCGAACGAGCTCTATGCCGAGATCTCGGCCAAGAACCCGGACTTCAAGAAGGCGATCGACGCGATGGTTGCTTTCCGCGGCGACCAGTATCTCTGGTGGCAGGTGGCTGAGCTCACCTTCGACATCTTCCAGGTCCGCAACCGCGGAAAGTAACAGCTTCCTGCCTGGCTGTGACGACGAAGCCCGGCCGCAAGGCCGGGCTTTTGTTTTGCTCGGCCAGTGACCGCAGGTGGTGCGCAGATGCCCAGATGAGTTAGACCAAATACCTATGCGAAAATCGCATAGGGGTCATGTCTTTGGCTTGCGCTAGGGCCGCAGATCGCCTCTTCTGACGCTCTTGCGCGCGAACCGGAAAGACCGGCGCGCCTGAAAGCTCTGGGAGGAGCACACCGCATGAAGCGTCGTCAGTTTCTGAAGGTCGCCGGCGCCGGCGGCGCCGCCAGCGTCATCGCCGCTCCGGCCATCGCGCAATCCATGCCCGAGGTGAAATGGCGCGTCACCTCATCCTTTCCGAAATCGCTCGACACGATCTACGGCGCCTCGGAAGTGCTGTCTAAGGCGATTTCCGAAGCGACCGACGGAAAGTTCCAGATTCAGGTCTTCGCGGCAGGCGAGATCGTGCCGGCGCTGCAGGCGGCCGACGCCGTCACCAACGGCACGGTCGAGATGTGCCACACCGCTTCGTATTATTACGTCGGCAAGGACCCGACCTTCGCCTTCGGCACGGCCGTGCCCTTCGGCCTCAACGCCCGCCAGCAGAACGCCTGGTTCTATCATGCCGGTGGCATGGACGTGCTCAACGAGTTCTACAAGAAGTACAACATCTACGCGCTGCCCGGAGGCAATACCGGCTGCCAGATGGGCGGCTGGTTCCGCAAGGAGATCAAGACGGTCGCCGACCTGCAGGGCCTGAAGATGCGCATCGGCGGTTTCGCCGGGCAGGTGATGAGCAAGCTCGGCGTCGTGCCGCAGCAGATCGGCGGCGGCGACATCTATCCGGCGCTCGAGAAGGGCACCATCGACGCGGCCGAGTGGGTCGGTCCCGCGGATGACGAGAAGCTCGGCTTCAACAAGGTCGCACCCTACTACTACTACCCCGGCTGGTGGGAGGGCGGCGCCTCGCTGCACTTCTTCATGAACACCGCGAAGTGGGAGGCGCTGCCGAAGGTCTACAAGTCGATCCTGACCACGGCCGCCGGCCTCGCCAATATCGACATGCAGGCGAAATACGATGCGCGTAATCCGGCGGCGCTGAAGCGCCTGGTCGGCGGCGGCGCGCAATTGCGGCCGTTCTCGCAGGAAATCCTCGAGGCCTGCCTCAAGGCCTCCAAGGAGGTTTATGCCGAGACCAGCGCCAAGAATCCCGACTTCAAGAAGATCTACGATGCGATGTCGGCCTTCCGCGGCGACGAATATCTCTGGTTCCAGATCGCCGAATACACCTACGACAACTTCCTGATCCGCGCCCGTGCGGGCAACCTGCTCTGAGAAGAGGGCGGCTGGCCGGTTCGCCGGTCAACTCGGCATCACGCCAACCCCGGCCGCGAGGCCGGGGTTTTTCGTCGGCCTCAGACGCTGCCGGCGCGCTCGATCACCAGCACGCGCGCGGGGCCGACGGGATGGGCGACATGGGCGTCCCCGTCCTGCGCATGGAAGATGTCGCCGCGCACGAGCCGCTGCACGCTCTCGACGCCGTCGGTACGCGTGTGCATGTCGACTTCGCCGTCGAGGACGACGAAGACCTCGGGACCGTCGTTGACGTGCCACTTATAGGGTTGATCGGTCCAGTGCAGGCGGATGGTGGCGTCGTCGATGCGCTCGATGTCGAGCGCCTCCCAGGCGCGGCTGCCGGTGAAGTTCTGCGGCTTGATCGTCCTCATTCCTGTTCTCCATGGTGGAAGAGGCCCGGAATCTTCACCGCCGCTGCTGCCCATGCCATAGGCAAGACGTCGGCAAGGCTTGCGATCGGCGGTTTCTGGAGGGATGTCGCTTGCGAAACGACGGTGAGCTCGATGCCATCGACCGGAAGCTGCTCGCGCTATTGCAGGTCGATGCGCGTGCATCGTTCACCGCGCTGGCCCGCGATGCCGGGCTGTCGCGCACGGCGATCCAGGAGCGCATGGCGAGGCTCGAGCGCGAGGGCGTCATCCTCGGCTACAGCGTCAGGCTCGCCGACAGGCCGAAGGCGCCGGTCATCCGCGCGATGCTGTCGCTGCGCATCCGCACGCGCCCCTGCGCCACCGTGCTCGATCGTTTCCGGAGCTGGCCGGAGATCGTCGCCTGCTATTCGCTGGCGGGTCCCGTGGACGCCATGCTGCTCGTCGAGACGGAGGATGCGGCGGCTCTGTCGGGATTGGTCGACAGGTTGAGCGCCGTGCCCGGTGTTGGCGAGATCGAGACGGCGCCGATCCTGGCGGAGAGCGTCAGGGCCGGGTGAGAAGCAGTCGCCCTAGCCCGGCCTTGTTCGAAGCGCTATCCTGCCGGCTCATGCAAATCGGGGCACTCATGAAGCTGCCACTCGCCATCCTCGTCGCGGCCCTGGGCTTGCCGACACTTGCCGCTGCCCAGTCGATCGGCGAACCGATTCCCGGTCGTGGTCCCGTGCAGACCAAGCCGACTGCGGCTCGCCCAGCACCAAGCCAGGCCGCTCGTCCTTGTCCGGAATACGGACCGGGCTTTGTCCGCGTCGAGGGCTCCTCGGCCTGCGTCCGCGTCGGCGGTGGCGTCCGCGTCGAATTCGGCAAGACCTCCGGCTACCGCCGCTACGGCTCAGGAGCCGATGCGATGGTCTATGGCGAGGCGCGCAGCCAGAGCTCCGTCGGCGAGGTTCGTGCCGTCATCAGCGGCCGCGGCCGGGTCGACAACAACTTGAACAATGGCTGGCAGCGCTGGTGAATTGAGCGCCGACGCTCGCATCTGAAAACGAAAGCCCCGGATCGTCGATCCGGGGCTTCGTCGTTTCTGGCTTAAACGCCTCACTTGAGGTTCAGCGTCGGCGGGGCGTTGAGGTCGAGCCCTGGCAATCCGCCGCCCGAGCCGCCGAGGCCCGGTATGCTGATGCTGTCGAGCTGCTTGTTGATCTGCTGCTGGTCCAGCTGAACGCCCGAACTCTTGTAGTGCATCACCATCTGCGGGAAGAGCACGACGAGCGCGACCATGATGCACTGGATCACCACGAAGGGCACGGCACCCCAGTAGATCTGCCCGGTCGTCACCGGCTCCATCATCTTGCCTGTCACCTTGTCGCGATAGGGGTTCTTCGGCGCGACCGAGCGCAGGAAGAACAGAGCGAAGCCGAAGGGCGGGTGCATGAACGAGGTCTGCATGTTGACGCCGAGGATGACGCCGAACCAGATCAGATCGATGCCGAGCTTATCCGCCGCCGGGCCGAGCAGCGGCACGATGATGAAGGCGAGCTCGAAGAAGTCGAGGAAGAAGGCGAGCAGGAAGACCATCACGTTGACGACGATCAGGAAGCCCGTCGCTCCGCCTGGCAGCCCGACGAGCAGGTGCTCGACCCAGACATGGCCGTTGACGCCGTAGAAGGTCAGCGAGAACACGCGCGCGCCGACCAGGATAAAGAGCACGAAGGCCGAGAGCTTGGCGGTCGATTCCGTCGCCTGCCGCAGCAGGTCGAAGGTCATGCGCTTCTTCGCCCAGGCGAGCAGGATGGCGCCGGCCGCGCCCATGGCGCCGCCTTCGGTCGGTGTGGCGACGCCGATGAAGATCGTGCCGAGCACCAGGAAGATCAGCGCCAACGGCGGCACCATCACGAAGATCACCTGCTCGGTCATGCGCGACAGCAGGTTGAGCTTCAGGAGCTTGTTGATCAGCGCGATCACGAAGGAGATCGCCACTGCGATCGACATGGTCAGGATGACGAAATCCGCGCCGCCACCAACCTTGGTGAAGAGTTTCATGTAGGCGATGGCGAGCGCGAAGGCGATGATGGTCACCACCAGCAAGGAGAAGCGACGGGTCTGCCCGTCGGCGTCGCGGAGCGTCTGCGCCTCGGGCGGCAGTCCGGGCGCGCGCTTCGGCCATACCATCGTGACCAGGAAGACATAGCCGGCATAGAGGCCAGACAGGACGAGGCCGGGGATGAATGCGCCCTCATACATGTCACCGACCGAGCGGCCCAGCTGGTCGGCGAGCACGATCAGCACCAGCGAGGGCGGGATGATCTGCGCCAGCGTGCCCGAAGCGGCGATGACGCCCGTTGCCAGACGCCTGTCATAGCCGTAGCGCAGCATGATCGGCAGCGAAATCAGGCCCATCGAGATCACCGAGGCGGCGACGACCCCTGTGGTGGCGGCAAGCAGGGCGCCGACGAAGATCACCGCATAGGCGAGGCCGCCGCGGATCGGCCCGAAGAGCTGGCCGATCGTATCGAGCAGGTCCTCCGCCATGCCCGAGCGCTCCAGCACCAGGCCCATGAAGGTGAAGAACGGGATCGCCAGCAGCACGTCGTTGTTCATCGTGCCGTAGATGCGTTCCGGCAGCGCCTGCAGGAAGTTCTCCTGGAACAGGCCGAGCTCGATGCCGACCAGGGCGAAGAACAGGCCGTTGGCGGCGAGCGCGAAGGCGACGGGATAGCCGAGTAGCAGGAAGAGCACGAGCGCGGCGAACATCACCGGCGCCATGTTGACGCGCAGGAAGTCGCCGATGCCGGCGGCGTGGGCGTCGCCGGTGTGCAGGCTGAGGAAGGCGGCGAGGGTGAGCGCAAGCAGCAGCGCGGCGGCGCGGGCGGAACGTGCGAGGATCATGGAACGGGTCCGGAAAGCTGCAGCTGGGCTCACGGGGCGAGACCTTCGGCCCTGGCCTGCTCGAGCAGGCGTTGGGCCTCGGCCTCGGCGGCAGCGGCGTGGCCGCGCAGCGTCTCGTCGTCGTCCAGCTTTCCGCGCATGATCGCGATCTGCTTGATGACTTCCGAGATGCCCTGGAGGAGCAGCAAGGAGAAGCCGACGATGACGAGGCCCTTGGCCGGCCATTGCGGCAGCCCGCCAGCCGAGAGCGACTGCTCGTTGACCTGGTAGGAGCGCATGAAGAACGGGCCGGAGTGGTAGACCATCAGCGCGCAGAACGGCAGCAGGAACAGGAGATGGCCGATCAGGTCGATCCATTGCTGCATGCGCTTCGGCAGCAGGTTATTCACGATGTCGATGCGGATGTGCTCTTTCACCTGCAGCGTCCACGAGGCGCAGAGCAGGAAGACGGCGCCGAACAACACCCATTGCAGTTCGAGCCAGGCGTTCGACGAGACGTTGAAGACCTTGCGGATGATGGCGTTGACCGCGGAGATGATGACGGCGACGAGGATCAGCCAGGCGACCGACCGGCCGATCTTGCGATTGAGCGTGTCGATCGCGCGGCTCAAAGCGAGGGGTGCGTCCACCTCAGTCCTCCCTGACCTCGTGGATTGCGGCCGCATCATGCGGTTTGCGAAGGGCGGTTATACGAATGCTACATGCCGTACAACATTGCCGGGTGCAAGGCGCTGTGGATCAGGCTCGCGGCCGGTTCTGCCCGGCTTGGCGCGGAAGCTGGCCGGCAAACGGGTCTTTGCGACTAAAGTTTACAGGCGGATTCAGCGCTTGCGCGGCTCCCTGCGCAGAGCGAGCAGAGCGACGACCAGCATCAGCCACATCATCGCCATCAGCGCCGGAGGCCAATGGCCGACCAGCGAGCTGATGACGACGGTCGCGAGCGCGCCGGAGCCGAGCTGGAGCGCGCCGGCGAGCCCGGCGGCCGAGCCGGCGAGCTCGGGCCGGGCCGAAAGCGCCGCGGCGGTCGCGCCCGGCAGGGTCAGGCCGTTCCCGATCGCGCTGATGGCGAGCGGCAGGAACAGGGTCAGCGGCGTCCACCAGGGCGTCAGCGCGATCGCGAAGGCGGCGGTGATCGCCACGAAGGAGATGATCAGGCCGATCCAGGCCATCTTCGCCGTGCCGTGCCGGAGCACCAACCGGGACATGGTGAAGTTGCCCACCATGTAGCCGAAGGCGTTGAGGATGAAATAGGCGCCGTAAGTGTCGGAGCCGCGCCCCATCGTCTCGACTACGATGAAGGGCGCCGCCGCGATGAAGGCGAAGAAGGCGGCCGAGGTCATCGCCAGCGCCACGACGTTCCTGATGAAGCTGCGGTCGCGCGCCAGCTCCGGAAAGGCCCGGAAGATGCCGGTGAGCGAGGTCCGCACCCCGACATTGGGCGCCGTCTCCGGCAGGCGCAGGCCGACCAGGACCAGCACGATCGCTGCCGCCGCGGCCATCGACCAGAAGATCATGCGCCAGCCGAGATTGGTCTCGATATGGCCGCCGAGATAAGGCGTGATCATCGGCGCGACCACCATCACCATGGTCACGGTCGCGATCTGCCGCGCCGCCTGGTCGCGGCCGGCCGTGTCCCGGATGATGGCGCGCGCCAGGGCGAAGGTCGTGCCGGAGCCGGCACCTTCGAGCACGCGCGCGAACAGCAGGGTCCCGGCGCTGTCCGCCAGGGCGCCGAGCACTGAGCCCGCCGCGAACACGGCCGTGCCGGCGAGCACGCAGGGACGGCGCCCGTAGCGGTCGGAGAGCGGGCCGACGATCAGCTGCGTCAGCGCGACCGCGACCAGGAACAGCGTCAGCGTCAGCTGGATCGTCGCATAGCTGGTGGCGAAGTTGCGGGCGAGCGCCGGGGTGGCCGGTGCCAGCATGTTGAGTGCGATCGGCTGCAGCGTCGAGATCGCGACGAGGACGGTGAGGGAGGGCTTCGCTGTCATAGCGGTTTGTCGCCCTCTGGCTTCAGCTGCGAATCGGGGCGGGCGCGCTGGCGGTGCAGGGTGTAGAGGCCGCTGCCGACGATCAGCGCGATCCCGGCATAGGCGATCCCGTCCGGCGTATCGCCCCAGACCAGCCAGCCGATCAGCACGGCGACGAGGACGACCGAGTAGCGATAGCCCGCGACGATGCCGACATCGGTGTTGCGGAAGGCGTTGATGATGCAGAAGCTCGCCGCCGTCACCAACAGCGCTGCGAGGCCGAGATAGACTGTCTGGATCCGCCAGGGCGATTGCCAGGGTTCGACCAGGCCCATGCCGAGGCCCAGCGCCCCGACGACGACCATTGCGGTCAGGGAGATCACCGTCGAGGGAATCTCGCTGCTGATGAAGCGGGTCGTCAGGTCGCGGACGGCGACGAGGCCCGTGCCGGCGAGCGCGACCAAGGCGGCCGCGCTGAAGCCGTCGGCACTGGGGCGCATTACGATCAGCACGCCGGCGAAGCCGACGACCAGCGCCAGCATCCGGCGCCAGCCGACGGTTTCGATCCGCAGCACTGCGGCGAAGAGGACGATGAGCAGGGGCGAGGCCATCACGATCGCGGTGATGTTGGCGAGCGGCAGCAGCCCCAGCGCCCAGTTGAAGGTGAGTGCCGCCAGCGCTTCGACGCTCGCGCGTGCGAGCACCAGCGGCCTCAACCCGAGAGGCAGCTTGCGCCAGTCGCCCATGAACACCACCAGCGCGACGCCGGCGAGGATGGCGAATGCCGTACGCAGCGCCAGCGCCTGCCCGGCCGGGAAGGCTTCGCGGGCGAGCTTCACCAAGGCGTCATTGCAGCAGAAGAGCGTCATCGCCGCCAGCATGGCGATGATTCCGCGGCGGTTCTGGGCGGCGGTGGCCAAGGCGGATCCTGTCAGGATGTGCGGGCTATCCGCTCGGCCTTGCGCAGGCCGAGCGGCAGGGCGCCGCGCCAAATCGACGTTCAGGCGTCGAGGCGGGAGAGGGAGAAGGGCGAGAGGTCGAAGGCCGAGCGGCCGGTGGTGGCTAGATCGGCGAGGATCTCGCCGATCGCGCTGGCGAATTTGAAGCCGTGACCGGAGCAGGCCGAGGCGAACACCGCCTGCGGCACGCCGGGCACGGCGTCGATGACGAAGTCCTCGTCGGGCGAGACCGTGTAGACGCAGCCCTTCACCGTCAGCGGGTCGCCATTGGCGTCGGGCAGGTAGCGCGCCAGGCATTCACGGATCAGCCTGACCTGGTTCGCGCTCGGCGTGCGGTCGGGCTGGCGCGGGTCCATCGGCTCGCGCGCGAAATGCGGCCCGCCGAGCTTGAACCCGGGATGCTCATAGAGCGGGAAGCCGTAGAAGGTGCCTTCCTCGGCGCTGAGCAGGAAGACGGGGAAAGCTCCCTCGCGGAACAGCTCCGGCCGTCGCGTGGTGAACCAGCCGATCGCCTGGCGTACCGTCGTCATCGAGTGCGCCAGCTGTGGCACCGCGTCCGCGATCCAGCCGCCCGAGGTGATCACCAGCCGCCCGGCCGAATAGGTGGTTCGCTCGGTCCTGACGGTGACGCCGCCATCGGCGGTCGGCTGCCAATCGAGCATCGGCTCGCCGGTACGGATCTCCGCGCCTTTGGATTGTGCCAGCCCGACATGGGCGTAGATCGCCTTCTCCGAGGCGACGAAGCCGCCACCCGGCTGCCACAGGCCGAGATGGCCTTCCGGCAGGTGGAAGGCGGGAAAGCGACGCATGACTTCGTCGCGGCCTAGCACCTCGTGCTCGAGGTCATGGTCGAGGCAGGATTGCAACGATGACTCGACCGGGCCGAGGCCTTCGGGCGCAAGATCGAGCGAGCCGGTGACGTGCAGCAGCTTCAATCCGGCCGCGTCGCCGGTCTCCTGCCAGAGCTGATGGGCGCGCTTGACGATCGGGACATAGTGCGAGCCCTCGAAATAGGCGAGGCGGATGATCCGCGTCAGCCCGTGCGAGGAGCCCATGGCATGGCCGAGGTCGAAGCGCTCGAGGCCGAGTACCCTGAGCCCTCGCCTGGCCAGATGCCAGCAGGCGGCCGAACCCATCGCTCCGACGCCGGCGACGATCACGTCGTAATGCGATGAACTCATCGAACATCCCTGGAAGGAAGCGGCCGTCATTGCTGGCCAAATCTGCCTGCAATCTAGGCGGGCGGGCGTTGGCGGTCCATCCCGCCCGGTAGGCGGGCGCATCTGCGTGGCGGGCAGGGGTGGCGGCAGCTCGATGCGTCGGGAAATCGTGCCTTTCGCCGGCTGAAGCAGGGGTTTGTTAACCCTGCCTGTGCATGCTCCGGCATCCTGTCTCGCCCCGGGAATGCCTATGCTTGCTCGCTCCGTCTGGCGCCTGTTGGGCCGCGCCGGCCCCGCTGCCGCGCCGGCTGCGCCGCAAGCCGTGCCACAGACGCCTGCGCCGCCGCAGCCGCTCGCCGAGACCTCGATCAGCGAAGCGATCAACGAGCTGGAGAGCGATGTCGTCGCGGCGATGCGCCGCCTCAATGACGGGCTCGACCAGGCCGAGCATTGCTCCGAACGTTCGGAGGTTCGCTCCCGCGAGATCCGCGGCGGCATGGCGGAACTCCGCGAAGCCGCCGTGCAGGCGAGTGACAACTCCGCAGCATTGGCGACGGCGACCTTGCAGGTCTCGGAAGCGGCCGAGCGGGTCGGCGCCGCCATGTCCGGCGCCCGCGACATGCTCGACAACGCCGCCGAGCGCGCCGCGGAAGCGACCGAGATGATCAACGGGCTCGCAGCCGCGACCAGCGAGATCCGCTCGATCGTCGATGCCATCGCCGAGATCGCCCGCCAGACCAATCTGCTCGCCCTCAACGCCACCATCGAGGCGGCGCGCGCCGGCGAGGCCGGCAAGGGCTTCGGCATCGTCGCGCAGGAAGTGAAGTCGCTTTCCCTCGGCGTGCGCGAGGCGGTCGACCACATCCGCAACCGGGTCGACCGGCTGAACCAGGCGGCCCAGGGCTCGGCCGCCGTCGTCACCGACGCCTTCCGCCTGGTCGGCGAGGTCAATCCGGTGATGGCGACCGTCGGCGAGGCCTCGCAGGAGCAGGCGGCTGCCGCGGCGGAGCTTTCGCGCAGCGCCGAGGCGACCGCCCGCTTCATCGACACGGTGCGCGACCGCGTCGGCGAGGTCGATCGCGTCGCGCTCGCCGCGGCGCAGGAGAACATCGACGCCAGGCGGGCGCTAGCCGAAGGTGCGCGCCAGGCGGAGGGTTTGCTTGAGCGTTTCGTGCCGACGCTGCGCCATACCGTCTTCGCAGACCGGCGCCAGCACGACCGCTTTCCGGCGGAGTGTCCGGCCAGGCTCACATTCGGCGAGCGCGTCGCCTCCGGGCAGACGATCGATCTCGGCTTCGGCGGCGCGCTTCTGTCGGTCGCCGATCCCGAGATCAAGCCGCGGATGCGCGGCACGATCGCGATCGAGGGTATGCCGCCCTTGCCGTGCCGGGTGATGGCGCGCAGCGATCTCGGCCTCCACATCGCGTTCGAACGCGGGGAGGACGAGGCGCATGCGGCGCTGCACCGGCGGCTGGCGCAGATCGAGGAAGGCTATCGCCCGCTGATCGAGCAGGCTCAGGAATTTGCGCATCGCGTCGCCGCCTTGCTCGAAGCGGCGCTGCGCACCGGCCGCCTCAGCGAGGAGGACCTGTTCGACACCGACTATGTGCCTGTACCGGACTCCAACCCCCGCCAGTTCTCCAACCGGGCACTGCCGGTGCTGCAGGCGATCCTGCCGGCTGTGATGGAAGAGGCCAAGGCGAGCGATCCGCGCCTCGTCTTCACCCTGCCGATCGACCGCAACGGCTATGTCCCGGTGCACCACCCCGAATACTCGCAGCCGCAGCGACCCGGCGATCCCGATTGGGATCCCGCCTATAGCCGCGATCGCCGCATTTTCGACGACCGGGCCGGGATCACGGCCGCGCGTTCGGCGCGGCCCTTCATTATCCAGTCATATCAGCGCGACATGGGCAGCGCCGGCGTCCAGCTTATGCGCGAGGTCGACGCGCCCTTACGCGTCGCCGGCCGCCATTGGGGCGGTGTGCGCATGGCGTACAGGATGGCTTGATCAGCCTCGCCCAGCCAGCAGGATCGCGTCGATCCAGCGCTGCGAGGTCAGGGCTTCCTCGCCCGTCACCACCGGATCGCACTTGGCCTCGATCGCATCGAGGAAGTCGGCGATGACGGCGCGGTGGGCGTCGTGCGGGAAGTCCATGATATTGGCGCCGCTGCCGGTATTGCCCTCGGCCTCGACCACCTCCGAGCGCCCGTCGAGGAAGGAGAGCTGCAATCGCCCGCCGACGAGCGCGGCATGGCCCTTGCTGCCGATGATCTCGATGCGTTCGGGATGGCCGGGATGGGCTGCCGTGGTGGTCACCAGCGTCGCCGGCGCGCCGCTGCCGGTCTCCAGCAGGGCGCCGACATAATCCTCGGTCTCCATGCGGTGCAGCGCGGTGGTGCGCACCTGCGCCGCGACCACCTTGGACACCCCGACCAGCGAGCGGAACAGATCGAAGGAGTGGATCGCCTGGGTCAGCAGCACCCCGCCGCCATCCCTGGCCATGGTGCCGCGGCCGGGCTCGTCGTAATAGCTTTGCGGGCGCCACCACGGCACCTGCAGCAGGCCGGCTTCGACCGTGCCGAGCTCGCCGCCGTCGAGCGCCGCCTTGAGGCGCAGGCTCGCCGGCCGGAAGCGGTGTTGCAGCACGACGCCGAAGGCCTTGCCGGCGCTCCTGGCGGCGGCGACCAGCTCTTCCCCGCGCGCTACTGTCAGCTCCAGCGGCTTCTCGACCAGCACATGCTTGCCGGCGGCTAGGCAGCGCGTCCCGACGTCGCGATGGCTCGCCGGCGGCGTCAGCACGATCACCGCCTCGACGGCCTCGTCGGCCAGGACCGCGTCGATATCGGTGGTGCCGGGGAAGGGGAACTGGGCGCGATAGGCGTCGAGCCGCTCCTGCGAGCGGCTGGCGACATGGCGGACATCGACCCTGTCAGCCAGATCGAGCAGACTGCGCGAATGGGGCAGGGCGGCCGGCCCCAGCCCGATGACGGCGATGCCGAGCTTGCGTGTCACTGTGCCTCGGTTCCTCTGATCGGCAGGCGCACGGCCCGGTCCTGCGCATGCAAGGCGAGCCGGCAGACCGTGAACATGTGCCGCTGCGTCGCCGCCGTCTCGCTGCGATCCGCGACGTCGGCGATCAGGCTGCGGAAATAGGTGAGCGGTTCGCCCGAGGCGTCGATATGGCGTGTGCCGGCCTTGTCGACCAGGAAGACATGGTCGGTGCCAGGCCGGCCGGCGATGTCGACATATTTGCGCAGCTCGATCGTGCCTTCCGTGCCGAGGATGGTGAGCCGCCCGTCGCCCCAGGTGGGCAGGCCGTCGGCGGTGAACCAGTCGACGCGGATGAAGCCGTTGGCACGGTCGCTGCGCAGCAGGATCTCGCCGAAATCCTCGAAATCGGGCAGGTCGGCCAGGCCGAAATGGCCGGTGCCGGAGGCTGCGATCTCGGCATCGTCCGAGCCGGTGAAATGCAGGAACTGGTCGATCTGGTGCGAGGCGATGTCGGTAAGGATGCCGCCAAAAGAACGCCTGTCGAAGAACCAGCCCGGCCGGATCGCCCGGTTGAGACGGTGCGGGCCGAGGCCGACCGTCTGGATCACACGCCCGATCGCGCCGTCTGCGATCAGCTTGCCGGCGACGATCGTGGCCGGGACGATGAAGCGTTCGGAGAAGCAGACCGAGAAGATGCGGCCCGTCGCCGCGACGACCCGTTCGACCTCGGCGAGCTGCTCGAAGGTCGTGACGCCCGGCTTGTCGACCATCACATCCTTGCCGGCGCGCATCGCCCTGACGGCGAGGGCGGCCCGCTCCGACGGGATGCCGGCGCAGACGACGAGGTCGATCGAGGGATCGTCGAGCAGCGCGTCGGCAGGCGCTTCCCGTAGTTGCGGAAAGCGCTCGCGGAAGCCGGCGAGCACGCGCGGATCGCTGGTCGCAGGGTCGAAGCCGGCGCAGTCCGCGCCGGCCTCCAGCAGGCCACCGACCATATGGTAGATATGGCGGTGGTCGAGACCGATAGCTGCGAAGCGCATCTTACTTCGGTGCGTGACCGACGCCGATCTCCTGGTCCCAGCGCCGGAAGGCGGCGACCAGGCGTTCGGGCGTCAGGGGCAGGCGGGTCGGCAGGCTGGCGATCAGCCCGTCATATTCGGGCCGGCCGAACTCTTTCAGCACGTCCTGGCTTTCCTGCGGCGCCATCGCCAAAGTCACGCCCTTGATCGCCGGGCCAGGGTAGAAATAGCCCTTGTCGTAGGTCGCAGCCTGCGAATCCGGCTTCAGCAAATGCGACATCAGCGCCAGGATCACCGGGATCTTCTCCGCCGCCACACCTTTCGGGATGCACATGAACTGGGTGTCGGGGATCCAGTGCGTGTTGGCGATGGTGAAGACCTTGGCCTCCTTCGGCACGATGCCCAGCGCCCGCGGATTGATGTCCCAGCCCAGGGTCGAGACGATGCAGTCGCGCGTGCCGTCGCCGAGCTCCTTCATCGTCGCGGCGGTGCCGGTCGGATAATAGTCGATCGCCGTGCCGAGTTCCTTGAGATAGGCCCAGGTCTTGGCCCAGCCGTTCATCGGGTCGGTCGGGTCGCTGTCGCCGAGGATGTAGGGCATGCCCTGCAGGAAGGTCCAGCCGGGGCCGGAATTGAGCGGGCGGGCATAGGTGAAGCGGTTGGGGTTCTGCTTCACATAGGCGAGGAACTCCTCGGCCGTCTTCGGCACCGTCTTGACCTTGTCGGCCATGTATTCGAACAGCGGCCCGGACGGCGAATAGACGACGGCGACGCCTTCGTTCTGGCCGAAATTGCGCTGCATCATCAGCGCCGGCTCGTGATAGATCTCCTCGGCCTTGGGCAGGCTGGCGGTGTGAGACTTCCAGACATCGACCCATAGGCCCTGCTGGATGCCGTCCGACATCGCGCCCGGCCCCGTCAGCACCATGTCGATGTCGACGCGGTTGGCGTCCTGCTGGGCCTTGAGCTTGGCCGGCAGTTCGGGCGAGGGCGCCCGCGAGAAGTTCAGCCGCGAGATCAGCTTCGGATTATCCTTGGCGAACTTCTCGATCGAAGCCTGCGTCAGCTGCAGATTGCCGGCGACGTCGATGATGTTGAGCATCACCGGGCTTGCCGGTGCGCTTTGGGCGAAGGCGCCGCCGGCAGAGAGCGCGGCGAGGCTGGAAGCGCCGGCGATCACGCCGCGCCGTGTCGGATGGGTCATGGTACCTCCCTATGGCGGCCTGCTTTGCTGCGGCCTTGCCGGTATACTAGTACACAAGATCCTGTCGGCAAGATGCGACGAAAGCAGGGGAGAGCTGCGCGTCGAAGAGCTTCCCGGGGGCATGGGGACCGACCACTGCCGGCCGACAAGGCGTGCGGCAAAAGGCGGCCGCTTGGAACGGCGTGCTACCCTGCTCAGACGAGCGCCGAAGCAGGACGCTTGTTCCCCGATGCATTGTCAACGCGATTGATCATCGCGGTTGCATCCGTTCGAACATGCAACGATCTAGGTCGCGGTCACAAGGCCGAGTTCGTCGCGCGCAGCCGATCGACGACCTCCGAGAGCACATACCAGACGAAATTCGGCGTCGTTTCGACCATGAAGCGGAACTGCTTTGCATCGACCAAAGCAATTTCGGATGGCTCCAACGCCTTGGCCGTGGCGGATCGCGGCTTCTTGTCGATCAGCGAGATGATGCCGAAGGCGCGCCCTGCATCGACCTGCTCGATGAGTTTCCCGCGGCTGCTGACCTCGATGCGGCCGGTGAGAACGATATAGGCGTAGGCAGGTTCGTCGCCCTCGCGAAAGATCACGTCCCCCGCAGCATAGGTGATCACGGTTCCCAGACCGCGCGCGAGCTGGCGGAAATCCATGGGCGCTGGCGCAAGCCTAGCCGTGGAAGCATGTTCGTTCATCGCTCGAACTCGCTCTCTGATCGGTGGCAGATCAATGTAGCGCAGGAACTTGGGCGCTCCAATCGATCCAGCAGGTTGTGGCCGGTGGATACGGGGTCTTTGGAGGCTCCCCCGAAAGGTGGTGAACGGACGCCTGCGGCCGGCTTTCGAATGTGCCCCAGACCCCTGCAATGTCGACAGCGTTCGCGATGAACGCTACGTCATCGTCAGGCTGGCAAACGGGTGGGGGAATGCGCGAGATCGGAGCTGGCCTGGCTGGCGCGCTCATCCTGTTCTTCGCCCGCTTCATCACGGCGGTGCGCGGGCGCTGGGACGGCGTCGCGCCGACCGATGAGCAGCGAATCTACTTCGCCAACCATGCCAGCCATGGCGATTTCGTCCTGATCTGGACCGTGCTGCCGCGGCGCATGCGCTTTTCGACCCGGCCGGTCGCCGGCAGCGACTACTGGTTGAAGAGCGGTTTGCGGCGCTTCATCGGCCGCGATGTCTTCAACGCCGTCCTGATCGACCGCGATGCCACCACCCGGACGGCCGACCCGATTGTTCAGATGACCGAAGCGCTAGACGCTGGTTCGTCCCTCATCGTCTTCCCAGAGGGCACGCGCAACACCACGGATGCGCCGCTGCTGCCGTTCAAGAGCGGGCTGTTTCATCTGGCGCGGGCACGTCCGAACGTGGCGTTCGTGCCGGTCTGGATCGACAATCTCAATCGCGTCATGCCGAAGGGCGAGTTCGTGCCGGTCCCGCTGGTCTGCACCGTCACCTTCGGCGCGGCTCTGACCCTCGCCGAGACCGAGACGAAGCAGGATTTCCTGGCGAGGGCTCAAGCGGCGCTGCTCGCTCTGTCACCGAAGGCGAGCGCATCATGACGATGCCGCATCCCGATCTTCTCGCCGTATTGGCCGGCCTGCTCGGCGTCCTGATTGTGGCCTCCACGATCGGCTATGTCCTGGAGCGCCGGCTGTCGCCCGATGGCTCGAACGCCGTGGTCGAGAACCTCAACGACCGCATCCGCGCCTGGTGGATCATGATCGTGCTGATGGGCCTGGCGCTGATCGGCGGCAAGACCGGCGTGACGCTGCTCTTCGGCTTCTGCTCGTTTGCCGCCCTGCGCGAATTCATCACGCTGACCGACACGCGCCGCGCCGATCACTGGGCGCTGGCGGCCGGCTTCTTCGTCGTGCTGCCGGTGCAGTTCTACCTGATCTGGACCGAGTGGTATGGCCTCTACTCGATCTTCATCCCCGTCTACGCCTTCCTGCTGATGCCGATCATCGCCTCGCTGCGCGGCGACACCGAGCATTTCCTCGTGCGTATCGCCGAGGTGCAGTGGGCGCTGATGATCTGCGTCTTCTGCATCTCGCATGTGCCGGCGCTGCTCAGCCTCGACATTCCAGGTTTTCAGGGGCGCAACGTCCTGCTGATCGCCTTCCTGGTCATCGTCGTGCAGATGAGCGACGTGCTGCAGTATGTCTGGGGCAAGCTGCTCGGCCGCACGAAGATCGCGCCCAGGCTGTCGCCGTCGAAGACGGTCGAGGGCTTCGTCGGCGGCGCGCTCAGCGCGACGGCGGTCGGAGCGGCCCTGTCCTGGATGACGCCGTTCACGCCGCTGCAGGCGGCTTTCCTGGCGCTGGTCATCGTACTGATGGGCTTCTTCGGCGGGCTGGTCATGTCGGCGATCAAGCGTGATCGCGGCATCAAGGATTGGGGCCATCTGATCGCCGGCCATGGCGGCTTCCTCGACCGGCTGGATTCGGTGGTATTCTCCGCGCCGATCTTCTTCCACCTCGTCCGCTATGGCTGGTCGAGCACGTGAGCCCGCCGCTCGCGCGCCTGATGCGAAGCAGCATCGTGCATGTCGGCTTCGCCTTCCTCGCCATGGGCAGCTGGGCGGCCTTCGCCAACCGTGCCCATCCGATGCCGGCGCCGCTTCTCGCCGGACTGATCCAAGGCACGCTGTCCGCTCTCATCACCCTGCTGCTGAAACGCGGCATCGAGTATCTCTCCAGCAGCTTCGCCGGCCTGGCCGCGCTGCTGGCGCCGCCGGTGATCGCCTGTCTTGTTTCGGCCAGCCTGCTGACCGTCATCCACACGATCGGCGGCACGCCCGAGATCGCCAGGACGATCGCCGTGCCGCTGACCGTCGCGACCAGCTATGCGGCGCTCTACAATTTTTCGCTGTGGCGCAGCAGGAAGGCGATGAACCATGGCGCAGGATAGCGATCGGCGGCCGCTCTCGAGCCGCGACACAAGCTGGGCTCGTGGCATCGCGCGCCGGCTGAGCGCCAGCGGCATCACGCCGAACCAGATCTCGATGGCGAGCATGGCGATGGCGGCCGTCGCCGGCGCCGCCTTCTGGCTCGCGGGCTCCGCGAGTTCGGGCTCACGCATCGCGTTGCTTCTCGCCGCGGCGCTGTTCTGCCAGCTCAGGCTGCTCTGCAATCTCTTCGACGGCATGGTCGCGATCGAGGGCGGCAAGCAGGCTGCCGACGGGCCGTTCTGGAACGAATTCCCCGACCGGATCGCCGATATCCTGATCCTCACCAGCGTCGGCTACGGGGTCGGCGCCCCGGCCCTCGGCTGGGCGGCGGCAGCTTTTGCGGTGCTGACTGCCTATACCCGCGAGCTCGGCCGCAATTGCGGTCTCCCAGCCGATTTCTCCGGCCCAATGGCCAAGCAGCACCGCATGGCGACGATCACGGCAGCGGCGCTTGTCTCCCTGCTGGAGCCGCTCTGGCGTGGCCAGAACGAGGTGCTGACCGTTGCGCTCTGGCTGATCGCGCTCGGCGCGGCCGTGACAGCTCTCAGGCGGGCGGCGAACATCGTGCGCGGCTTGCGCGGGCGCTGACAACGCCGAGGCCCATGAGACGCTTTTGTCTGCGCGCCAGAATAGAAAACTAACGGCGTTCAGCTACTAGTCGGCGGGGGTGAGGCGCAGCAGGTGAGAGAGCGTCAGCGAGATGGGTGAGGACGTCGGGGCGATCGAGACGCTGGAGCTCGACAAACTTGCCAACGAAGCCGTCGGCCAGGGCGAGCTCGACCGGGCTCTGCTGTATTTCGACGAGTTGAGCCGGCGATATCCGGACATCGCGAGTCTGCACTACATGCGCGGACTCGCACAGAAATACCGCAGGCAATGGCCCGACTCCCTGCGCCACAACCTCATGTCCCAATCGCTGCAGGACGAGTTCGACGAAGCCTCCGCCTGGAATGCGGGGATCGCGGCGACCGCGATCAGGGACTGGAACGTGGCGCGTGACCAATGGGCCAGATGCGGTATCGCGTTGCCTGGCGAAGAGGGGCCGATCCAGGCGGATTTCGGTGTCGTCAGCATTCGCCTGAACGCCTGGGGCGATGGCGAGACCCTGTTTGCGAGGCGCATCGACCCGGTGCGCGCACGGCTCCTGAACATTCCTCTTCCTGAGAGCGGCTATTGTTACGACGATATCGTGTTGCATGACGGAGCTGCGACGGGCCAGCGTAATCTTGGCGGCGAGGTCGTCCCCGTCTTCAACGCGCTGGAGCGCTGGGCGCCTTCACTGTTCCCGACATTCACAGCCTTCGTGACCTGTGCCGACCAGGATGAGCTCGCGCCGCTGCTGAGATCGCAGGCGCCAGGTGTCGCCTACCTCGAAGACTGGACGGAGTCGCTGGCCTACATCTGCCTGAAATGCAGCTACGGCCTGCCACACCGCCATGATCACGAGCAGGCGCTGGCCGGATGGAAAGCAAGCAGGCACATCGGAATCGCTGCCCAGAGCCGCCATTCGGTCGAGAAGATTCTTGCTGAGTGGCAGGCGGGTGGCGAGCAGCGCTCTGTCGATGCGATCGAGACCCGCACCTTTCCGGTGCCGGCCCCTGCCGACGGTCATGTCTGGTGGCGAGCGCCGGACGAAGAGAGCGATTAGCCCCCGGTCACGCTCATATGCCGGCCGACGGCGGCTCGCGGCCGGCGCCGGTCGATGACGAAGTCGTGGCCCTTGGGCTTGCGCGAGATCGCCTCTTCCATCGCCCGGTAGAGCAGGGCGTCATCGGCCGAGGCGCGGATCGGGGCGCGCAGATCGGCCGCATCCTCCTGGCCGAGACACATATAGAGCGTGCCGGTGCAGGTCAGGCGCACGCGGTTGCAGCTTTCGCAGAAATTATGCGTCATCGGCGTGATGAAGCCGACGAGCCCACCGGTCTCGCGGACCCGGACATAGCGCGCCGGCCCGCCGGTCCGGTAGGGATCGTCGTCGAGCGTGTAGCGGTCCATCAGCTTGGCCCGCACCATGGAAAGCGGCAGGAACTGGTCGAGCCGCGCCGGCTCGATATCGCCGAGCGGCATCACTTCGATCAGCGTCAGGTCCATGCCGAGGCCATGGGCCCACCGCATCAGCCCCTCGATCTCGTCCTCGTTGACGCCTTTGAGCGCCACAGCATTGATCTTGACGCGCAGGCCGGCCTTGCGCGCCGCCTCGATGCCGCCGAGCACCTTCGACAGGTCGCCCCAGCGCGTGATCTTGCGGAATTTTTCGGGGTCGAGCGTGTCCATCGAGACGTTGACGCGGCGCACGCCGCAATCGGCCAGCTCCTGCGCATAGCGAGCGAGCTGCGAGCCGTTGGTGGTCACGGTCAGTTCGTCGAGCGCGCCCGACGTCAGATGGCGCGAGAGCGAGCGGAACAGGTTCATGATGTCGCGCCGCACCAGCGGCTCGCCGCCGGTGATGCGCAATTTGCGCGTGCCGCGCGAGACGAAGGCGCTGGCGACGCGATCGATCTCCTCGAGCGTCAGCAAATCGCGCTTCGGCAGGAAGGCCATGTCTTCGGACATGCAGTAGACGCAGCGGAAGTCGCAGCGATCCGTCACCGAGATGCGCAAATAGGAGATGTCGCGACCGAACGGGTCGGTCAGCGGCGCACGCATCAAGGGCTTGACGGGGTCATGCAGCACGACGGCTGAAATCCTCGGGCGATCGCGGTCTTGCGGCGCAGTGCGCCTGCCGTTGCTCTGATATAGGAAGGCAGCATTGTCGGCGGCAAGCCCGCGGTCAAGCCGGCTGATCGTCGCAAGCTGTTCTGGAGAAACACGAAGATGTCAGATTGGCCGAGCGAGATCCGCCTGTCGAAGGATCGCCGCACCTTGCATGTCACCTTCGAGAGCGGCGAGACCCATGCGCTCTCCGCCGAATTACTGCGGGTCGAAAGCCCTTCGGCTGAGGTCCAGGGCCATAATCCCGCGCAGAAGCAGACCGTGCCGGGCAAGCGCGACGTCGAGATCATCAAGGTCGAGCCGGTCGGCCATTACGCCGTACGCCTGACCTTCGACGACATGCACGATACCGGCATCTACGGCTGGGACTATCTGCGCGAGCTCGGCCGGAACGGTGAGGCGAAGTTCCAGGCCTACGTCGATGAGCTGGCGGCGAAGGGCATGTCGCGGGAGCGGGTTAGAAGGGTTTAGTGCCCGCCGCTTCGATAGAGCGAACCAAATCCGGGTTCTGGACGTAAATGCTCCTGACTGCGCCTCACGGGCACCAGGGAGAGTGTTATGCACGCCAGGGTCATTGTCGTCGGCTTGGGTCTGGCCGTTTTTCTGTCGGGTTGCATGGCGATGGGCGGGCCGGCGAGCAAGGCGCCGGAACCGTTGAAAAAGATCGACGCTGGCCGCTTCTACAGCGGTCTCTGGCACGAGATCGCCCGTCGCCCGATGGCGATCACCGATGGCTGCGTTGCTGGTGCGACGGAGTACAAGCGTGACGCCGGTGCCGGTATCGAGGTCCTCGACTCCTGCCGGATGGGCACGCCTGAGGGCGAACTCAAGACGATCGGAGGGCCGGGCCGTATCCTCGATCCCGGCACGAACGCCAAACTGAGGGTCGACTATCGCCTGTACGGCTTCATTCCGGTCACGCGTGACTATTGGGTGCTCGATCGCGCGAACGACTACAGCTGGTTCATCTCTGCCGATCCCGAGTTCCGCGACCTCTATATTTTCTCCCGCGACCCGCAGATCGGCGAGGCGCAGCGGCGCAGGCTTGTCGCGCGCGCCCGAGCGCTGGGCTATGACGTGAGCAAGCTCGAGTTTCCCGAGATGCCGCGGCGGTGAGCCTTTCCAATCCATGGAGAAGGGTCGGCGTGAGCCACCTTGGCGCTCGCAAGGCGATCACGTCTGGATCGATCCCTTGCCGGCGCGTGCCTGATACCGGCTTCACGGCATCTGCTCCGATCCGCATCGAATCCTTATGTCGCCCGGCCTAGTTTTGGGTCCGTGTCGTGCTCGCTCGCATTCGGAGCCGGGACGCCATCGAACCCCGGCCGCCCCGTGGGGTTTGGCGGCCTTCCGCTTTCGTTTGGTGACTGTCCTGAGCCCGGCCGAGGCGCGGCGGAGCGTTCCGTTCCGCCGCGCCGCTATCATCGTGCCACTCTGCCGAGGTCGACATGGATCACTGGCTTCATGGGATGTTCACTGCCCTCGTCACGCCCTTCAGCGCCGGAGCGTTGGACGAGCCGAGCCTGCTGCGCCTGGTCGATTGGCAGGTCCGGGAGGGCGCTGATGGCATCGTGCTCGGCTCCGCGAGCGGCGAATATTCGACGTTGACCCGCAATGAGCGCATCCGGCTCGTCAGGTTGGCACGCGCCGCGGCCGGGCCCGGCTATCCGATCCTGGCCGCCGCAGGATCCAACTCGACCGCAGACAGCATCGCGGAGGTCAAGGACGCTGCGGCTGCGGGCGCGAGCGCCATCCTGCTGCGGCTGCCCTACTACAACAAGCCGACGCAGGCCGGTCTCGTCCAGCATGTCTTGTCGGTGGCGGAGACCACCTCGCTTCCGGTGATCGTCGATAACGATCCCGATCGCTGCGCCGTCGACCTCACGCCCGAGGCGCTGGCCGAGATGGCGGCGCATCCGGCTGTCGTCGGCGTCCTCGAACGGCGCGGCGACATCGTCCGCTGCGATCGCATCATGCGCAGCTGCAGCCGGCATTTCCTGCGCCTCACCGGGGCCGGCGATGTCATTCCGCCCTACATCGCCGCCGGCGGCTGCGGCGCGGTCACCAGCATGGGCAACCTGGCGCCGCGCCTGCTGCGCCGCATCAGGGAAGCCTGCCGCGCCGGCGCATTCGAACAGGCCCAGACGCTGCAACGGCGTCTGATCCCACTCCACGGCCTGCTGTCCCGCGAGCCCGATCCCGTCGCGGTCAAGCTGGCCCTGTCGTTCCAGCATTCCGGCGTCGAGCCCACCTGCCGGCTGCCCTTGGTTGCGGCGCAGCCTTCGCTGGCTGAGGAGCTGAAATACGCGCTCGACGATCTGCCGCGGCCGGTCAACGGCCACGCGATAGCGCATCGCTCCGCCGCCTAGGGACCGCCGTGAGTCCTTATGCGGGCCTGATGGCCGCAGCCAATAGCCGGCATCGCAAGCTGATGCGGACCTGACCGATCATCCTCCGACAGGTGATGGAGGGCGGCATGGCCACTTATGAAGCGTTCCCCAGACGGCGACGCCAGACGGCTTCCGGAACCGGGCCGGGCAGCGATCAGTCCGGCGGGATCGCTAAAGACCTGCTGCAGTCCCTCGTCCTTCTGCTCCTGCTCGCCGTCGTGCTGGCCATTCGGATCTACGTCACGGCCCCGATCTGATCGCCGCCGCGCCATTGACGCAAAGAAAAAGGCCGGCACGAAGCCGGCCTTTCCCAACTGCACGGACGTTATCGCTCAGCGGGCGACGACGACGCGGGTGCCGACCTTGGCGCGCTCGTAGAGGTCGATCACGTCCTCGTTCAGCATGCGGATGCAGCCCGAGGAGACCGCCTGGCCGATCGTCTCCGGCTCGTTCGAGCCGTGGATGCGGTAGAGGGTCGAGCCGAGATAGAGGGCGCGGGCGCCGAGCGGGTTCTCCGGGCCGCCGGGCATGAAGCGCGGCAGGTCGGGGCGGCGCTTCAGCATCTGCGCCGGCGGGGTCCAGCCCGGCCACTCGGCCTTGCGGGTGATGGTCTGCGAGCCGGCCCAGTCGAAGCCCGGACGGCCGACGCCGACGCCGTAGCGGACGGCCTTGCCATCGGGCAGCACATAGTAGAGCCGGCGCTCGCTCGTGTTGATCACGATGGTGCCCGGGCGTTGCTTGCCGTCATAGGAGACGATTTCGCGCGGGATAGCGGTCGCCTGCGCCTTGGCGGGGTCGACATAGGTGACGAGCGGCTGGCGGGTGAGCGGATCGATTTCGGCGACGGCGGCAGTCGCGGTGGCCGCGAGGGCCGTACCGGCGATCAGGGCCAAACGGGAGAAGCGGAGCATGGCGGCCTCGGGGGCGTTTCGGGGATGGGCGGGCGCGAGGAAAGGTGACGGAAAAACGTCAACAATTCCCCAAATCTCTGGCAGAGCGGGGACGGCCGTTCAATCGATCGACGTTCACATCGACGCGACCTTTCGAGCTTTGCAGACGCCCGTTGCGGGGCTGCAACAGGCTCGGGCATCCGGATGTCGCTTGGGCCGATCTGGGCGCTTTTCGGGCGGGAATGCGGCGGGTCGCACGACGGCTCCTCCGAATGAAGGACGAGGTTCGATTCGACGCGCGCTAAGAAGGCCGCCGGCCCTGGTTCGCAGCCGGAGCGGGTGAGACGCAAGCCGGGCATTGCCGCGAGAGGGAGAGATGCATGGCCAGGGAAGTCACAGTCCATGCCGTCTATCTCCAGGACTCCACCATGATCCATGCCTTCAACCTGAGGCAGGGTGGGGCCGACTTATTGCCGACCGGGCACACCGGGATACCGAAGGGCTATTCGCCCCAGAAGATCATCGACAAGATCCTGGCTGCTGCGAACGGAGGCAGGATCAAGATCCTGCGCCTGCTCGCACATGGCGATGCTGGCGAATTCGATTTTCCCGGGATCGAGGACCGCAGCTCGGTCTCGTCGAAATATACACAGTTGCGCAAGGCGTTCGCTCCCATGGCCCGGATCGAGATCCATGGCTGCGGCTGCGCCAGCGAAAAGAAGCTGGATCGCGATATCGGCAAGTACAGCGGCGATCCGAAAGGGCGCGGTCTGCGCTTCCTCTGGGCCGTTGCGCAGACCTTCAACGTCCCCGTCACCGGTGCGGTCGATTCTCAAGGGAACTGGGACGGCTGGGGCTATAGTGGCGTCACGGTCACCATCTCCCCCGCCGGCAAGTTCTACGCCGAGAAGCCAGGGCAGCGTTGGTGGGATCCTTCTTCGGCGGATGCGGAGGCCAAGGCGGAATTCTACCGGATCAAAAAGCAGTACATCGACAGGAAGCTCTATGTGGAAGCACGCATCGCGCTGCGCGTGCTGATGGCGAACTACCCCACCTCGGAGGCTGCTGGCTGGGCGGCGCAACTGGTGCCGCTGGGAGCGATGGAGAAGCCGGATCGCGGGTTGCAGAAGGAGTGGTCGGACAACTAGCAGCTGCGCCCTCGCGGGATCGTGCGCCGCTTGCGACGACCTCTCCGATTGCCGTTAACCGGCCGTTCGCCTAGCTTTCAGATCAAGGGGCAACTTCCGATTGCAAAGCCGGGCCGGCTCTGGTCCGCTTCTGCGACATGCCGGGAGGTTCGCCATGGCCGCCTGCCAATTTGATGCCGGGCCCGAAGAACTTGCCGCCCTCGGGACGGCCTTTCACGAGGCTTGGCGGCATGTCGGCCCGATCTACGGGCCGTTCGAGACCTCCCATCGCGAGTGGCTGGCACGCCTGATCCTCGGTCTGCGCCGTTCCGGCCATTCCGGTGACATCGCCCTGCTCGCGATCGAGCAGTTCATGGCGACCGCCCCGCTGGCCGAATGGGCGAACGGCGCGCGGCAAGCGCAGCCGCATCCAGGGCGCACTGCCCAAAACTGACGGTTCCGCAGGCCTGCCGTTCCTCGGCTGCGGCGCTGGGGGCGAGCACGCGCGCCCTGCCAGGCAGGCAACGTTGCCGTAATCTTCGCCCGCAATGTGCACGGTGCTGACCCGGTCCGATGCGCGGACATGGGGTCGCAAGCCTGATGCGTCGGCGGCGACCTAGCCGCCGCAAGGAGTCCTTGATGAAGCGTTTCATCCCGTTGGCAGGCCTCGGCCTGTCGGCCCTGCTCGCCGTCCCGGCCAT
This sequence comes from Methylobacterium sp., assembly GCA_013823325.1. Classification (GTDB taxonomy): domain Bacteria; phylum Pseudomonadota; class Alphaproteobacteria; order Rhizobiales; family Beijerinckiaceae; genus Allobosea; species Allobosea vestrisii. Next base: position 120,443 of record PNLY01000001.1, read on the forward strand.
GGCGGCCGATCGCCCCGTGCGTGGGCAGGAATGGCCGGCCTATTCGGCGCCGCGGCCCTATAACTGGAACGGCGTCTATGTCGGCGCCCATACCGGCGCTGGCTTCGACCGCTTTCAGGGAGCCGGCAAGAAGAGCCGGAGTGAAGTCCTGCTTGGCGGCCAGCTCGGCTACAATCTTCAGCTTGGCGGACTGGTTACCGGTGTCGAGGCCGACATTTCCATGAACGGCCTAGGCAAGGGCGCCAAGCGCACCGGCGGCACCAGCGCCGACATGCGCTATGTCAGCACCTTCAAGGCCCGCGCCGGCATCGCCTTCGACCGCGTGCTGGTCTACGGCCTCGGTGGTGTCGCCTATGGCAGCCTGAAAGCCAGCGACGGCTTGGTCTCGAAGGAGAAGAGCAAGGTCGGCTATGTCGTCGGCGCCGGCGCCGAATACGGCATCACCGACAATCTCTCCGCCAAGCTCGAATACAACTACGTCTCGCTCGGCAAGCAGAACTTCCAGTTCGCCAGCGGCCGTGCCCGCGTCGGCGTCAACGAGCACCTCGTCAAGGCCGGCCTGAACTACCGCTTCTGACCTCGAACTTCCTGGCCGGGAAACCGGCCCGGATCGCCTTGCGGCGTGAAAGCCGCGCCCAGGCATGGATGGAGCGTGATGCGTCTGGATATTTCGCCCCTATTCCGGCATCACGTTTCATCCGTGCACCCTGAATTGCTTCTTCCATGCGCGCCCTGATCGTCGAGGACGAGCCACAATTGATGGCTTTCCTGTCCTCGCTCCTCACCAATGCCGGACTGATCGCCGATCGCACGACCACGATCGATGCGGCGCTCGCAGCCCTGCGCTCGACCCCGTTCGACATCGTGATCGTCGATCGCCGCCTGCCCGATGGCGACGGCCTCTCGATCGTCAAGGCGCTGAGCAACGCCGAGACGCGGCCCGCCTTCCTCGTCCTCACCGCCCGCGATGCCAAGGCCGATGTGATCGAAGGCCTGAACGGCGGCGCCGACGACTATCTGGTCAAGCCGTTCGAGCCGGAGGAGCTGCTCGCGCGTCTGCGCGTCATCCTGCGCCGGCGCAACCCCAAGCGTTCGCTGGTGATCACCGCCGGCAATCTCTCGCTCGATCTCGAAGGGCGCAGCGCCTCCGTCGGCTCGGAGATGCTCGATCTGCGCCGGCGCGAGGCCCTGATCCTGGAGGCGCTCGTCCAGCGCGTCGGCCGCGTCGTCACCCGCGACGTCCTGATCGAGGCGGTCTACGGTTTCGACGACCTGATCGAATCCAACACGCTGGAGGCGCAGATCTCGCGGCTGCGGCGCAAGCTCAAGGAGGCCGGTGCGGCGGTCGAGATCACTTCGCTGCGCGGCATCGGCTATATGCTGCGGGTGTCCGAGCTGGCGCAGTAGCGCCACCCCTCAGGCGCCGCCGCTCTCGCGCGGCGGGAAGACGAGGCGCACCATCGTGCCGCCGCCCGGCCGGCCGAGGATGGTGAGCGTGCCGCCATGAGCGGCCATGATGTCGCGCACGATCGTCAGGCCGAGACCGGCGCCGGTCGAATTCGGCGACATCCGGTTGAACGCCTCGGTCACCTGCGGGCGGTCGGACGGTGCGATGCCGACCCCGTCATCAGCGACCTCGACCACGGCGCCGTCGATCACCTTGACCAGGATCGTCGATTTCGCCTGCGCGTGCCGCAGGGCGTTGTCGACGAGGTTGGCGATGGCCGCCCGCACAGTCGGCTCGTTGGCCTGGATCAGTGCGCGGCGCTCGCCTTCCTCCTCCAGGGCGACATCGGCGCCGTTGCTCAGGATCAGCGGCGCAAGGTCGGCGAGTACCGCGCGGGCGATGCCGTTGAGCTGCAGCGGCTCGAACGGCAGTTCGGTGCTGTGCAGCCGGGCGAGCTGCAGCATCGACGAGACGATCGTGGTCAGCCGGCTGACATCGGTGGTCAGCGCGAGCCGCATCTGGTCGTTCGGCAGCGCATCGATCCGGCCGCGCATGACGGTGAGCGGCGTGCGCAGCTCATGCGCGACGTTGTTCATGAAGCGGCGCTGCACCTCCATATTGCCGGCGATCTTGTCGAGCGCGGCGTTGAGCGCCGTGGTCAGCGGCATCAGCTCGACCGGGGTCTCCTCGGTAGGCAGCAGGCCGCGCGGTGCCTTCGGGTCGATCTTTGCCGCGGCTTCCGCCGCACTGCGCAGGCGATCGCTGATATAGGACACCGACATTGCGATCGCGCCGGCGATCAGGAGGCCGAAGACCACCGAGATCGCCAGCGCCGAGCCCGCGATCGCCCGCAGAAAATGGGCGAGGATCAGGTCCCAGCCCGGCAGGCCGCCGCGGGTGGCGACGATGATCCTGCTGCCGTCCTTCTCGACCACGTCGAAGGCGAGCGGGTTCTCGCCGCCGACGCGCATCTGCGCCGCGATGGTCGGGCCGTCGAGCCGGATGTCGATCGGCAGGCCCGGCCGCAATTCTGGCGCATACTCGACGACGGAACGTCCGTCCGAGACCAGGTACCAGAGCGAGGGGCTGGTGCGCTCGATCTGGCTGAGGCCGGCGGTCTTCTCGACCTGCACGGTGGTGGCGGAGGGCCGCACGCCTTGCTGGATGATCCGGGAGGTGACGTCATTGCGCAGGACGCCAGGATCCTCGGTGATCAGGGCAAAGGCGATGACGGCGCCGATGAAGGCGGTGAACAGGACGATGCCGAGCAGCGACAGGCGGATCGTGAGGGCGCGCGACAGCGAGGTCATGGCAGGGCCTCGCCGCCATGCCGCGCAGCCGGCCGCGGCCGGCCGGCCGGTCGCATTCGGCGCGGGATTGCTGCAGCGTTGCGGGTCGTCACGGAACCTCGATGCGGGTATGGCTTGTGGAACCGGGCGCTCGCCCCTTCCTGTCTCTGCATGGACCGTTTCGCCATTGCCGTTCAACTCTCTTCCGGAGCTGCCGGCCTGATGCTTGCGCGGCGCGCCGTGTCGGGGTGGCTGGGCTTGCGCCTCGCGCTGGCCGTGCTGCTGGCCCTCTTTCCGGGTCTCGCACTCGGGCAGGGTGCGGTGACGAAGGGCGACGTGCGGGCCGGCCAGTTGCCGACGACCTCGCGGCAGGACATCTCCAGGCTGGTCGAAGATGTCTTCGACGCCGCTTCCAAGACGGTCAGCATCCCGATCGAGCGCTCGCTGGCGCTCTTCGGCGAGCCGAACGCCTATATCATCGGCGGCGAGCTCAGCGGCTCCTTCGTCCTCGGCGGGCGGCACGGCAGTGGCGAGTTGCGCTTCGCCGATGGGGTGCCGACCCCGGTGACCTGGTCGGCCCTGTCGGTCGGCATCGGCCTCGGCGCCGATTACGGCCGGGTGATCATGCTGGTCTACGGTCTCGACCGCCGCGAGGACGTCTTCGGCACCTATGCCAGCCTCGGTGGCAGCGCCCATTTCCTCGCCGGCGCCAACGCCACCATCCTGGCTTCGTCGCGGGCGCGGATCGTGCTGATCTCCTCCGGCCTCGGCCTGCGCTTCTCCGGCGACCTCAGCCGCATCGTGATCGAGCCGGCCGGGCCGCCGGAGCAGCTGCGCCCGCCCGGCATGATCTGCGCCACGCCGGCCGATTGCGCCGTGCCCGGCCGCTGAATTCCCGATAAGCAGAGCGCCGGTCCTAGCGACGCCGGTCGAGCAGGCGGTGTGCCGTGGCATGGAGCTCGTCGAGCTGGTTCGAGATGTCCAGTGCGATCAGGCCCATCTCGCGCTCATCGGCCGCCCGGCGGACATAGAGCGGCTCCGACCAGAGCACGCAGCCGCGGCCGAAGGGCAGGGCGATGCTGGCCTTGTCCCAGTTGGCGAGCTCGAGCCGGGCGCTGGTCACCGCCGCGAACAGGTAGATCGGCCGGCCGGTGGCGCGGGCGAGCTGGATCGCCCCTTTGCCGGCGACGCGCGCGATCTTGGGAACGTCGGCCGTGAGGAGAAGGCTGGTGCCTTCGCGCAGCGCCTCTCGCATCTCGAAGAAGGCGGGGATGGCGCGCTTCGTCTTGATCTTCCGGGGGCTCTGCGTGCCCGAGCCGCGGATGGCGCGGAAGCCCGCCCGCTCCACCACCGAGGCGACCACCGTCCCGTCGAAATGCAGCGAGGTCAGGATCGCGACCTGCGCCGCGCCGTCGAGCGCCGCGAGACTCAGCATCTGCTGGCCGTGCCAGGTCAGGGCGATGAAGGGTTCGCCGCTACGCTCCCACGGCCTGACGCCGGGGAGCGCCGGCTTGAAGCGGGTCGTCCGCTGCACGAAGGCGAGATAGGCGTGCAAAGCGCGGCCGGCGAACGCCGCAGATTGCCCATTGCCGAATCGCATGATCCGATCTCCACGGTGATTCCAATGGAGGGATCGGCGCGTCGGCTTGCTCCAACATTGCGCGGCCTGCGGCCGGCGCGCGTTCCGTTCGATCGAACGAAGAGAACTCGCGCAGAAGCGAGAAACGTCAGCGCATCATGAACTTGACGATGCGGGCGACGAACTCCTCGTCCTGCCCGGCGAAGCCGTGATGCGCGCTGGACCGGCAGGGGTTGGCCTCGTCGGCCTGCCCCCCGCTCATCCATTCGACCTGGACGCGCCCGCCCGACCAGGTCTGGAACGGGAGGACGCCGGCGGGCAGCGTCCAGCGGCAGCGATCCTCGCGATGGTGCAAGGCCAGCGTGCGCGGCAGCCGGTTCGGTGTCCCCAGTATCGTCTGCACGGTGTCGTCGGGCCCCGACGCCTTGCTCAGGAAGCCCGAGGTCAGGACGAGCCTGTCCGGCGTGGCCCCGCCTACGAGCCCCTCTGCGGCGCGCTGCGTGCCCTTGCTCGTCGCAATCACGATGACCGGACGCTTGATCGCTGCCATGTGGTCGACTGCGGCCGACAGGTTGGTGCCGAGCTCGGCGAGCAGCACGTTGTAGCCATGCATGACGAAGGCGTCCCGGTTGCGGATCAGGACATTGTCGCCGGCCTTGCCGAAGCGCGCGCCGCTGCCGACCTCGAGGCGGCCATCGCCGCCGGTGAGCAGGATCACGCTGCCCTTGGGATGCGCGGCGCGGATGAGGATGCTGCGGACGCCGGCGATCGTGACGGTCTCGCCGCCCTTGACCGTGATCGGCGTCTCCGCCCGCCCCGCCGACGGAATGGCGAGCGACCATAGGATCGCGAGCGCGCCGAGGGCGCGCAGGATACGCTGCTGATATCCGATCATGTTGTTAAGTCACCCGTTCATCTGAAGCGGCGCAGAACGACGCGCGCCACCGTCACCGTGTCGCGCCTGCGCCTGCCGCCCAGGATTCGGTGGCTACATTGCACGAAATGTGCGGCCGACCTCATCGTCATCCGTCAAAAGGCGGAGATTTGACCGCCCGGCGATAATCGGGATTGGCCGAGAGGAGCCGGCGGCCGAGATTGCTGAGGAAATCGACCTCGTCGGCCTTCAGGGTCAGCTTGTTGTGCAATTGCAGGATGCGCCTTTTCTCCTCGGGCGAATCGATGTCGGACAGGGACAGGCGCACCAGCGTGACCTGCAGTTGCCTGCAATGCCCCTCCGGTGCCGCGAGGCCGCAGCGCCAACGGAGCAGCCGTTCCCGCCAATTCGCGGTCTCCCGTTCCAGCGCGTCGAGGCTGGCCCGGCTCGCATTATCGATCATGGCGTCGACCGAAGCGGTGATCGCCTCGCGCGCGTCCGGGCCGTCGATCGCCCGGGACATCCCGCCGCCGACCCGCATCGACGCATCGGCGACGATGACGACGACGCGGCGCAGCCGCTGCGCAGCCTGCGCCGAGACGAGCGCCGGCGCTGGCCGGCTCATCGCCCGGATCAGGTTGCGCACGGCGAGATTGTCGACGAGGCCGCCGTCGAGCAGCTTGAGATAGTGCAGCTCCGGCTCGTTTGCGTAGCGCGTTTGAGATGCTTCGACATGGCGGGCGAAAGCCGAGCGCTCGTGTGATGGCGTGCCGTGGCCGGCGGCCGGGCAGGTCGGATTGAAGTTCTCCAGCACGATCGGGGAAAACAGCACCGGCACGGCCGACGAGGCCGCGACGGCATGAGCGAGCGGGAACGCATCATAGTCGCTGCAGATCGCCCGGAAGCTGTCGCGGTCGAACGGGAAAGGCGCGCGATTGTAGAGCTCGGTCGCATGCAGGAGCAGCCTTGGCCGCCCGGGCTGGTCGAGGTCGCCGAGTGACGCACCGCGGTAGAGATGTGCGTCGAGCCAGTCGGCGAGGCCCGAGAGATCGTTGACGCCGCCGCGGTAGCCGCGCAGCAGATTGATCGGCGTGAAGCTGGTGCGCAATGCGCCTTCGGGATCCTGATCGAGGAAGTCGCGCCGGAAGGCCGGCAGGCCCTGCGGGCCCCGCAGGGCGAAATGCGCGGCGAGAATGCCGCCGCCCGACACGCCCGCGATCGCGGTGACTTCGTCGGCGAGCGAGCGGCCGGTACGGCCGGGCGCTCGCTGCTCCGCCAATGCCGACAAGACGCCGTATCCGAAGGCGGCCGACCGTGCTCCGCCGCCGGAAAGGGCGACAATCACGGCAGTGGAGCCGCCTTCGCTGGCCGAGGCGAAGGACCGGGCAACGGGCGCTGCCAGAGAGCGGCGCAGATTGGAAGGTCGGTTCGCCGGGTTGGCGCAAGCGGCGAGGCAGGCTGCGAACAGTATGAGCAGCAGGACGGTCGCAGCCGCATGCCGGCACGGCAGACGGATCGGATCTGTCCTGTGCGTTCGGGCCACGGCCATGTCGCGCGCTCTCCGCCGCGCGACATCGAATCGCCTGATGTCCTGCGAGCGCAGGACATCTCGTCACTGCTCATTGTCCGAGCATTGCCGCTTGCCGGGCGAGGTCGCCCCGGGACGCCGGCAATCGGCTTCCTCAATTGACGGGCGGGATGCCGGCCGCCTTCACCAGCTTGCCGACATCGTCGATCTCGGCCCGCAGGCGCCGGCCGAATTGCTCGCGATCGAGCGGCATCGGCTCCATGCCGACGGTCCGCAGCTTCTCCTGGATCTCCGGCAGCCGCAAAGCCGTCTGCGCTTCCCGATAGAGGCGCTCGATCGCCCCCGGCGGCGTTCTGCTCGGCACGAACAGCCCGATCCAGAACTCGTAGGCGGAATCCGGCAGCCCGGCCTCCAGCGTCGTCGGGACATCGGGCAAGGCGGCGACCCGCCGGGAGGTGCTGACCGCGAGCGCGGTCAGCGTCCCCTCCTTGAGATGGGGGAGCGCCGCCGAGAGCGGCAGGAAATAGATGTCGATCTCGCCGGCGAGCAGGCCGGTGATGGCGTCGATCGGGCCGCGATAGGGCACATGGTGCATCTGCAGTCCGGCGCCGGCCAGCATGCGCAGCGCCGCCAGATGCGAGGTGCTGCCGCTGCCGGCCGAGGCGTAGTTCAGCACGCCGGGCTTGGCTTTCGCCGCCGCCACCAGGTCGGCGACGGTCTTGAAACCCTTCTTGGGCGTGGTGACCAGCACGCTCGGCTGGATGCCGAAGGGTATCACCGCCGCAAGGTCACCCGTCGTGTCGTAGGGAAGCTTCGAATAGAGGGACGGCGCGATCGCGATCGACGAGGAGTGCACCAGGATCGTGTAGCCATCCGGCGTCGCCTTCGCCACCGTCGCGGCCCCGATCGTGCCGCCGGCCCCGACGCGGTTCTCGACCACGATCGGCCGGTCGAGCTGCCGCGACATCTGATCGAGCACGATCCGGCCGACCACGTCGATGGCGTTGCCCGCGGCGAGCGGGACGACCGCCGTGATCGGCCGCTCCGGCCAGGCTTGGGCGATGGAAGGGCTCGGAAGCGCTGCGGGCAACAGGGTGCAGAAGGCCAAAGCGAGCAGTCGCCTTGCCGGGCGGGCGAGGGGCGTCCGAAATCCGTCGTCGTTCATGGCGTTCTCCCGGTGGTGTCTGGGCCCTGGCCTCCGGCCGGCTGTTCTCGTGCTTCGGATATCGGGGCAGGGCGCGCGTGGTGAGCTTATGCAATCGATTGCTATCGTGCGAAATCGTATCGGTCAATGCGATAGGAATAATAATCGAATGATAGGATCTCTGCCGACTTTTGAGCGCTAAAAGTACCGCAATCGATTGCTCACGAGCGCGGCTTTATGCGGCGATGTATGCCGGGGCGTCTCGGTGGAGGCGGTCCCGCTTTGGCCGTTCGCGCCTTTCGCGGTCCGTGCCGCGTGCGCGAGCCGCGTCTAGCGCTGCTCCGGTCGGGGAGCTGCGGTCGAGCCGCGCACGACGAGGCGAGGCGTCAGCATCACCATGCGCGTCGAGGCGTCCGCCCGCCGCATCCGCTGGACCAGCAGCTCGGCTGCCTCGCGGCCCATCGCCCGGTGCTCGATCCGCACGCTCGTCAGCGCCGGCGCGACCAGGTCCATCAGCGGCATGTCGTTGTGCCCGACGACGGAGATGTCCTCCGGGCAACGCAGCCCCCGCTCGCGCAGGGCATCGTAGGCACCGAGAGCCAGCAGGTCGTTCGCGGCCACGATGGCGGTGATCTGCGGCGCTGCTGCCAGCAGCCTGCCGGCAGCCTCGGCGCCGGCTTCGCGGGAATAGGCCGTCGCGCTCTGGCTGAAGCTCTCCAGCGGCGTGTCCTGGTCGCGGATCGCCGCCTCGAAGCCCCTCAGGCGCAGCAGGCCGGTCGACAGGGTCGGCGGCCCGGCGATGTGGCCGATCCTGCGATGCCCGAGCCCGACCAGATGATCGACGGCGAGCTGCATCCCCCGCATGTCGTCGGAGACCGCGGCGGAGACGCGCGCTTGCGCCTCGGCCCGATTGACCAGCACGACCGGAACGTTGCGCTCAAGGCAGCGGCCGACGAGCGCATCGTCCCGCGTCGCCGTCGCCAGGACGAGCCCGTCGACGCGATGGGCGATCAGCCCGTCCAGCAATGTCGTGGCAGAGGGTGCGCCGGGCCCGGCATCGGCGACGATGGTGGAGTAGCCGTCTTCGATGAGGCGCTCGGTGATTCCGCTGAGGATGGGGGCGAAGACCGGATTGGCGATGTCGGGGAGCAGCACGCCGACCAGCAGCGAGCGGCCGGTGCGCAGGCTCGCGGCCAGATGGTCAGGCTGGTAGCCGAGCTTCTGCGCAGCCCGAAGGATGCTGGCGGCGAGATCCTGCGCCACCATCGAGCGCGTTGCCGGGTTGAGGGCCCGCGAAACGGTCGAGGCATGCACGCCGGCGAGCTGGGCGACGTCCTTGATCGTGATCGGACGGGTCTTCGAGGGGGAGCGTGGCACCTGTCGGTCTCGCAGAGTCTCGAGCTCAACCTAGATGACAGCGGAATCGTCAGCAATCGAGCACGCGGCAATCGGTTGCGAGACCGAACCGATGGCGCAGCCCGGCCGGTTCGGCATCGACCGAAGCCACAGAGGCGAGACTGGATGTCCGAGGAAGATGGTGGGCGGCACAGGGATCGAACCTGTGACCCCTCCCGTGTGAAGGGAGTGCTCTACCGCTGAGCTAGCCGCCCGGACCGCGCTGTTCCTAGTGGCGCGCGCCGTCGCCGTCAAGAATGAGTAGCGAGGGCCGGCTCGCCACCGGTCAGTTGCCGCACCGCCTGGGGCAATTCGTCGAAATGCTGGATCACCAGATCGGGCGCCAGCGCCTCGACCGGCACGTCGGTATAGCCGAACGGCACGCAAACCACAGGGATGCCGGCGGCGCGCGCCGTATCCACATCGGTGCGCGAATCGCCGATCATCACCGCGCGGGTCGGGTCGGCGCCGGCCTGCGCGATCGTCTGCGTCAGATGGCGCGGGTCGGGCTTGAAGAACGGGAAGCTGTCGCGTCCGGCGATCGCGGCGAAGCGCTCGGTCAGGCCGACCGCATCGAGGAAGAGCCTGGTGTGCAGGATCGGCTTGTTGGTGCAGACGGCGAAGACAAAGCCGTCCGCCGCGAGCGCATCGAGCGCGGCGACGACGCCGTCATGGACATAGCTGTAATTCGCGATGCCGCCGGCATAGATCGTCAGGAACTGCTGGAACAGCTGCTCCAGCGTTTCGGCATCGAGCGGCCGGCCGCTGACCTTGAAGCCGCGTTCGATCAGCGCCCTTGCGCCGGCACCGACCAGCTCGCGCGCCCGCTCGATCGGCAGGGCCGCCAGCCCTTCCTGTTCGAGGATGACGTTGAGCGTGCGCATGATGTCCGGGGCGGTCTCGGCGAGCGTGCCGTCAAGGTCGAAGACGACGATCGGGGGAAGCGACATGATCCATCCTGTGACGTGGCCATCCGCATAAAGGCCGGCAGGCGCGGCTTGGCAAGGGTCTAGGCAAGGGCGCTGCGGCAACACCGGTTTCATCTCGTCATGACCTTGCCGCACTCGCGATGATAGGGCGGCCCCGGCATGATAGGGTGCGGGCGAATCGTCGAAAGGGGTCGTAGCGTGGCAAAATTGTCGGGCTGTTCCAGAGGCTCAAATCGCCGCTCCCTCGGCCGGGCGCTGGGCGCCGGCCTGTTCATCTTGCCGGTCTTCGGAGCGGCCGTTGCAGCGCCCTTCGAGTTCGCGCCGGCGCCACAGACCGATCTCAACCGCGTCTATCGCATCGACAAGGCGACCGGCGAGGTCGGGGCCTGCCAGTTCCAGCTCAAGGAGGGCGGCGTCGGCGTCACCGTCTGCTTCCCGGCGGGCGAGGGGGCCGGCCCGCAGGCGCCGAGCGACTATGTCCTGGTTCCTTCGCGCCATGAGCGCGAAGGCGGCATCTTCCGCGCCAATGTCCGCACCGGCGAGCTCAGCGTCTGCTACGTCTTCGATGACAAGGTCGTCTGCACGCCGATGGCGAAGTAGCGCCGGGCGGTAACCGCTATCTCGTCACGGCCGGGATGCGGCTTTTGCGCTCGGCAAGCCGTCATTTGGCGTGCTAGACCCCCGGCGACCCGTTCATAACGCCGGAGGCCTACATGCTCGCGCTCAAGGATCCCTCGCTGCTGCGCTCGCAGTGCCATGTCGACGGCGCCTGGATCGGCGAGGGCGTCGATGCGGTCGACAATCCCGCGACCGGCGAGGTGCTGGCGAAGGTGCCGCGCTTCGGTGCCGACGAGACCACCGCCGCGGTCGAGGCCGCCTCGCGCGCCTTCAAGCCCTGGGCGAAGAAGTCGGCCAAGGAGCGGTCCGTCATCCTGCGCAAATGGTTCGAGCTGATCATGGCGAGCCAGGAGGACCTGGCGCAGATCATGACGGCCGAGCAGGGCAAGCCGCTGGCCGAGGCTAGAGGCGAGGTCGCCTACGCCGCCTCCTTCGTCGAGTTCTATGCGGAAGAGGCCAAGCGCATCTATGGCGAGACCATTCCCTCGCCCTTCCCGAATTCGCGCATCATCGTCGCCAAGCAGCCGGTCGGGGTCTGCGCCGCGATCACGCCCTGGAACTTCCCGGCGGCGATGATCACCCGCAAATGCGCGCCGGGCCTGGCCGCGGGCTGCACCTTCGTGGTCAAGCCGGCGCCGGACACGCCGCTGACCGCGCTGGCGCTGGTCGCGCTCGCCGAGCAGGCGGGCTTCCCCAAGGGCGTGATCAACATCGTCACCGGCGATGCCCAGGCGATCGGCGGCGTGATGACATCGCATCCGGCGGTGCGCTTCATCGGTTTCACCGGCTCGACCCCGGTCGGCAAGCTCTTGATGCAGCAGGCGGCCTCGACCGTGAAGAAGGTCGGGCTCGAGCTCGGCGGCAATGCGCCCTTCATCGTCTTCGACGATGCCGATCTCGACAAGGCGGTCGAGGGCGCGATCATCGCCAAGTTCCGCAACATGGGCCAGACCTGCGTCTGCACCAACCGCCTCTTCGTCCAGGACGGCATCCATGACGACTTCGTCGCCAAGTTCGCCGGCGAGGTCGCCAAGATGAAGGTCGGCAACGGCGTCGAGGTCGGCGTCGTGCAGGGTCCGCTGATCAACGAGCGCGCGATCGAGAAGGTCGAGCGCCATGTCGCCGACGCGGTCGCCAACGGTGCCAAGGTCATGGTCGGCGGCCACCGCCATGCGCTCGGCCGCACCTTCTACGAGCCGACCGTGCTCGCCGGCGTCACCACCAAGATGCTGGTGACGCGCGAGGAGACCTTCGGGCCGATCGCGCCGGTCTATCGCTTCACCAGCGAGGACGAGGTCGTCGCCATGGCCAACGACACGCCCTTCGGCCTGGCCGCCTATTTCTACACCAGGGATCTCGGCCGCGCCTTCCGCGTCGCCGAGGAGCTCGAATACGGCATGGTCGGCATCAATTCGGCCATTCTCGGCACCGAGGTCGCGCCCTTCGGCGGGGTCAAGGAATCCGGCCTCGGCCGCGAGGGCTCGCTCCACGGCATCGAGGAGTTCGTCGAGATCAAGTACATGCTCATGGGCGGGCTCGGCGCGTGAGCGAGGACCTGAAGAAGGCCGCCGCGCTGGCGGCGCTGGAGCTGGTGCGGCCGGGCATGCGCCTCGGCCTCGGCACCGGCTCGACGGCGAAGCACTTCGTCGACGGCCTCGGCGCCAAGGTCGCGGCCGGACTCAAAGTGATCTGCGTCGCGACCTCGGAGGCGACCCAGGCCCAGGCGGAGGGGCTGTCGATCCCGATGTCGACGCTCGACGAGACGCCGGAGCTCGACCTCACAATCGACGGCGCCGACGAGATCGACAGCGCCTTGCGGTTGATCAAGGGCGGCGGCGCCGCGCTGCTGCGCGAGAAGATCGTTGCCGCAGCCTCGAAGCGGATGATCGTGATCGCCGACACCGGCAAGCAGGTCGAGACGCTCGGCCGCTTTCCGCTGCCGATCGAGGTCGTGCCCTTCGGACTCGAGGCGACGCGTCGCGCGGTCGCGGCTGCGGTGGCGTCGTCGGGTGCGAGCGGCGAGCTCAAGCTGCGCAAGCGTCCGGATGGTTCGACCTTGCTCACCGATGGCGGTCATTACATCCTCGACGCGCATCTCGGCCGTATCGAACTTCCCGAGGTCCTGGCGCTGGCACTCAACCAGGTGCCCGGCGTCGTCGAGCATGGCCTCTTCCTCGGTCTGGCGACGGCGGCTTTCCTCGCGGGCGCCGACGGCGTGCGTGTCCTCGGCGATCCGGCTGTGGAGCGCCGCTGACAGCCTGTCCACCGGCATGTTTTGGTCGCAAAAGTGGTTTCCACTTTGGCTGGACATGTTCTAAGAGCGGCCGGCGGCTGCGCCCGGTCAGGGACGTTGCCGCAGCAGAACACATGGACATCGCCGCATGGCAGGCGAGCGACGAAGGGGTAACCGCATGATCCGTCACAGCCTGGCAGGCGCGTTCCTGTCGCTGGCGTTGTTCGCCATGCCCGCGCTGGCGCAGCAGGTGCCGACGCCGGAGCACATCAAGGTCGCCCGCGAGGTCGTGGTCTCCTCCGGCCTGTCGCAGTCGATCGAGGCGCTCTACGCCGAGTTCGTCGCCGGCGTCAGGCAGACTTACGCGACCCGCCCCGAGCTCAAGAAGGACATGGAAGAGGTCCTGACCTCCCTCAAGGCCGAGGCCGATCTGCGCCGCGACGAGATGGTCGACTCCTCGGCCCGAATCTTCGCCACCAAGATGTCGGAAGCGGATCTCAAGGAGGTCGCCGGCTTCTTCAACTCGCCGGTCGGCCAACGCTACAATTCCTTCCGTGCGCAGGCGCTCGACGAGATCTTCGCGCTGCTGCAGCCCTGGAGCACCGCAACCAGCAACCGGCTGTTCGACCTGTTCAACGCCGAGATGCGCAAGCGCGGCCACCAGCTCTGAGCCTGGACGCTGCCCGAATGTGAAAAGCCGCCGGCAGAGCCGGCGGCTTCTTTCGTTTGACGTTCAGTTCACCGGTCCGCGTCCGCCGATATCCTCCATCATCGGATCGCTCGGGCGCACGCCGGTTGCCCGATTGACCATCACGGTGACGAACCAGAGCACGACGCCGATGCCGAGCAGGATGCCGGCGATCTTGTACTGGACCGGATCGCGCCCGGTCCAGGGACCGGCAAAGAAGGCGCAGAAGACCGCTCCGGCGATTGGCAGGATCGTCGGCGTGCGGAAATGCTCATGCTCGACCGTGTCCTTGCGCAGCATCAGCACCGCGATGTTGACGACGGTGAAGACGCAGAGCAGCAGCAGCGCCGTCGTGCCACCCAGCGCCGGCACCTCGCCGACGAAGGTGATCAGCGCGAAGGCGAGCAGGGTGGTGAAGCCGATCGCGACGTAAGGGCTGCGACGCGTCGGATGGACCTTGCCGAGCACCGGCGGCAGCACGTGCTCGCGGCTCATGCCGTAGACCAGCCGGCTCGCCATCAGCATGTTGATCAGCGCGCTGTTGGCGACGGCGAACATGGTGATGAAGCCGAAGATCCAGATCGGAAAATTCGGCGCGCCGGCCGCGACCACCTTGAGCAGCGGCGTCTCGCCCTCGCCGAGTTGCTCGGGCGGGACCAACGTGATCGCCGAGACCGAGACCAGCACGTAGATCGTGCCGGTGATGACGAGGCCGGCGAGCAGGATCTTCGGGAAGGTCCGCGTCGGGTCCTTGGTTTCCTCGGCCATGTTGACCGAATCCTCGAAGCCGACCATGGCGAAGAAGGCGAGGGTGGTCGCCGCGATCACTGGCCAGAACAGGCCGCCATCGCCGGCGGGCTTGAACTGGGTGATGCGCGAGACGTCGCCCTGGCCGGCGGCGATCGCCCACAGGCCGACGAAGATCACGATCAGCAGGCCGGTCAGCTCGACGCAGGTCAGCACGACATTGGCCTTCACGCTCTCGCCGACGCCGCGGAAGTTGATCGCCGCGACCAGCGCCATGAAGGCGAGACCGACGATGGTGATGCCGATGCCGCCGGCGAGGTTGAGCCCGAAGGCGTGTGACATGTTGGCGGCGAAGGCGCGCGAGGCGGTCGAAGCCGAGGTGATGCCCGAGCACATCACTGCGAAGGCGACGATGAAGGTGATGAAATGGATGCCGAAGGCCTTGTGCGCATAGAGCGCCGCGCCGGCGGCGCGTGGGTACTTGGTGACCAGCTCAAGATAGCTGAACGCCGTGATCATCGCGACGACGAAGGCGACCAGGAAGGGCAGCCAGACGACACCGCCGACCTGCTTCGCCACCTGCCCGGTGAGCGCGTAGATGCCGGTGCCGAGAATGTCGCCGACGATGAATAGCAGCAGCAGCCAGGGACCCATCACGCGATGGAGGCTTGGCTCGGCGGCTTCGGCTTGCGGTGCGGCGGAAGGGGACAGCGTAGCGTCGCTCATGGTTCATCCTCGCTCGACGGGCCGAAAGGCCGGTGAAGAGGAGAACACAGTCACGCCATATTTGTTCAAGCGCAACCGGGGCGTGCGGCCCCGGTTGTGCGTCGCGTGATCAGTCCTCGGCCGCCTTGAACTTGTTCAGCCCGCTCATCACGAAGGGCGCGACCAGCGCGATGAAGGCGATGCCGAGCAGCGTCGCCGAGATCGGGTTCTCGAGCAGGATCATCGGATCGCCCAGGCTGATCTGCAGGGCGCGCCGCAATTGCGCCTCCGCCATCGGCCCGAGGATCAGCCCGACCACCATCGGCGCGACGGGATAATCGTAGCGCCGCATCAGATAGCCGAGATAGCCGAAGCCGAAGAGCATGCCGAGCTCGACCGGGGACGGGTTGACCGCGAGCGTGCCCATGGTCGCGAAGACCAGGATGCCGGCATAGAGCCAGGGCTGCGGGATCGCCAGCAGCCGCACCCAGAGCCCGATCAGCGGCAGGTTCAGGATCACCAGCATGACGTTGGCGATGAAGAGCGAGGCGATCAGGCCCCAGACCAGGTCGGGTTTCTCGGCGAAGAGCAGCGGGCCGGGATTGAGCCCGTATTGCTGGAAGCCGGCCAGCATGATCGCGGCGGTCGCCGAGGTCGGCAGGCCGAGCGTCAACAGCGGCACCAGAGTACCCGCGGCCGAGGCGTTGTTGGCGGCTTCCGGCCCGGCGACGCCCTCGATCGCGCCCTTGCCGAACTCCTCCGGATATTTGCAGAGCTTCTTCTCGGTCGAATAGCTCAGGAAAGTCGGCACCTCGGCGCCGCCGGCGGGCAGCGCGCCGATCGGGAAGCCGAAGGCGGTGCCGCGCAGCCAGGGCGCCCATGAGCGCTTCCAGTCCTGCTTGTTCATCCAGAGCGAGCCCTTGATCGGGATGATCTCCTCCGGCTCGCGCCAGCGCTTGGAGGCGACGTAGAGCGCCTCGCCGACGGCGAAGAGGCCGACCGCCAGCGTCGTCACTTCGACGCCGTTGAGCAGTTCGGGCACGCCGAAGGTCAGGCGCGCCTGGCCGGTCAGCTTGTCGATGCCGACGAGGCCGAGCAGCATGCCGAGGAACAGGCTGGTCAGGCCGCGCAGGGGTGAATCGCCGAAGGTCGCCGACACCGTGACGAAGGCGACGATCATCAGCGCGAAATAGTCCCAGGGGCCGAACTTGACCGCGAGCTCGACCAACCAGGGCGCCAGGAAGGCGAGGCCGATCGTGGCGATCAGGCCGGCGACGAAGGAGCCGATCGCCGCCGTCGCCAGCGCCGGGCCGCCGCGGCCGGCCTTCGCCATCTTCGAGCCTTCGAGCGCGGTCGCTAGCGAGGCGCTCTCGCCCGGCGCGTTGAGCAGGATGGCCGTGGTCGAGCCGCCATACATGCCGCCATAATAGATGCCGGCGAACATGATCAGTGAGCCGGCCGGATCGAGCTTGAAGGTCACCGGCAGCAGCAGCGCGACCGTCAGCGCCGGGCCGATGCCGGGCAGCACGCCGACGGCGGTGCCGAGGAAGACGCCGATCAGGCAGAACAGCAGTTTCGAAGGCTCGAGAGCGACGGAGAAGCCGTTGGCGAGTGAGAGAAGGGTGTCCATGTGCTTAGCTCCTTCAGCTCAGCAGCGCTTCGAGCGGCCCGGTCGGTAGCGACAGGGTCAGGAGCTTGAGGAAGACGATGTAGATCACGGTGCCGAGCACGGCGCCGATGACGATGTCGATGACCAGCGCATCCCGCCCGAAACCGCGCGCCGTGCAGGCGAAGATGATCGCGGTGGCGATGATGAAGCCACCGCCGAGCGCAATGCAGGCGACGAGACCTACCAATCCGCCGATGATCCAGAGCAGCGCCTTGCCGTCGGCCTCTTCCGGCTTCGGCAGGCCGTCCTTGAGCGCGACGATGAAATGCGCGAGCCCGAGCACGGCGAGACCGGCGCAGACCACATAGGGCATCGCGGTCGGTCCGACGCCGTAATTCGAGGTGATCGTCTGGCGCGAGGCGTCGAAGGCGACGATCGCCGCCGCAGCGAGCAGCAGGAGCCCGACGATGAGGGCCGGGCGGTCGATGGAGCGGGACATGGGCGCGACCGTCTTCTCTGGAGCGAAGGTGACGAAGGGCGGGCGGCCTCGCGGCTGCCCGCCCTTGATTGACGTCTCAGGAGGGCCTTACTTCACCAGGCCGACATCCTTCATGACCTTTTCGACGCGGACCGTCTCGTTCTTCAGGAAGCTGTCGAACTCGGCGCTGGCGAGATAGGCGTCATCCCAGCCCCGCGCCTTGAGGATCTCGGTCCATTCCTTCGACTTGACCATCTTGTCGACGGCGCCGGAGAGCTCGGTCTTCTGCGCGTCGCTGAGCCCCGGAGGCGCCACGACCGAGCGCCAGTTCAGCAACTCGACATTGACGCCGCCTTCCTTGAGCGTCGGGGCGTCGGGAGCGTTCGCCAGGCGCTTGCTGGCGCTGACGCCGACGACACGCAGCTTGCCGGCCTTGATCTGGCCTTCGAACTCGCCATAGCCGGAGATGCCGGCGGTGACACGCCCGCCGAGCATGGCCGCGAGCGCCTCGCCGCCACCGGAGAACGGGATGTAGTTGATCTTCTTCGCGTCGCCGCCGGCGGCATCGGTGAACAACGCGGCGAGGATGTGGTCGGCGCCGCCGGCCGAGCCGCCGGCCCAGGTCACCTTGGCCGGGTCGGCCTTGACGCGGTCGGCGAGATCCTTGGCGTTCTTGATCGGCGAATCCGTGGGCACGACGATGACCAACGCCTCGGCGGTCAGCCGGGCGATCGGCGTGGCCTGGGTCAGGTTCACCGGCGACTTGTTCAGCAGGATGGCGCCGACCATGACGAAGCCGTTGACCATCAGCTGGTGGCCGTCGCCCTTGGCGCCGATCAGCTGGGCGAGGCCGATCGTGCCGCCGGCGCCGGTGACGTTGGTCACCTGGACGCTCTTGGCGATGCCGGCCGCGGTCAGCGCCTGCTGCATCGAGCGGGCCGTGCCGTCCCAGCCGCCGCCGGGCGCGGCCGGAGCCATGATCTTCAATTCCATTTGGGCGAAGGCGGCCGTTGTGAGGCCCGCGAGAGCGACGGCGGCCACGGCCCCGCGCTTGAAGAAGGACGTGAGCATAGTTACCTCCCAGATGGCGCGTTTGACGCGCCGATTGTCGACGCCCGCCTGTGGCACCGCATCGGACCGCGGATCAATTGCGCCTGATTGCATAATCACAAGTCAAGATGTTTCGCTTCGGCGGCCTATGCACGCAGGAAGATTCGACGAGGGGTGGCCGTTGACATCGCCGAAGGTCGTAGGTCCTCAGGGCGCAGGGGAGGCCTCGGAACGGGCGGGAACGGCCTCGTCCAGGTCATGCCGAGGTGCCCGCCAGCCTCTAGGCGACACTTCCCGCATCGCGTAAGCCGCAGCGCATGAGTCAGATCTTCCCGCCAGCCAGTTCGACTGCCTCGAATGCTCCGTCCGTGCGGGCAAACGAGCCCGCGGCAGTTGGGACCCTTCGGATCACCGGCGCGGTCTGCCTGGTGCTGATGCCGCTCGTCATGTGGCTGGCGAACCGTTCGGCCCCGCTCATGCTGGGGCTTGCCGCCACGGCCTTCCTGGGCGCTGGGCTGCTGGCGCAGCCGGCTTCGGCAGTTCTCGCGCGCCTGCGCGCCTTGCTCGCCACGCCGCTGGCCCTGACCGTCGCCGCATTCCTCGCCTGGGCGCTGGTCTCGATCAGCTGGAGCCACAAGGTGGTTCCGTCCCTTGAGTTCTGGGCGGAGCTGGTGCTGCCGATGGCCTTTGCGCTCGCGATCGCCGTGTCGGGCCAATGGCGCCCGACACCGGCGCTTCTACGCGCGCTGGCCGCCACGATCATTCTGGCCGCCGGGCTGCTGGTGTTCGAGCTCGCCTCCGGCTTGTCCCAGCGCATGGCCCTTGGCACCGGCAAGATGATGGGCTTCATCTTCAACCGCCCGACCATTGTGCTGTTCCTGCTGGCCGTGCCGGTGGTCCATGCGCTCTGGTCGAGACCGTCTTCGCCGACGCTGGACCGGCTCTTGGCAGCGATCCTGACCCTCGCGGTCGCGACCCTGGTGATCCGGGCCGAGAGCGGTGCGGCACGGCTCGGCTTCGCCGTCCTGACCCTCTGCTGGCTCCTGGCCAGCGTCGCGCCGCGGCTCGCCTCGGCGCTGGTCGCGAGCGTCTTCGTCCTGACGATGGCGATCGCGCCCGTGCTCGGGCCGAGCGCCGAGCGCTTTTTGCCTTCCATGATCCTTAATCGCTTCAACGCGATGACCGGCCAGGCCCGCATCGACATCTGGCAGAGCTTCGGCGAGGTGGCGCGCGCCAGGCCGCTCGCCGGCGCCGGCTTCGGCACCTCGGCGACGATGCATGAACACCCGGTCGCGGCGCAGGTCTCGCCGGAACACCGGACCCTGTTGGCGGCGAGCCATCCGCATGACATGCCGCTGCAGGCCTGGGCCGAAACCGGCGTGGTCGGCGCCGGTCTGCTCACCTTGGCCGGCCTGCTGCTGCTGGCCAGGTTGCGGCGCCTGCCGGCGACAGAGCAGGCGCCGCGGCTCGCCTTGTTCGCGGCCGCCTTCTCGATCGCCACTGTCGGGCACGGCGCCTGGCAGGGCTGGTGGATCGCCGGGCTCGGCGCCGCCATTCTCTTGTTCTGCAGGGATGCCGCGGCGCGGCAGGGGGAAAGCCATGGCTGAGTTCGACGTCGACCTCTTCGTCATCGGCGCGGGATCGGGCGGCACGCGCGCCGCCCGCATCGCCGCCGGCCATGGCGCCCGGGTGATGATCGCCGAGGAGGACCGCATCGGCGGCACCTGCGTCATCCGCGGCTGCGTCCCCAAGAAGCTCTTCGTCTATGCCAGCCGCTTCGCCGACGAGTTCGAGGACGCCGCCGGTTTCGGCTGGCGCGTCGGCAAGCCGGAGTTCGACTGGCCGACCTTACGCGATGCCGTCGCCAAGGAGGTGACGCGCCTCTCCGGTCTCTATCGCAAGGGGCTGGACGGTGCCGGCGTCGCGATCCGCGAGGAGCGCGCCGTCGTCACCGGGCCGCATGAGGTCAAGCTGCAGAAGAGCGGGCAGACGATCCGCGCCCGCCACATCCTCGTCGCGACCGGCGGCTACCCGGCCTTCGACCCGCCGATCCCCGGCGGCGAGCTCGGCATCTCCTCGAACGAGGTCTTCCATCTCCCGAGCCTGCCGAAGCGCATGCTGGTCATCGGCGGCGGCTATATCGCGCTCGAGTTCGCCAGCGTCTTCGCCCGGCTCGGCGTCGCCGTCACGCTGCTGCATCGCGGCGACAATGTCCTGCGCGGCTTCGACGAGGATTTGCGCACCCGCCTGCGCGACGCGCTGGGCCATGCCGGGATCACCCTACGCCTCGGCTGCACCGTCGACCGCATCGAACTGCTGCCGGACGGCACGCGCCGGGCCCATTGCGCCCATGGCGCGCCGATCGATGCCGATGTCGTGCTGGTCGCGACCGGCCGCCGCCCGAACACGGCCGGGCTCGGCCTGGAAGCCGCCGGCGTCAAGCTCGGCCCGGCCGGCCAGGTGCTGGTCGATGCTGCCTCGCTCTCCAATGTCCCGTCGATCGCCGCGGTCGGCGACGTCACCGACCGCGTCAACCTGACCCCGGTTGCGATCCGCGAGGGCCACGCCTTCGCCGACTCCACCTTCGGCGGCAAGCCGTGGACCATGGACCACAGCCTCGTCGCCTCCGCGGTCTTCACCACGCCGGAGCTCGGCACCGTCGGCCTTACCGAGCAGCAGGCCCTCGCGACAGGCCGCGAGCTGCGCATCTTCGAGACCGGGTTCCGGCCGATGAAGGCGACGATCTCCGGTCGCGACGAGCGCATCTACATGAAGCTGATCGTCGATGCGCAGACTGACAAGGTGATCGGAGTGCACATCCTCGGCCATGATGCCGGAGAGATCATCCAGTCGGTCGCCATCGCCGTCACCATGGGCGCGACCAAGGCCGATTTCGACCGCACCATCGCCCTGCATCCGAGCGCGGCTGAGGAGCTCGTCACGATGCGCACGCCGCGCAAGAGCGCGCTGTAGTCGCGCACGGCGCCAGCGCTACTTCTTGCAGACGAAGATGCGATCGAGGCCTTGCAGGTCGAGGCCGTGCTTCTCGGTCAGCCGGTGGCGCTCGCCTTCCTCCGGCGTGAAGCGGATCTCGTCGACGCTGAAGCCGACTGCTGCGAGCTTGTCGGGGAAGTCGCGGCCATAGAGCCGCACATGGTCCCAGCCGCAGATGCGCTCGATCTCGGCCGCCGGCATGCCCGGCGGCGGCTCCCAGGTCTTGGCTCTGTTCTGGTCGAGCGGCACGGAAAAGAAGGCGGTGCCGCCCGGCTTCAGCACCCGGAAGCACTCCTGCATGCCCTTGGCGTCGGCCGGGACATGCTCGAGGATGTGGTGGCAGATCAGATAGTCGAAATGCCCGTCGCCGAACTGGATGTTGGTGATGTCGACGACGGCATTGGCGACGCGGCTGAGCTTGACGTCGCCGGCGACGTAGTTCGGGTTGTCCTTCCAGAGCCGGAAGAACGGCCGCTCCGGCGAAAAGTGCAGCAGCGCCTTGCCGTTCATCTCGATGCCGTTGCGGCGCAGATAGAGCCCCATGATCCGGTCGCGCTCCTTCGAGGAGCAGTTGGGGCAGCGCGCCTCCGGGCGGGGGCCGACATCGAGGAAGCGGCCTTCATAACCGCAGATCGTGCACTGCCGCGCCGGCCGCGCCTGCAGGAACTGCCCGGGCTTGCGCATGGCGGCGCGCGCATATTCCTGGGCGAAGACGCTGAGATTCATGGACTGACCGAGCGGAACGACGAAAGGACAGGTTCCGGCTAGTGGGGCAGGGCAATGCTGTCAACGGCGCGAGCTGTCCTGCCCCTCTCCCATCGTCATCGAAAATCGTGTCGCCACAGACGATCGTGGTCTCGAAGCCATGGCCATGCAGATCATTCTCCCCGATCAGAGGGGCGGCTGTCATAAATCAGGCTTGCATCATTCAGTCCAACGTCGCGCGCCATATGGGGGCTCAGCCCCTCGTGGTCGAGGCGATCGTCGAGCGCGACCAGGCGGTTGCGCCGGAACCGGCGAATAGCGGCCAACAGCACCTCCAACACGGGCGAGACGATGACATATCCATTGCTTCTGCTGATTTCGGCCGACATGATGCGGCTCCCGGGGTGGATTTCGCTTGCCTCCAGGGATGCCGCCGATCAGTCCTTGGGACAAACTGGATTTCACGCCTGATGCATAAGGTCAGCTGATGAGTGGCATCGTGACCGGCCTGCCGCCGCTCAGTGCCGTCCGGGCCTTCGAGGCGGCGGCGCGCCATGGCAGCTTCACCCGCGCCGCGGCCGAGCTCGGCATGACGCAGGCTGCGGTCAGCTATCAGATCAAGCTGTTGGAGGAGCGTCTCGGCCTGCCGCTGTTCCAGCGCCAAGCCCGCCGCGTCGTCCTGACCGAGGCCGGCGAGCGCTTGGCCTCGTCGGTGATGGAGTCCTTCGACGGGTTGCGCGCGGCCTTCGCCGCGGTGACGCAGACGGCCGAAGGCGTGCTCTCGATCCAGGCGCTGCCGACCATCGCCTCGAACTGGCTGGTGCCGCGGCTCGGCCTGTTCCAGTGCGAGAACCCCGGGCTGGCGGTGCGGATGACCACGAAGGTCGGCCCCAGCGACCCGCAGGCCGACGATTGCGACGTCGTCATTCGGCGCGGCAGCGGTCAGTGGCCGGGGCTGGAGGCGCATTGGCTGATGAAGAGCGAGTTCACCCCGCTCTGCGGGCCGAACCTGTTTCGCGATCTCGGCCGCCCGCCGCTGCCGGCCGACCTGTTGCGCGTAAAACGCATCGGCAAGACGGAAGCCTGGGACCGCTGGTTCGCTGCGGCCGGCGTCAATTCCAAGGACACGTCGGGCGAGGCGCCCTTCGACCTCGCCGTGCAGCAGCTTGAGGTCACGGCCGCGCTCGCCGGCAATGGCGCGGCCATGTGCTCGCCGGTCTTCTTTCGGCGCGAGCTTTGTGACGGGCTGTTGATCCAGCCCTTCGACCTGATGCTCGACGGCGGCTATGATTATTGGCTGACCTATCCCGCGCGGCGCCGGACTGCGCGCAAGATCAGCGTGTTCCGCGACTGGCTGCTGGAGCAGGCGCGCGAGCCAGCGCCTATTTCGTCAGTCCCTTCTTCGCCAGCCAGTCCTGGATCAGCTGAGCGACAGCCAGATTATTCTTGTCCATCATGAGCATGTGCGAATTGCCGGTGATGCCGACGGCGGGCAGGTTGACGACATCGACCGAGCCGCCCGCTGCCGTGATCTTGTCGCCGAAATCGGTCGCGGTCTTGCGAATGGTCGGCCAGCGCGCGTCCTGTTCGATATAATCGCCGAAGACCATCAGGACGGGGATGTCTTTGAGCGCCGCCGCCTTGGCCGGATCGCCGATGCCGGCAGGCTCGACCGCGATCAGCGCCTTGACCTTGTCGGGCCGCGCCTGCGCCACCTTGAAGCCGAACTGGCCGGACTGGCTGTGGAACGAGATCACGCAGGGGCAGACCTTGTCGACCTCGGCGATATAGGCGTCGATGATCATCTGGTCGGTCGAGGTCCAGCGCGGCACGATCTGCTTGACGAAATTGTCGTAGCCCTCGGCCGGAAACTGGCTGCCCGGCAGATATTTGCGCTTGGCCGGGTCGGCGTCGTAGCCGCCGCCGGCGCCGATGCGGAAGCGCTCGAACGGGTTCGCCGTGGTCAGGAACAGCGGCTCGCCGGGGATCACGTCGGGGTACATCGCCCAGCCCGAGCGACCGCGCTCGACCGCGTCGGAGTTGTAGACCGACCAGCCCTTGCGCAGGAAGAATTCGAGCCAGCCCTGGCGGCCGTCCGGCGTCGTCTCGTAGTTGACGCCGGTCATGCCGCCGCCATGCCAGAGGAGCAGCGGCACCGAGCCCTTCTCGTTCTGCGGCAGGAAGTACTGCACATACATCTGCCCGGTCTGGTAGGTGCCGTTCGGGTCGACACGGGCGGGCGTGCCGCCGGGCGTGAACATCACGTCCTTCACCGGTCGCCCGGAAATCTCGACCAGCTTGCCGCCGACATGGAAGGAGCCCATCCCGCGCAGGGAAATCGGCTCCTGCGCCTGCTGGGCCTGTGCCGTACCGAAGCTACAGGCCAGGCCGAAAGCGGCCGCCAGAACGTGACGTCTCATGGTTCCTCCCGTCGCCGCGACCGGCGTTGTTGGTTGCGCGGCCATCTTCGGCCGCGCCGCACGAGCGAGACAATGGTGTTTGCGGGCAGGTGTGAAATGCAAATGCCGGGGAGATTGATGCAGGGAGCGGATCAAAGGGGGGTGGTGCGTGACAGGCGGCTGCCCTCGTATGATTCAAAATCTCAACCAGTTGAATTAGGGGCTGAGCGGCTTGAATCGATATGGCAGGCGCCGGAATCTCCGCGGCAGCGGATCGCGCCAAGCGCCTGAGCCGATTCGCCCTTTTCGCACCACTTGGCGGAGTCGGGCCGCCCGTCCTTGCCGTAACGGTGGTCAGCGGCAGCTTGCGGGTGTATAGGCCCCCCTTCGCGCCAAGATGAGGTTAACGCAGGCGCGATGCGTGAAATCAGGAGCTAAGACCCATGTCCGAGCGGTGGACGCCCGAGAGCTGGAGGGCAAAGCCCGTCCAGCAGATGCCGGAATATCCGGATCAGGCAGCCTTGAAGGCGGTTGAGCAGCAGCTCGCCGGCTTTCCGCCGCTGGTTTTTGCGGGCGAGGCGCGCAAGCTCAAACGGGCGTTGAGCAAGGTCGCGGCTGGCGAGGCCTTCCTGCTGCAGGGCGGCGATTGCGCGGAGAGCTTCGCCGAGCATTCGGCCGACAACATCCGCGACTTCTTCCGGCTGTTCCTGCAGATGGCGGTGGTGCTGACCTTCGCCGGCGGTTCGCCGGTGGTGAAGGTCGGCCGCATCGCCGGCCAGTTCGCCAAGCCGCGCTCGGCGCCGAACGAGAAGATCGGCGACGTCGAACTGCCGAGCTACAAGGGCGACATCATCAACGACAACGAGTTCACGGCGGAGTCGCGGATTCCCGACCCGCGCCGGCAGCTCGAGGCTTACAGGCAGTCGGCGGCGACGCTTAACTTGATCCGCGCCTTCGCGACCGGCGGCTACGCCAATCTCGACAACGCGCATCGCTGGATGCTCGGCTTCGTCAAGGATTCACCGCAGTCGCATCGCTATCAGGAATTGGGCGACCGCATCACCGAGTCGCTCGACTTCATGCGCGCCATCGGTGTGGATCCCGAAACGCATCCCGAGATGCGGACGACGGATTTCTACACCAGCCACGAGGCGCTGCTGCTCGGCTACGAGCAGGCCCTGACCCGTGTCGACTCGACCAGCGGCGACTGGTACGCCACCTCCGGCCATATGGTCTGGATCGGTGATCGCACCCGCCAGCTCGACCACGCCCATGTCGAGTACTTCCGCGGCATCAAGAACCCGATCGGCCTGAAATGCGGCCCGTCCCTCAAGCCGGACGAGCTGCTCAAGTTGATCGACGCGCTCGATCCGCAGAACCAGGCTGGCCGCCTCGTCCTGATCGGCCGCTTCGGCGCCGACAAGGTCTTCGACCACCTGCCGGCTTTGGTGCGCGCCACCAAGCGGGAAGGGCGCAACGTCGTCTGGTCGTGCGATCCCATGCACGGCAACACGGTCAAGGCGGCGAGCGGCTACAAGACCCGTCCGTTCGACCTGATCCTGACCGAGGTGAAGAATTTCTTCGCCGTGCATCAGGCGGAAGGAACCCATGCCGGCGGCCTGCACCTGGAGATGACCGGCAAGAACGTCACCGAGTGCACCGGTGGTGCCCGCGGCATGACCGATGCCGATCTCAACGACCGCTACCACACGGTCTGCGATCCGCGCCTCAATGCCGAGCAGGCGCTGGAGCTCGCCTTCCTCGTCGCCGAGCTGGTCAAGCGCGAGCGCTCCGGCCGAGCCCGGCCCGAGGTCGAAGCGGCCGAGTGAGCCGCAAGGGCCTCACCAAAAAATTAGGGCCGCGGCATCGCCGCGGCCCTTTTTTGTTGTCCGGTGATCCGAGCCGTCAGAACTTCAGCGCGGCGGCGATGCGGCCGGTGTTGACCGTCGTCGTCGTGCCCTCGACCTCCGCGAAGCGGACGAATTGGTACTCCGCGCGCAGGAACAGGTTGTCGGTCAGGGCCCAGTCGACGCCGGCACCGGCGCTAAGGCCGAAGGAGTAGGTGTTCTTCTTGCTGCCGCCGACGATGGACGGATTGGTCGGCGTATAGCCGGTGGCGTAGCTTGCTTCGGTCGCGCCGCTCACCGGATTGGTGCGGGTGAAGTACCAGGTCGATTGGATCGTCGAGTTCGTGTTGAAACGGCCGACCGCGCCGCCGAATGTGGCATAGGGCATGATGCGCCCATAGGCCCAGCCCATGCGCAGCCGCAGCGTCGCATAGTCGTTCAGCTTGGCGCTCTGGTTGGTCGTCATCCGGATATCGTTGACGGCGCCGTCCGAGGTGGAAGCGCGCCGTCCGATATAGTCGTCGACGCGGTAATTGTGCCCGGATCGGGTGTAGTCGGCCTCGATGCCGAGAACGACATCGTCGAAGAGGTAATTATAGCCGATGATGCCGAAGAACTGCGCGCCGCTGTCGCGCTTCTCCGGCAGGTTGCCCACCCATGAGCCGAGATTGTTCTCCACGCCGAGCGCCGTGTTGCGGAAGGCGTAGTTCGCCAGTTCCTGCAGGCCTTCGCCGGGTTTGAACTTGGTGTCGGAGACACCCGCGCCGCCCCCGAGATAGAATCCGGACCAGTCGAAGCGGCCGCCTTCGAACATCGATGGCGCCTCGACCGGCTGTTCGATCTGCGAGCCCCTGAGATAGTCGGCGCCCTGCGCCGCCTGCGGCAGCGCCAGCGTGCAGGCCATCGCGACGACGGGGGCGAGGGCGGCGATTGATGCAGCACGCATCGCGTGTCTCTCCGAGCAGCGGCCGAAGCAGCGGTTGCAGCGGCTCGGAGACGATTCATGCGCGGTTAACCCTAATACGCGGTTAATGCGGTTGCCGATCGGGCATGTCTCTGAAAAGGGTGCCTTGCGACGGACCCGCCGATTCCGGCTCGGGGCCGGAGGAGGGCGGATGATCCGGCACATCGTGTTCTTCACGGCCAAGCGGGCTGACGATGTCGAAACGATCCGGCGCCTGCTCGGCCGGCTCGGCGAGATCCCGCAGGCGCTCGCCTTCGAGGTCGCGGCCAATGCCAGGATCGATCCGATCGGCGAAGCCGCCGACATCGTCGTCTACGCCGAGTTCGTCGACGAGGCCGCGCTCGCCGCCTGGAAGGCGCATCCGCTCTATGACGAGACGACGCAGACGGTGCGTCCCTTGCGCGAACTGCGCTGGTCGGCCGATTTCCGCTCGATGCTCGCCTGAGCGCCCTTGCGAAAACGCAGGGGCGGGCCTGACGCCGCACCGTTGCTGGCGCGAGGGCCGCAAGCTACATCCAAGGCATGACCAAGACGTCCCTCCGCCTGGCGCTCGCCCAGCTCAACCCGATCGTCGGCGACGTCGCCGGCAATGCTGAGAAGGTTCGGGCCGCCCGCCGCGAGGCGGCCGCCGGCGGCGCCGAGCTCGTGATGTTCCCCGAACTCTTCCTCTCGGCCTATCCGCCTGAGGATTTGGTGCTGAAGCCGGCCTTCCAGGATGCCTGCCGCAAGGCCTGCGAGGAGCTCGCGCGCGAGACCGCCGATGGCGGCCCGGCCGTGCTCGTCGGACTGCCCTGGCTCGAGGACGGCAAGCTCTACAACGCCTATGCGCTGCTCGATGGCGGTCTGATCCAGTCGGTGCGCTTCAAGGTCGACCTGCCCAATTACGGCGTCTTCGACGAGAAGCGCGTGTTTGAGCCCGGCCCGCTGCCCGGCCCGGTCGTCTTCCGCAACCATGTCCGCCTGGGCATTCCGATCTGCGAGGACATCTGGGGCGAGGAAGTCGTCGAGTGCATCGCCGAGACCGGTGGCGAGATCCTGCTGGTCCCGAACGGCTCGCCCTTCCGCCGCGGCGTGATCGAGGAGCGGCTCAACGTCGCCGTCGCCCGTGTCGTCGAGAGCGGCCTGCCGATGGTCTATCTCAACCAGCTCGGCGGCCAGGACGAACTCGTCTTCGAGGGCGCCTCCTTCGTGCTCAACGCCGATCGCAGCTTTGCCCACCAGCTTCCAGCCTTCCGCGAGGCCATCCGCATCACGGACTGGGAGCGCGGGCCCGATGGCTGGCGCTGCTTGCCGGGCGAGGTCGCCCCGGTCGAGGCCGGCGACGAGGCCGACTATGCCGCCTGCGTGCTCGGCCTGCGCGACTATGTCGAGAAGAACCGCTTCCCCGGCGTGGTGCTCGGCCTGTCGGGCGGCATCGATTCCGCCATCTGCGCCGCCATGGCGGTCGATGCGCTGGGTTCGCAGCGCGTGCGCTGCGTGATGATGCCCTATCGCTTCACCTCGCAGGAGAGCCTCGACGACGCGAAGAAGTGTGCCGACGCGCTCGGCGTGCGCTACGAGATCGTCCCGATCGCCGACCCGGTCCAGGGCTTCGAGCAGGCGCTGGCCGGGCTCTTCGCCGGTACCAATCGCGGCATCACCGAGGAGAACCTGCAGAGCCGCGTGCGTGGCACGCTACTGATGTCGATCTCGAACAAGTTCGGGCCGATGGTGGTGACGACCGGCAACAAGTCGGAGATGTCCTGCGGCTACGCCACGCTCTATGGCGACATGAACGGCGGCTACAACCCGATCAAGGACCTCTACAAGACCGAGGTCTTCAGGCTCTCGGCCCTGCGCAACCGCTGGAAGCCGGCGGGCGCGCTCGGGCCGGACGGCGAGGTGATCCCGCAGAACATCATCGTCAAGCCACCCTCGGCGGAGCTGCGCGAGAACCAGAAAGATCAGGACTCGCTGCCGCCCTATGAGGTGCTCGACGACATCCTCGCCTGCTTGATCGAGCACGAGATGCGCCTTGCCGACATTGTCGCCCGCGGGCATGACCTCGAGACGGTGCAGAAGGTCGAGCGGCTGCTCTATCTTGCCGAATACAAGCGCCGGCAGGCGGCGCCGGGCGTCAAGGTCACCCGCAAGAATTTCGGCCGCGACCGGCGCTACCCGATCGTCAATCGCTTCCGCGATCCCGGCGAGCCGGCGCATGAACCCGATCGATCACTGGTCAAGGGCGTCGGCAAGGCCGGCGGCGAGAGCTTCGACTTCTGACAGTTTCGCTAGAGCCAGAACCCGCCGATCTGGTTCGCTGTCGGATTGGCAATGCAGGCCGTCATCCGGTCGAGCCAGATGCGCTGATATTTGGCATTGGCGCCGTGCTGGGTGTCGATGTCATAGCGGCGCTGGATCAGCTTGACGCGGCGCTTGATGTGCAGGTCGACGAGGCTGTTGAGCTGGGCGATCAGCCCGCCGATCGTCGGAGCGCGCGCGATGGTGAGCTGGTGCGCCAGCGCGCGGCAGACCACGAAGCCGACATCGTAGTGGAACTGCTCGTGAGCGAGCAGGCCTGCGTCCAGCGTCACGCCGATCCTGACTTGCGCATTCGGCCAGACCTCGATCTCGTTGGGCACGCCGAAGGCATAGTCGGTCCCGGTCATGCGGGCGCCCTTGTCGAAGATCTCGTATTCGAAGGCAGTGTAGGCGTCCTGCACCGTGCCGTCGGCAGGGTCCATCACCACCGGCACCTGCAAGAAATCGCCGGCCTTCAGCTTGACCGGAAGGCGCGAGGCGCTGACCACGACGCCGGCCGGAGCTGGATTATTGGCCATGTGCTGGACGGTCTGGCCGCCCGGGTCGACCCGCGAATCCGGGCTGGTCATCTTCAGAAAGACCTGCTGGTAGCGCTTGATCGCGCCCCGGGTCAGCGGCCCGCATTTTCCGTCGACCTCCAGAAGGTCGACGCCCAGCGCCTTGACATGCGGGTTGATGCTCGCCTGGATCAGGCGCGTATCCGCGACGGTATTCTTGCCGCCGAGACCGACTGAAGCCGTGATGCTCATCCTCGCCTCCCAGCGCAGACATCGCCATCCCGTCGCCTTCTAACCTTGCGTCAATCTGGGCTGTTGTCGATCTCCTTTCTCCGGGGCCGCACCATGCCCTTGCCCTCGGCTCGTTCCCGCGCGACAAGCGGCCGGTCATGACCACTCCCTTCGTCCGCACCGCCCCGTCGCCGACCGGCTATCTGCATATCGGCAATGCCCGCTCGCTGATGTTCAACTGGCTCTTCGCCGTCAGGCATGGCGGGCGCTTCCTGCTGCGTTATGACGACACCGATCAGGCGCGCTCGAAGCCGGAATTCGCCGAAGCCATCGCCGAGGACCTCGCCTGGCTCGGTGTCCTCCCCGATGCCAGCATCAAGCAGTCGGAACGGATCGCGCTCTATGACGCGGCGGCCGACAAGCTGCGTGCCGCCGGCCGCCTCTACCCCTGCTATGAGAGCGCCGACGAACTCGACCGCAAGCGCAAGCGCCAGCTCGCCCGCGGTCTGCCGCCGGTCTACGATCGCGCCGGCCTGAAGCTGACCGCCGAGGAGCGCGCCAAGCTGGAGGCAGAGGGCCGGAAAGCGCATTGGCGCTTCCTGCTCGATTGGGAGG
Organism: Methylobacterium sp.; assembly: GCA_013823325.1. Lineage (GTDB taxonomy): Bacteria > Pseudomonadota > Alphaproteobacteria > Rhizobiales > Beijerinckiaceae > Allobosea > Allobosea vestrisii. Next base: position 151,309 of record PNLY01000001.1, read on the forward strand.
AGGTCGGCTGGGACGACCTCGTTCGTGGTCCCTCGCATGTCGACTGCGCCTCGCTCTCCGATCCGGTGCTGGTGCGCGAGGACGGCACCTATCCCTATACGCTGCCCTCGGTCGTCGACGATCTCGATATGGGCATCACCCATGTCATCCGGGGCGAGGACCATGTCACCAACACCGCCGTGCAGATCCAGATCATGCAGACGCTGGGCGGCGCACTGCCGGCCTTCGGCCACCACAATCTCCTGACCACCGCGAGCGGCGAGGGGCTGTCGAAGCGCCTCGGCCATCTCTCGCTGCGGGGGCTGCGCGAATCCGGCATCGAATCGCTGGCGGTGGCGGCGCTCGCCGTGCTCACCGGCTCGTCGGATGCGGTGCGTCCCGTGTCGAGCCTCGAGGAACTCGCCGGCCTGGTCGATCTCGCCCATGTCTCGCGCGCCCCGGCGAAGTTCGACGAGCATGAGCTCGAGACGCTCTCGGCCCGGACCCTGCACCAGCTCGATTTCGCCGCGGTCGAGGAGCGGCTGAAAGAGCTCGGCATTCCTGCCAGCGAGCCGTTCTGGCTCGCCGTGCGCGGCAATCTCGCCCGGCTCTCAGGCGCCAAGGACTGGTGGACAATCGTCGAGGGGCCGATCGAGACGCATATTGCCGATCCGGCGTTTGCTGCCGCCGCGGCGGCTCTGCTGCCGGAGGAACCTTTCGATCAGACGACCTGGAAGAGCTGGACGCAGGCCGTCGCTGCGCAGACTGGTGCGAAAGGCAAAGCGCTGTTCATGCCGCTGCGCCAGGCCCTGACCGGTCTCGACCACGGGCCGGAGCTGGCGGCGTTGTTGCCGCTGATCGGGCGCGAGAAGGCGCTGAAGCGCCTCGCCGGCGAAGCGGCGTAGCTCTCAAGAAAAACGCGCCGCCGAGGTGACCGGCGGCGCGCTCTTTGAACAACGGGATCAGGCGGCCGCGTAGCCGACCGTGCCCTTGATCTCGAGGAACTCCTCGAGGCCGAAATCAGCGTATTCGCGGCCGTTGCCGGACTGTTTGTAGCCGCCGAAAGGTGCGCCGGCGTCCCAGGCCGGGTAGTTGATGTAGACATTGCCGGAACGCATCTGCGCCGCGACCTTGCGCGCCCGCTCCAGCGAGCCGGACTGGACATAGGAGGCGAGGCCATAGGGCGTGTCGTTCGCCCGCGCGATCACCTCCGCCTCGCTCTCATAGGGCAGGATCGACAGCACCGGGCCGAAGATCTCTTCCCTGGCGATCGTCATCTCGTCGGTCACGCCGCCGAAGATCGTCGGGCGGACATAATAGCCGCGGTTGAGGTCCTCCGGCCGACCGGGGCCGCCGGTCACCAGGGTCGCACCTTCCTTGATGCCGCTTTCGATCAGGCGCTGGATCTTGTCGTATTGCGTCTCGCTGACGACCGGACCGAGGAAGACGCTGTCAGTCGACGGCGCGCCGACCTTGAGCGGCTCAGCCGTCGCCTTGGCGATGGCGAGCGCGTCCTCATGCAGTTCGGCCGGCACGAACATCCTGGTCGGTGCGTTGCAGGACTGGCCGGAATTGCGCATCACGCTCTCGACGCCGAGCTTCACCGCCCGTTTCAGGTCGACATCGTCGAGCAGGATGTTGGCCGACTTGCCGCCGAGTTCCTGGTGGACGCGCTTGACCGTGTCGGCCGCTGCCTTGGCGACGAGGATGCCGGCGCGGGTCGAGCCGGTGAAGGAGACCATGTCGACTTGCTGGTGCCGGGCGATCGCCTCGCCGACCGTGGGCCCATCGCCATTGACGAGGTTGAAGACGCCCTTGGGCACGCCGGCCTCGTGCATCGCCTCGGCGAAGATGATGGCGTTGAGCGGCGCGATCTCGGACGGCTTCAGCACCATGGTGCAGCCTGCGGCAAGGGCGGGCGCGACCTTGCACATGATCTGGTTGATCGGCCAGTTCCACGGCGTGATCATGCCGACGACGCCGATCGGCTCCTTCGAGATCAGGGTCGAGCCGCGCAGCTCCTCGAATTCGAAGTTCTCCAGCGTCTCGATCATCTTGGCGAGATGGGCCGTGCCCATCCCGGCTTGCGCCCGGTGGGCGAGCTCCTTCGGCGCGCCCATCTCGCGCGACAAGGTGTCGGCGACCTCGGCATAGCGGGCCTTGTAGGCTTCGAGCAGGCGGCGCATCAGGGCGAGGCGCTCTTCCTTCGAGGTCGCGGCGAAGGCGGGGAAGGCGGCGCGCGCTGCCGCGACCGCCCGGTCGACATCCGCCTGGCTGCCGAGCGCGATCTGCGCGAAGGCCTCTTCGGTGGAGGGATCGATCACGTCGAGCGTCTTCAGCCCGTTGGCAGGATCGACCCAGGCTCCATCGATGTAGAATTGAAGGGCATGGGACATCGGCTTCTCCTCGCAGGCTGCGAACGACCGCGCTGCATGCGGCCGATATTCGACCTGTCATGCCGCGATCGCTATGTTGAGGTAGATATAGCGTAGCAGCGCGGGTTGCCGGCTGTCACTGCGCGGCCGGCGAATGGGGGGAATGCCGGGCGCGGGGAGGTCGCAACGGCCGACAGCGGTCAGGCGGCGAATTGCACGTCGATCTCCGTCCCGGCCTTGCGCGCGATCTGGCAAGCGCGGGAGAAGGCGTCGGCCTCGATCGCAAGCTTGAAGCGCTCCGGCACACCGGCCGTGCTGGTCACCGCGAGGCTCGCGCCCTGTTCTGAGAGTCGCCGCACCGTGCAATCGATCACCGACTTGCCACCGTTGAAGACGATGCTGCCGGCCTTCAGCACGCGCCGTCCCAGCGAAGCGCCGGCAGAAAGACCGGTCTGGTTGACGACGCAGCGATTGCGACCGGTCTCCTTCGCGGCGTACAGAGCTTCGTCCGCGGCGCGCAGCAGGGCGTCGATATCGCCGCTGGGCGCGGCGGCGGCGATGCCGAAGCTGGCGGTGGCCGTGAATGGCCCGTCGGTCCCGTCGAAGCGTTGGGCGGCGATGGCCTCGCGCAGCTTTTCGGCGACGCCGAGTGCCGCATCGCGGCCGGTATGCGGCAGCAGCACCGCGAACTCCTCGCCGCCGATGCGGCCGAACAGATCGCTCTGGCGCAGCAGGTTCCGGCAGGTCGCTGCGGTGCCAGAGAGGACCGCGTCGCCGGCAGCATGGCCGTGCGTGTCGTTGATCGTCTTGAAGTGATCGAGATCGAAGGCGATGCAGCTGACCTCGTGGCGATGACGCTGGGCCAGCGCCAAGGCGCGGGCGGCCTCCTCGCGGAAGGCGCGGCGGGCGAGGGCGCCGGTCAGCCCGTCCGTCGAGGCGAGAAGCCTCAGTTCTAGCTCGTTCATCACGATCGATGCGAGATCGGAGAGGATCGCAATTTCGCCGGGGTCGATCGCGCGCGGCGTGGTGCCCAAGGCGCAGAGCGTGCCGATGTTCTGGCCTTCGGAGGTGCGCAGAGGGATGCCGGCATAGAAGCGCAAATGCGGCGGGCCAGTCACCAGCGGGTTGCTGGCGACGCGCGGGTCGGTGCTTGCGTCCGTCACGATCAGCGGGGCGTTCTCGCGGATGGTCATGTCGCAGAACGCGACACGGCGAGAATCCCCGTTGTTCGCGACGCCGTCATGCGCCTTGAACCATTGCCGGTGGCCGTCGAGGAAGGTCACCGTCGCCATCGGCACCTTCAGGATCCGGCGCACAAGCCGCGTGATCCGGTCGAAGGCCTCCTCGCGCGGCGTATCGAGGATGTCGTAGCGCGCGAGCGCATCGAGGCGCTTCTGCTCGCACTGCGCGTTGGATGCGGACATCTCCATGGACCGGCCTCGCGAGAACTGGCGGGCCAGATCAGCAAATGCCGGGTAAAGGGAGTGTTAACGCGCCCGGCGCCGTCACTCGTGCCGGTGCATCGCCGACTCGTGCTTGGTGTCGCGCATGGTCGAATAGACCAGGAGCGAGATGAAGATCACCGCCGAGAGGTAGTAGTAGAACCACTGCTCGTGGCCCTGCTGCTTGAAGAACAGGGCGATCGCCGGCGCTGTGCCACCGAAGATCGAGACGGTCAGCGCATAGGGCACGGCGACGCCGGTGGCACGGATCGAGGTCGGGAACAGCTCGGCCTTCACCACGGCGTTGATCGAGGTGTAGCCGGCGACGAAGAGCCAGGCGCCGGAGATCAGCAGGAAGGCGACCCAGGGCGACTTGGTCTGCGCCAGCGTCGTCAGGATCGGCACGGTCAGCAGCGTCCCGGCAACGCCGAAGAAGATCAGCAGCGGCTTGCGGCCGATCCGGTCGGAAATCAGGCCATAGATCGGCTGCAGGATCGAGGCGAAGATCAGCGACCCGGCGATGACATAGGTGGTGACGATGTCGGTGAGGCCGACGGTCTGCTTCACGAAGGTCTGCATATAGGTGGTGAAGGTGTAGAACGCGGCGGTGCCGCCCGCGGTCAGGCCGACCACGATCGCGACCTCGCGCGGGTACTTCAGCAGCCCGCGCAGCGAACTCTCCCTTTTCTTGGTCTTGTTGGCCTCGGTGAAGGCTTCCGTCTCGTGCATGTGCCGGCGCATAAACATGGCGGTGACCGCGAGCAGCGCGCCGATGACGAAGGGGATGCGCCAACCCCAGTCCACCAGTTGCTCATGCGTCAGGAAGACGTTCTGGAGCAGGAGCAGCACCAGGATCGCGGTGAGCTGCCCGCCGATCAGCGTCACGTACTGGAAGCTCGAATAGAAGCCCCGATGGTCCGGGTGGGCGATCTCGGTGAGATAGGTCGCGCTCGCCCCGTATTCGCCGCCGAGGCTGAGGCCCTCGATGATCCGGGCCAGCGCCAGCAGAACCGGCGCGGCGAAGCCGATCGTCTCATAGGTCGGCGTCAGGGCGATGATCAGCGAGCCGAAGCACATCATCAGCACCGAGACGGTCAGCGACAGGCGGCGCCCATAGCGGTCGGCGATATGGCCGAACAGCCAGCCGCCGATCGGCCGCACGATGAAGCCGGCCGCGAACAGCGTCGCCGCGTTCAGTTGCTGCACGACGGGATCGTGCGAAGGGAAGAACTTGGGCGCGAAATAGAGCGCGAAGGCTGTGTAGGCGTAGAAGTCGTACCATTCGACGAGGTTGCCGACCGAGCCGATGAAGATCGCCTTAAGGCGCCGCGCCGTATCGGCGACGTCCATGCCGTGAGGGGCGGGGGTGGCGATTGCTGGATCCGACATGGCTCGCTCCGCGTTTGAAAGGCGGCGCGAGCAGCAGCGGGCGCCGGCAGCAGTACTCTGATCTAAGCCTCGCGTTCCCGGCGAGTCAGCAGAGAGAAAAGTGGTCGGAATTGCTCCTGGTGCATGACGGGCTGCGCTTGCTCCAACGCTTCGACGCCCTGACAGGACGTCTTCTGTCCGTGCAGCGGCATCTCCACGAATGCCTGATTGACGCTTGAGCGACGAGCCGGCAATCACCTGTGCCCGTCAGTCCGGTCTCCGCGATGCCCGCCTTCTCTCTTGCGATCTTCGATTACGACGGAACGCTGGCCGACAGCTTTCCCTGGTTCTGTTCGGTGCTCAACCAGACAGCAAGGCAGTTCGGCTTCCGCGAGGTTGCACAAGGTGAGGCTGACGAGCTTCGAGAGCTCGATTCGCGCCAGATCATTGCCCGCCTCGGCGTTCCCTTGTGGAAGATGCCGGCGATTGCGCTGCACATGCGCAAGCTGAGCGCCGAGGCTGGGGACGCGGTGGCACTCTTTCCAGATGCCGAGCAGATGCTCGCGAGCCTGGCTGCAAGCGGCGTTGCGGTCGCGATCGTGAGTTCGAACAGCGAAGCGGTCATCCGCCGGACGCTTGGCCGCGCTGCGGCTCATGTCAGTCATTTCAGCTGCGGCGCGTCGCTCTGGGGCAAGAGCGCCAAGTTCAAGACCGTTATCCGGCAGGCCGCTGTTGAGCGGCAGCAGACGATCGCAATCGGCGATGAAATCCGTGACATCGACGCGGCGCGGCGAGCCGGCATCGCTTCGGGAGCGGTGACCTTCGGCTACAACACCGGCGAGTCCTTGCGAGCGCGCGAGCCCGACCTGATCTTCGACGACTATGGGCAGCTGCTGGCGACGCTGACAGCCTGAGCCGAGGCGATCACGGCCGCGCCGTCGCCCCGACGCCGAGATTGGGAGCGAGGTTCGGCGCGACGATCCGCACGGTACGGCGCTCGCCGGTGACGCTCTTGCTCTCGCGCTTCAGCCCGTCGCCCTGCTGCAAGGTCTTCTCGCCGTCGATCCGCTGCGGGCCGACGCCGGCTGATTCGGTGCTGGCGGTCGGTACATTGGCGTCAGGCGTGGGCTCGTCGCCGGGGGCAGCCTGGAGCGCGGTCGGCGCCGGGGCGGCAGGCTTGACCTCCGCCGCGGCGGGCGTGGCCCCCTTCTTGCCCCGCTGCGGCTGTTCGGCTTTCGGCCGCGACATCTCCTGCGAGCGCTGCTCGGTGACGATGATGTCGCCCTTGCGCTGGTCGAGCATCTGCTCGGCATTCGCCAGCGCCTGAGCCCAACTCTGTCCGGGCGCCCGGCAGGTGCAGGCGGCGTCGAAGCTGCGGGTGTATTTCAGCGCGTTCGGCAGGGAGGTGTAGGGTTGCCCGGTGCCGCGCGCCACGGCGTTCTGGATGTCGCCGCCGCTGCTCATGCCATAGGCCAGCGTCTCGGTGCCCGGGCAGAGCGACTGGCACATCTCATCCTGGCCTTCGCGTCCGCTCGGGCTGTTGGCGAGCGGGAAGAAAAAGCCGTCGCAGCTGCGCACGCAGACCGTATAGGGGCCGCCCTGGCGCGCTCCGCCCTCGGTTGGCTCGCGCGGTTCGTCCGGATCGAGCTCGGGCAGGGTGGAATCGATCTCGCCGCGGCGCGGCTCGATGCCGAAGATCGTCTCGAAGAAGCCGCGCGGCTGTGCCCGGCAATTATTGTTGATCAGGGCGGCGAGCTGGGCACGGCGCTGCTCGACGCCGCCGCCCTGGGCCTGCTGCTGCAGCTGCGCATATTGCGACTGGAGCGCACCCAATTGGGCGCGGATGCCGCCGCATTGCGGTGGTGGGGCGTCGCCGAAGAACAGGAAGCCGCCGCGATCGCAGCCCATGGCCCGGTACTGGTTCGACAGCTGCGCCAGCTGGCCGGCGACGCGCTGCGCCGCCTGGGCGGCACGTGCATCGCCGCCGCGCTGGCCCTGCAGGCTGGAGAGCTCGGCGCGCCAGTTGTCGCAAGCGGGGGACTGTGCCACGGCTGCGCTCGTCAGCGCGGCGAAAGCCAGCGCCGGAGCAAGCGCGCGTCGGAGCGAAGCGAAAATCATCGAAGGCAGAGTGCTATCCCTGTGACTCGTCCGGTGCAGGCAATGACCGCCCGCACCGGCAGAGCACATGCTAGAAACGCGACGGAACTAAGGAGGCGCGTGTCGGCCGGGTCGAAACGGCGATTCGACGCACCGTCTATTTGCCTCAGCGCATGGCATATCGCGCCCCGGGCGGCAAATCAGGCCTCGATAACGCTTCCGCGATCAGGCTTCCTCGGTCTGGTAGGCGCCGGCGAGATGGCGGCCGCGCTCGGTCAGCATTGCCAGAACGCGCTCGAAGACGCGCAGCTCCTCGGGCGCGATCCCCTCGATCCAGCGTTCTTCGAAGGCGAGTGCCAGCGGCACGATCTGGGCGTAGAGGCGTTGGCCGGCGGCCGTCAGGGCGACGAAGGCCTCGCGCCGGTCGGCCCGATTCTCGGCTCGCGTCACCAGCCCGCGCTTATCGAGCTCCGAGACGGCCCGCGAGACCTTGGTCTTGTGCATCTGCGAGAGCTCGCCGATGTCGCGCGAGGTCAATTGCCCGAATTCGCCGAGCTGTGCGATCACCCGCCATTCCGGGATGCCGATGCCGAAGCGCGTGCCGTAGACGCGGCCGAGCGCGCGGCTGGCGAAAAAGCCGACGACGTTGAGTCGATAGGGCAGGAACTGCTCGAGATGCAGGGCGCGGTCGGCCGGCTTTTGCTTCGTTGACATTAGTTGCGCTTGTAACTAACTGGAGTGAAAGAAAGCCGCGGAGGCTGCGGCACGATCATTACCGAACGGCAGCGCCTGTCAAAGCCGCTGCGATGGGGGGAACAACGATGAGCTTGCAGGCTGCGGTTCGTCCAGGTTTCTGCCGTCGGATCGGGACTGTGCCTGTCCATGCGTGAGCCGGACATCTCCCGGCGGAGCAATCGGCCCCGGAAGCGCGCCGTCGGCACGCTCCGGAGCGATTGCTGGCCGTCAGCGCGAACGCAGCCGGTTCATGAAGGCGTCGTAGGAGAGCTCCGCCACCTGCCACCAGAGCAGGTTCTCGCCGCGGAAGGCGACCATCGACTCATAGCCCTTCTTGAAGGCTTCGCTCTTGGCCGAGGTCTCGGCGTAGTACTCCTCCGCCGCTTTGAGCGAGGCTTCCATGATCGGCTGCGGGAAGGCTTTCAGCTGCGCCCCCTGGGCGATCAGCTTGCGCAGGCCGCCCGGATTGACGAAGTCGTACTTCGCCAGCATCCAGTTGTTCGCCGCCTCGCAGGCGTTCTGCACGATCGCCTGATAGTGCTTGGGCAGCTTGTTCCACTGATCCTGGTTGATCACGAGGTGCAGCATGGCGCCGCCCTCCCACCAGCCGGGGTAGTAGTAATAGGGCGCGACCTTGACGAAGCCGAGCTTCTCGTCGTCATAGGGGCCGACGAACTCGGCCGCGTCGATGGTGCCGCGCTCCAGCGCCGGATAGACGTCGCCTGCCGCGATCTGGGTCGGCACGACGCCGAGCTTGGCCAGCACCGCCCCGCCCATGCCGCCGATGCGGAACTTCAGGCCCTTGAGGTCGTCGAGCGTCTTCAGTTCCTTGCGGAAGAAGCCGCCCATCTGGCAGCCGGAATTGCCGCAGGGGATCGAGTAGGCGTTGAACTTGGCCAGCGCGCCGTTGACGATCTGCTCACCGCCGCCGAAATACCACCAGCTGTGCTGCTGGCGGGCGTTGAGGCCGAAGGGGATGCCGGTGCCGAGCCCGAGCGCCGGCTCCTTGCCGACATAGAAATAAGTCGGCGTATGTGCGCATTCGACAGTGCCGGAGGTGACGGCGTCGAGCGCCTGCAAGCCCGGCACGATCTCGCCGGCCGAGAAGGTCTGGATCTGGAACCTGCCGTCCGTGGCGTCGGACATGAACTTCGCGAACTGCTGGGCGGTGCCATAGATCGTGTCGAGCTGCTTGGGGAAGCTCGACGTCAGCCGCCATTTCACTTCGGGCATCGATTGCGCAATCGCGGGCATCGCGATCGGCGCGGCGGCCGCGGCGAGCGCGCCCGTCTTCAAAAACATACGGCGTTGCATGGACTTTCCTCCCGGGGACAGATTTGCTGCCATCATCACTGTTCGGCGAGGATTGAAAAGAGATGAAACTAGCATCCCTCATGCACGGCCGGGATGGCCGCCTCGTCGTCGTCTCGAACGACCTGACCCGCGCTACCGATGCCTTCCCGGTGGTCGCGACGCTGCAGGGGGCGCTCGACGACTGGGATCGCTGCGCGCCACGCCTCACCGATCTCGCCGAGAGCCTGGAGCACGGCTCGGTGCCGTCCTTCCGCTTCCATGAGCACGACTGCGCTTCGCCCTTGCCGCGTGCCTATCAGTGGGTCGATGGCTCGGCCTATGTGAACCATGTCGAGCTGGTCCGGAAGGCGCGGGGCGCTGAGATGCCCGAGAGCTTCTGGACCGATCCGCTGATGTACCAGGGCGGCTCCGATTCCTTCCTCGGCCCGCGCCAGGCGGTGAAGCTTGCCAGCGAGGATTACGGCATCGATCTCGAGGCCGAGATCGCGGTGATCACCGGCGACGTGCCGATGGGCGTCACGCCGGAGGAGGCGAGGGGGCTGATCCGTCTCGTCATGCTCGTCAATGACGTGAGCTTGCGGAATCTGATTCCGAACGAACTGGCGAAAGGCTTTGGTTTCCTTCAATCAAAGCCGTCCTCGGCCTTCTCGCCGGCGGCGGTGACGCCGGACGAGCTCGGCTCGGCCTGGCAGGACGGCAAGCTCAGCCTGCCGCTGCTCGCCCAGGTCAACGGCAAGCCCTTCGGTAAGCCTGAGGCCGGCGTCGACATGACCTTCGATTTCGGTGTGCTGATCGCCCATGCCGCCAAGACCCGTCCGCTCGTCGCCGGCACCATCGTCGGCTCCGGCACGGTTTCGAACCGCGACTCCGATGGCGGGCCGGGCAGGCCGGTGGCGGAAGGCGGGCTCGGCTATGCCTGCATCGCCGAGCAACGCATGGTCGAGACCATTCGGCACGGCGCGCCGAAGACGCCGTTCCTGCGCTTCGGCGACAGCATCCGCATCGAGATGAAGGACGCTGCCGGCCATTCGATCTTCGGCGCGATCGAGCAGGAGATCCTGCCGCATGCCGGCTGACCGGCGCCGCGCCTGCCGTCAAACGAGAATGAGGTTCTGACGATGTCCTCCCCCGCTTTCGCCTCCACCGCCGATCTCGGCGAGAAGACCGTCTCCTTCGACGAGATCGGCAAGGGCGTCTACGCCTATACCGCCGAGGGTGACCCTAATAGCGGCATCGTCGTCGGCGACGACAGCGTGCTCGTCTTCGACGCGCAGGCGACGCCGACCATGGCCGAGCGCGTCATCGCCAAGGTGCGCGAGGTCACCGACAAGCCGGTCAGCCATGTCGTGCTCTCGCACTACCATGCCGTTCGCGTGCTCGGCGCGCCCGCCTATGGCGCGAAGGAGATCGTCGCGTCGGACGCGGCGCGGGCGATGATCGTCGAGCGCGGCGAGGAGGACAAGGCCAGCGAGATCGGCCGCTTCCCGCGGCTCTTCCAGGGTGCCGACTCGATCCGCCCCGGCCTGACCTGGCCGACCACGACCTTCTCGCACAACGCCTCGATCTGGCTTGGCAAGCGCGAGGTCCGGCTGATGAAGCTCGGCCGTGGCCACACCGCCGGCGACATCGTCGCCTGGATGCCGGACACCAATGTGATCTTCGCCGGCGATCTCGTCGAATACGGCGCGACACCCTATTGCGGTGACGCCCATTTCACCGATTGGCCGACGACGCTGGACGCGCTCGCCGCCTTTGCTCCCGCTGCGATGGTGCCGGGCCGCGGCGCGGCTCTGACCAACCGGGCGATGGTTGCCGACGGCATCAAGGGTACGCGTGCCTTCCTCACCGACCTCTACGAGGCGGTGAAGGGCCATGTCGCGGCCGGGCGCTCGCTGCGCGAGACCTTCGAGCGCGTCCACGAGACGCTGAAGCCGTCCTATGGCGACTGGGTGATCTTCGAGCACTGCCTGCCGTTCAACGTCACCCGTGCCTATGACGAGGCCGGCGGCCTCGACCATCCGCGCATCTGGACCGACGAGCGCGACCGCCAGATGTGGCTGGACCTGCGGGGCTGAAGGCGGAGCCGCATGCAGCCCTTCCGTCAGTTCGCCTATCGCCGCAGCCCGGATCAGGATGCGGCCACGCCCGCCCGACACCCCGTCGTCATCGTCGGCGCGGGTCCCGTCGGCCTGACGTTGGCGCTCGACCTGGCGCGCCGGCAGGTCCCGGTCGTGCTGATCGACGATGCCGACCGGATCGGCGAGGGCTCGCGCGCCATCTGCTTCGCCAAGCGCACGCTCGAGATCTTCGACCGGCTCGGTCTGGCGCAGGCGATGGTCGAGAAGGGCGTCACCTGGCAGAAAGGCCGGGTCTTCCGTGGCGAGACCGAGCTCTATGCGTTCGACTTGCTGCCGGAGGGCGGCCACAAGCAGCCCGCCTTCATCAATCTCCAGCAGTTCTACGTCGAGGCAGCGCTGGTCGATGCGGTTCTGGCCGAGCCGCTCGTCGATCTGCGTTGGAGTAATCGCCTGACCGGTCTCGACAACCGCGATGACGGCGCCACGCTGGCGATCGCCACCCCGGACGGCGATTATTCCCTGCATGCCGACTGGCTGATCGCCTGCGACGGCGCGCGTTCGCCGACGCGCGGGCTGCTCGGCCTGGAGTTCCGTGGCGAGGCCTTCGAGGACCGCTTCCTCATCGCCGATGTGAAGATGACCGCGCCGTTTCCGACCGAGCGCTGGTTCTGGTTCGATCCGCCCTTCCATTCCGGCCAGTCGGCGCTGCTGCACAAGCAGCCGGACGATATCTGGCGCATCGACCTGCAGCTCGGCCCGGATGCGGACCCGGATCACGAGAAGCAGCCCGAGATCGTCCGGCCCCGGATCGAGCGCATGCTCGGCCATGCCGACTTCGCGCTGGAATGGGTCTCGGTCTATCGCTTCCAGTGCCGCCGGCTCGACAGGTTCCTGCATGGCCGCGTGATCTTCGCCGGCGACGCCGCCCATCAGGTCTCGCCCTTCGGCGCGCGCGGCGCCAATTCCGGCATCCAGGACGCCGACAATCTCGGCTGGAAGCTGGCGCTGGTCACGCAGGGCCGCAGCCCGGCCTCATTGCTCGACAGCTATGACAGCGAGCGCGTCGCCGCCGCCGACGAGAACATCCTGAACTCGACGCGGGCGACCGACTTCATCGCGCCGCGCTCGCCCGGCGAGCGCCTGCTGCGCGAGGCGGCCCTGTCGCTGGCGCCACTGACCGGCTTCGCCAAGCGCTTCGTCAATTCCGGACGGCTCTCGCTGCCCTCAGCCTATACCGGCTCGACATTGTCGAGCGACGACGAGAGCTGGGACAGGGGCTTGCAGCCGGGTGCGCCTTTCCTCGATGCGCCGCTGGCTGCCGCCACCCATACCTGGCTGAGCGAGGCTTTCTCGGTGGGGCAGGCGATCCTGCTCGGCGAAGATGCGACAAAGCTCGCACCCGCCGGCGTCCTCGCGATCGAACCGACTGCTGTCGATGACACATTGCGCCAGCGTTATGCCCTTGAGCACGGCGCCGCGGTGCTGTTGCGGCCGGACGGGCACGTCGCCGCACGGTTCCGCAAGCCGCAGCGCGCTGAGGTCGAGGCTGCGATCGAACGGATGGAGGGCAGGGGATGAAGGCCGCGGCTGCCATGTCGCCTGTGGGCAAGCTCGCCCGCGATTCGCGCTTCGCCGATCCCGACGCAGCTTTCCGCCTGCTCGCCCATGCGCACCGCGATCTGGACGAGCAGGCGAGCGCTGCACTCAATGCCCGGCTCGTCCTGATCCTAGCCAATCACATTGGCGACGAAGAGGTCCTGCGCGAGGCCGTGGCGCTGGCGCGCGAGGCAGGTTAGGGTCGGCGCACGACGCCTCCGGAGCCCTTCGCCCGATGGAAGACCTTCCGACCTTCTACTCCACCCTGATCCCGCTCGGCTTCTTCTTCTGGGGGCCAGCGCTGGTGGTGCTGACGCTGCTGCTCTCCTGGCTCTGGGCCCGCAGCCTCAAGGTCGATCGCGCGCTCGAAAGCGATCTCGACGGCTTCACCAAGGACGATGTCGAGAAGCTGTTCTCGCTCTATGGCCCCGAGCGCCGGGCGATCTACCGCAACAAGCTGCTGCCGGCGGATCTCGCCTTCGCTCTGGTCTACGCCGTCGTCGGCGCGCTGATCGTCACCGGTCTCTCCATGCGCGGCTATCCCTGGTGGGTGGCGGCACTCTGCGGCGGCGGCTGGCTCATCGGCGGGCTCTGCGATGTCGTCGAGAACCTCGCCATCGCACGTCTTCTCGATCGTTTTCCAACTCTCGACGATGGCACCGTCGCGATCGCCAGCGGCTTCACCCGGCTGAAGCTCGTCTTCACCGGGCTCGGCTTCATCGGCGCGATCGCTGCCTATTACCTGGCGTTCAAGCCGATCGCCGGCTGAGCATGCGGGGCGCGGCAGGCGCTGCCGTGGCCGCAGGCATCCTCGGCGCGCTGGCCTTGCCCGCAGCGGCCGACGAAGCCTGGAAGCGTTGCATCGACAATTCGGACGGCACCAACCCCGCCGGGGCTGCCTGCGGCGGGGCATGGGTCGCGCGTGAGGACGCCAAGCTCAACGCCGCCTGGAAGCGCCTGCTGGCGGCGAGCGGGCCCACGACCCGGAAGGATCTGCTCGAAGAGCAGCGCGCCTGGAACGCCTTCATGCAGAAGGCCTGCCGCTTCTACGACAAGGGCGAGTTCGGCCGGGAAGGGCAGGTTCTGCATTTTCCGGCCTGCCGCGCCACGCTCATCGCCCAGCGCACCGCGACGCTCGACAGCTATGGCGCCGACCGGCGTTAGACGGTGACCGGGCGTCCGAGGCGCAGGCGGATCGCCGGAACGGGCGGCTCTCCGATCAGCATCTCGCCGCCTACCACCTGTTCGAAGCCAAGCCGTGCTGCGAGCCGCAGCGAGGCCGCATTCTGCGGGTGGGTCTGGATCAGGATGTCTGGCAGGCCGACTGCGCCGAAAGCGTAGCGGATCAACCGCGCCACCGCCTCTCGGGCAAAACCTTGTCCCCAGTGGCGGGCGGCGAAACGATAGCTGATCTGAGCCTGGTCCTGACCGTCGCCGTTCGGAATGAGGCCGACATAGCCGAGCGGTCCGTCTTCGGCGGCCCGGTCGAACGCAGTCCAGTAGCCGAGTCCGCGCCCGACATGTAGGAAGCTGCGCGCCGCGACGCCCTCGCGGCCCATCGTCGGGTCGCCGACCGCCGCGATGAAGCGCATGACCTCTGGATCGGCATTGAGCGCAGCGACGAAATCGAGATCGGCCTCGGTCCGCGGCTTCAGGTACAGGCGCTCGGTTTCCAGCACCGGCAGCATGGTCGTCGTCCTGTCGTCTTGCTCTAAGATTGCTCGCGCCTGCACTGGTGCGATCCGGCGCGCCATCCCATATCCTGCCCGCTGTCCCTCGGGAACGCTCTGGGAGATTTTGAATGAGCTTTCGTCGTTGTCTTCTTGCCGCCGCGTCGGTGCTTGCGCTTGCCGGCGTCGTCGCCCCGGCCACGGCACAGGAGGACCTGATCTTCAAGAAGTCGACGGTCTGGAAGATGCTGACCCCGGACGACAAGCTCGCCGTCTACGGCGTTGACGATCCCGTGGTCGAGGGCGTCGCCTGCCATTACACCGTGCCCGAGAAGGGCGGCGTGTCCGGCATGTTCGGCGTTGCCGAGGAGGTCTCTGACGTCTCGCTGGCCTGTCGGCAAATCGGGCCGATCCGCTTCAAGGAGAAGGCCTCTCAGGGCGACGTCGTCTTCCGCGAGCGCCGTTCGCTGATCTGGAAGAAGATGCAGATCGTGCGCGGCTGCGACGCCAAGCGCAATGTGCTGATCTACATGGTCTACACCGACAAGCTGATCGACGGCTCGCCGCAGAACTCGACCTCAAGCGTGCCGATCATGCCCTGGGGCAATAGCGGCGACGGGCCGAGATGCTCGGAATGGGTGAGGTGAGCGGCGGCTCGCTCAGCCGCCGCAGGTGATCGTCAGCGGTAGCTCGGTCTGCGCCATATTGGCCGGGCGCGGCGTCGAGCCGGTGACATCCTCGCGGGCAGCGACGCCATAGGCGGTCGCGGCACGGTGCCCTTGCGATTCGCACCAGGCATCGGCGACGATCTGGCCGCATTCCGATTTGCTGGAGATGCAGTCCGCCACGCCGTAGCCGTCGCCGGCCGGGATCAGATAGGTGCGCTCGGCCTTGGGGGCGGCGACGGTTCCGGTGGCGGGCAGCAGGGCCAGAGACATTCCGGCGCCGATGATTCCGACGAGCCCGACCAGAGCGACGGCGCGGCGCATGATGATGTCCCTGAGCTTCGACGGTTCTTGAACCTGCGACATCTCAAATTGGTTCCAATTGGTTAAGACCGCGTGAACCGCGGCAAGGAAGGTTGCGCGCAAACCGGCGGACGCTTGTGGCGGCATTGCGGCGCTGAGAGCGCAAATCGCGGGAGGGCAGGGCGATGGCGCGCAGCCGTTGCCAAGCTGCCACTTGACGTAAGCGCACATGACAGGCATCACGGCAGGATGACGCGAGCCCTCGCCATTACCTGCATTATTTGCCGCTAGCTTTCGCTGGCCGGCTGCTCACGTCCTCGTCCCAACGAAAAGACAGACAGCGCCCCGGCCAGCGGCCAGGATACGCCGTTTTTTATCGCTTTCTCGTCAGGACACCGCTTCGATGCAGCCGACAATCAGGCTCTACAACACGCTGACGCGGACGAAGGAGGTCTTCACCCCCGTCGATCCCCTGAACGTGCGCATGTATGTCTGCGGCCCGACGGTCTACGACTACGCCCATATCGGCAATGCCCGGCCGGTCATCGTCTTCGACGTGCTCTACCGGCTGCTGCGGCACGTCTATGGCGAGAGCCATGTCCGCTATGCCCGCAACCTCACCGACGTCGATGACAAGATCAACGCCCGTGCGGCGCGTGACTACCCCGATCTGCCGCTGAACGAGGCGATCGCGAAGGTCACGCAGATGACGACGGCGCAGTTCCACGCCGATGTCGATGCGCTCGGCAACCTGCGCCCCGACGACGAGCCGCGCGCCACCGGCCATATCGAGGAGATGAAGGCGATCATCGAGCGCCTGATCGCTCGCGGCATCGCCTATGTCGCCGAGGAGCATGTGCTCTTCCATGTGCCGGCCGTCGCCGGCCTGAAGGACGCGCCGAAATACGGCTCGCTCGCCCGGCGCTCGCTCGACGAGATGGTCGCCGGCGCCCGCGTCGATGTTGCGCCCTATAAGCGCGACCCGATGGATTTCGTGCTGTGGAAGCCGAGCCGCGATGGCATCGATCCGGGCTGGCCGTCGCCGGCCGGCATCGCCACGCCCGGCCGTCCCGGCTGGCATATCGAGTGCTCGGCCATGTCGATGGCCAAGCTGCTGACGCCCTTCGGCGGCGGCCTGCAATGCGACGATCCCGCCCGAAACGTCTTCGACATCCATGGCGGCGGCATCGACCTCGTCTTCCCGCACCATGAGAACGAACTCGCCCAGAGCTGCTGCGCCTTCGGTGCTGCGGGCGGTGCGCCGCGCATGGCGAACTACTGGATGCACAACGGCTTCCTGCAGGTCGAAGGCGAGAAGATGTCGAAGTCGCTCGGCAACTTCGTCACCATCAACGAGCTCTTGGCGACCGACACCTTCGGCGGGCGGA
>PNLY01000002.1 GCA_013823325.1 Methylobacterium sp.
GTGCCGCCCTGATATTCCTCCGGCTTCAGCTTGCGCGCCTTGGCCCGGGCCGCATAGTCCTTCATCTCGTTCGAGATCTGCGACAACGTCTTGTGGCAGGCGTCGCGCACGATCGGCGTGATCAGCCCGCCCGGGATCGAGACCGCGACGCCGACATCGGCATGCTTGTGCTTGAGCATGGCGCCATCGGTCCACGAGACGTTGGCGTCCGGCACGGCCCTGAGCGCCAGAGCCAGTGCCTTGATCACCATGTCGTTGACCGAGAGCTTGTAGGCCGGCTTGCCGTCCTTCTCCGGCGCCGCGGCATTGAGCTCGGCCCGCAGCTTCAGCAGCGCGTCGAGTTCGCAATCCAGCGTGACGTAGAAATGCGGAATGGTCTGCTTGGCCTCGGTCAGGCGGCGCGCGATCGTCTTGCGCATGCCGTCATGCGGGATCTCCTCATAGGAGCCCGGCGCGAACAGCTTCTTGGTCTGCTCATCCGAGGGGCCGGTCGCGAGCGGCGCAGCCGCTGGCTTCGGCGCGGCAGGAGCGCCGGCCGTGGGAGCCGGCGCGGCCTTGGCAGCTCCGCCCTGCTTGGCGGCCTCGATGTCCTTCTCGACGATGCGGCCATGCGGGCCCGAGCCCTGGACCTTGCCGAGGTCGATGCCGGCGTCCTTGGCGAGGCGGCGTGCCAGCGGCGAGGCGAAGGGGCGGTTGCCGGAAGCGGGCGCTGCGGCCTGCGCAGCAGGCGCCGGTGTAGCAGCTGGAGCCGGAGCGGCAGCAGGGGCCGGGGCGGGTTCACCCGCCTTGCCGTCCGCCTTCGGAGCCGGCTCGCTCTTGGCCGGCGCGGCGCTCGGCGCGGACACGCTCTTGGCGTCCTCGCCCTCGCCGGCGATCACGCCGATCACCTCGTTGACGGCGACGTCGGCAGTGCCTTCCGGCACGACGATCTTGGCCAGAATGCCCTCGTCGACCGCCTCGACTTCCATGGTCGCCTTGTCGGTCTCGATCTCGGCGATGATGTCGCCGGACTTGATCGTGTCGCCTTCTTTCTTAAGCCATTTGGCGAGATTGCCCTTCTCCATGGTGGGAGAGAGCGCAGGCATCAGGATGTTGGTCGGCATCGGTCAGCCCTCTCTCAGCGATAGCAGACGGCCTTGGCCGCCGCGACGACCTCGCCGATGTTCGGCAGTGCCAGCTTCTCGAGGTTGGCGGCGTAGGGCATCGGCACGTCCTTGCCGGTGACGCGCGCCACGGGCGCATCGAGATAGTCGAAGGCCGCTTCCATGATCTTCATGCCGATCTCGGCGGTGACGCCGGACTGCGGGAAGCCTTCCTCGACCGCGACGCAACGATTGGTCTTCTGCACCGAGGCGACGACTGTCTCGATGTCCATCGGCCTGATGGTGCGCAGGTCGATGACCTCGGCCTCGATCCCTTCCTTGGCCAGCGCCTCGGCGGCGCCGAGCGCATAGTTCATGCCGATGCCGAAGGAGACGATGGTGACGTCGCTGCCGGGGCGCACGACCTTGGCCTTGCCGATGGGAATCGTGAAATCGTCGCCCTTCGGCACGTCGAAGGAGCGGCCGTAGAGGATCTCGTTCTCAAGGAAGATGATCGGGTTTGGATCGCGGATCGCGCTCTTGAGCAAGCCCTTCGCATCGGAAGCGCTGTAGGGCATCACCACCTTGAGACCGGGCACGTTCGAGTACCAGGCGGCGTAGTCGTGGCTGTGCTGCGCACCGACGCGGGCAGCGGCGCCGTTGGGGCCGCGGAAGACGATCGGGCAGCCCATCTGGCCGCCGGACATATAGAGCGTCTTGGCCGCCGAGTTGATGATGTGGTCGATCGCCTGCATGGCGAAGTTGAAGGTCATGAACTCGACGATCGGCTTGAGGCCGGTCAGCGCCGCGCCGACGCCGATACCGGCAAAGCCGTGCTCGGTGATCGGCGTGTCGATGACGCGGCGCGCACCGAACTCCTGCAGCAGTCCCTGCGTGACCTTGTAGGCGCCCTGGTATTCGGCGACCTCCTCGCCCATCACGAAGACGTCGGCGTCGCGCCGCATCTCCTCGGCCATGGCGTCGCGCAGCGCCTCGCGCACCGTCATCGAGACGATCTCGGCGCCCGCCGGGAATTCGGAGGAAGCATCATAGGACTTCGCCTGCGCCGGCACGCTAGCGGCCGCGGCCGCGGCCGCGGCCGGAGCCGGAGCCGGGGCAGCGGGGGCTTCGGCGGGCGCAGCCGGAGCGGGAGCCTCGGCAGCCTGCGGGGCCGGAGCCGCCTTGGCGGCCCCGCTGGCGGCCGCGGATACGTCCTCGCCATCGGCCGCGATCACCGCGATCGGCGTGTTGACCGCGACATTGTCGGTGCCGTCGGCGATCAGGATCTTCGCCAGCACGCCCTCGTCGACAGCCTCGACCTCCATGGTCGCCTTGTCGGTCTCGATCTCGGCGATGATGTCACCGGCCTTGATCTTGTCGCCCTCGGCTTTCAGCCATTTGGCGAGCTTGCCCTGTTCCATGGTCGGCGACAGGGCGGGCATCAGAATGTCGATCGGCATTTACGCACCCGGAGTTCTGGAATAGCCGCGAGGGCTGAAATGGGCGGGGAGGATCGGGCGCGGCGCGTCAGGCCCGCGCCGGCTCCAGCAGGATGTCCGTGTAGAGCTCGGACGGATCCGGCTCCGGGTCGTGGGTCGCGAACTCGGCGGCGTCGTTGACGATCTCGCGGACCTTGGCGTCGATCGCCTTGAGCTCGTCCTCGCCGACCTTGTGCTCGCGGGTCAGGCGGGCGCGGACCTGCTCGATCGGGTCGTGCTCCTCGCGCATGCGCTGGACCTCGTCCTTCGAGCGGTACTTCGCCGGATCGGACATGGAATGGCCGCGATAGCGATAGGTCTGCATTTCGAGGATATAGGGCCCCTTGCCGGAGCGGGCATGCTCGATGGCGCGACTCGCCGCCTCGCGCACGGCCCTGACGTCCATGCCGTCGACCTGCTCGCCCGGGATGCCGAAGGAGACGCCGCGCTTGGAGAAATCGGTCTGGGCCGAGGCGCGGTTGACCGAGGTGCCCATGGCGTAGCGGTTGTTCTCGATCACGAATACGACCGGCAGCTTCCAGAGCTCGGCCATGTTGAAGCTCTCATAGACCTGGCCCTGATTGGCGGCGCCGTCGCCGAAATAGGCCATCGATACGCGCCCGTCCTGGCGGTACCAGTTGGCGAAGCCGAGGCCGGCGCCGAGCGAGACCTGCGCGCCGACGATGCCGTGGCCACCATAGAAGTTCTTCTCGCGGCTGAACATGTGCATCGAGCCGCCCTTGCCGTGCGAATAACCGCCGCGCCGACCGGTGAGCTCGGCCATGACGCCGCGCGATTCCATGCCGCAAGCCAGCATGTGGCCGTGATCGCGATAGCCGGTGATGACCTGGTCGCCCTCCTTCGAGGCCATCTGCATGCCGATGACCACGGCTTCCTGACCGATATAGAGATGGCAGAAGCCGCCGATCAGGCCCATGCCGTACATCTGGCCCGCCTTCTCCTCGAAGCGGCGGATCAGCAGCATCTCGCGATAGGCGTGGAGCTCTTCCTCCTTGTTGAAGGTCGGGACGTTCGACAGCGTCTTGGCCGCACCTTTCGAAGCGCTCTTTGCTGGCGTCTTAGCGGCCGCCTTGGCAGGCGCTCCTGTTTTCGTCTTCCGTGCGGCAATGGCCATGAACGGTCCTCCCGAGCTCTCCTGCTTTGGTTGTAGAGGAAGCCCCAGAGCTTGGCGAGACGGGCATCTCGCAGTGCAGCATAATCTAAGTGTCTGTTATTTATAACGTAATGTCATTTAACCGTTTATCGGTTAATCGATCTTTTTGCGACTATTGACGTTGGGAAAGCCGGCCTGGCGCCGGCTTGAGCGAGCCGCGCGGGCCGCCCCGGGAAAGCAATGCCTGATCCGAAAGAAAGGTCGTTTCAGCACCCGGGCTCAGGGCCTGGCAGCAGCAGGACAGCCTCAGCGCCCCATGATGACGACATCGTTGCGGTGGACGCGTCCAAGCATGGCACGCGCCCGCTCCTCGAGCAGGTCGCGATCGATCGCCTCGTCGCGCATCAGGCCCAGGCGCTTCTCCCAGTCCTGCCGTTCGCTGCTCAGGCTGGCGATCTCGGCCTCCATCTCGCCGAGCTTCTCGCGAAGGCCTGCCGATGTCTCGAGGCCGCGCGCGCCATGCTGCGCGTGAAACAGGAAATAACCGACGACTGCGCTCGACACGAGGTAGAGCGCGAGCGTGACGAGGACGGAGCGGAGGCCGCGGCGGATGACCATGCAATCACGGTAGAGTCGCTTGGTTGACGCGCCGTTAACGATGAGGGCCGATCACGGACAGGGCCGGATCAGTCGGCGCCGCTCCGCCTCGCCCGAGCGCGATCAAGTCGGCCTCGATCCGGCGCGCGATTGGCAGCCGGTAATGTGCCGGATCCCAGTAGTTGGAATCCTGCCGCGTCAGTGGCGACGGATGCGCGTAGTCGGCGACCACCGCGTTTTGGCGCGCCGCGATCGCCACGATCTCGGCCTTGCAGGCTTCAAAACGCTGCCAGGCGGCGCTGCCCTCGCGCGGCATGGCGCCGGCGTGCACCGGCGGCAGCACGATCAGGCGCCGCGTCGTAGCCGGAAAGACGGCCAGGCCCTGCTCCAGCCAAGCGAGCGCCGGAAAGCGCCAGCTGGCACGCTCGGCGAAGGACACCACGACGGCAGGGGCTTGCGGCGCCATGTCGGGCGCATGACCGCCATAGCTGCGATAGAGGTGGGAGCGCGCGCGGGCGAGGTCATAAGTGCCCTCGGGCGGGGTGAAGACCTCGTAGCCATCGCCTCGCAGACGCTGCGGCTGCAGTCCGAGCCGGTGGGCAGCCAGGCGCAGGGCGATCTCGAGCGTTGTGAAGTTGAGTTGCTTGGGCCAGTCGTTCCAGGCGCTGTCGTCATAGAGCCAGGGCGGGAACGGCCGCGGCGTCAGCCGGCGCGCCTCGTCGGTCGCATCGGCCTCGCACCAGGTCTGATCGATGCCCCAGATCACCGTATTGGGCGACGCAACCTTGCGCGCGAACAGGCCGGCGAGCTGAGCCTGCTCCCAAGGCGTCGCGGCGTTCATGCCGAGATTGGCGAAGCGGGCGGACAACCCTTCGGACAGGATCCGCGGGTCGAGCAGGCGCATGGTCGAGGTGCCGAATACCGCCGAATCGAAGGCGCCGGACTTGACGATCTGCGGGTACATGAAGCGCTGGTTGAGATCCATCAGCGGCCTTGCCGGCTGGCCCGCGCGGACGCGCACCCCATAGGGATCGAGCACGACGATGAAGCCGAGCAGCATCGCGGCCAGCATCAGCGCAGCGAGCGCAAACGTCAGCGTCCACCTGCGCCAGCCTTCCTGTGCGCCGCCCAAAACCACTCCTGTCGCATGCCCGTTCGCCATTGGTGCGGCTTCTGCCACGATGCGCCCGCTGGAACAATGTTGACCGGCGCGCCGGGCTTGCCTATGTCAGCGCCCCAGTGAGGGCGGGTAGCTCAGTGGTAGAGCACGTGACTTTTAATCATGTGGTCGAGGGTTCGATCCCCTCCCCGCTCACCATCGCAAAGACGCAAGCGACGCTCCTGCCTTCGACCATGGGGGAAACCTCGAGCATCCCGTTTCCCAGGATTCGGTAAGGGCACTGCGGCGAACGCCCAGGTCACGTCGGCCTCGGTTTGCGACAGTCTCTAGATATCGATCAGGGTCTCGGAGGGGATGATCCATGACTTCGGAGTCGGCGCCCAGGTCATCACGTAGTTGTCGTTCTCGCCCGTCAGGATGTGTTCGGCACCGAGCGCGTGGAGGATCTCATGGGCGCCGCGCACGACCAACGCGCGCTGGGACAAGCCAACTCTCGATCTCAACGGAGCCCAGCACAGGCGGGTGCCGTTCAGGTTCTCTCCGACCGTACTTTCATCCAGGGCGCGCAGATTGCGGCCGTAGAACAGCGTTACACCGGTCGTCTGGTGAAAACGTTCAAGGTCGCGCCAGGTCACGGCCTGCTCACCCGGTGGGGGCTGTTCCGCATTCTTGAGAATGAAAAGCGGCTTGTCCGGATCGATGGCGAAAGTCGGCCCGCCGCGGTAACTGATGCGCGGCTCTACGCGAATGGTGATCGGCAGGCAGAGCAGGTTGGTCTGCGGCGTCAGGATCAAATTGATCCAGTTGAAGACATTCATAGCATAGCCTTTGAAGTCGTCCACGCTGCTGCTCGGCCCGAGGTAGACGGCGTTCAGATGGAACGAACTCCTGGCGCGTACCGGTATGCGTATCAAGCCGCGGCGGATACCTCCGACGAAATAGGCCAGATCGGTCGTGCCGGCCCGGCGACCGAGGATCGTCGCGAGGTAGCGCCGGTCGGCTCCCGCTTCGCGCTGCAGATCGACCACCATTGCGATCGTCGGGTCATCCGACACGAGTTGGAGGTCGCCGGGAGCGTCATAGGACAGGCGTAGAGTCCGGGTCAGACCGAGCGGGATCATCTGGTGGACCGGCACCTTGTCGCTGATCAGCGTCCAGTTGCCGCTGTCGCCATGGCGCGCCAGCCTTCTACGGCTGAAGCCGTTCATATCGCACTCGCCGCGCAGGCTGCCATGCGGCGGGCGAATGTCGACCTTGCCGGCGGACTGACGCTGCTCGAGCGCCAGCATTTCCTCATCGAGCGCTGCGATCGTCATTCTGCCGACGACGTTGTCGGCCTTGTTCTGTCGCTGGCAAGGCCGAGAAGCGTGAGATTCCTGCGCATCCTGTCAGGCTCCGGGCCGTGATGGCCAGCGGCCAGCAAAGCGCGCAGGCCTTACCGAAGCGCTAAGCCGGGCTCATCGCTTTCCACCCGAATCCGCCAAACGGCATGCGCATGCTCCCCATACGCGAACCAAAGTGCTGTTTCCGCGTTGTCTAATCATCCCGCAAACGCGGACACGACAGGAGGACACCCATGTACAAGCGTCACGTTGCACTGACGGCTATCGGCGGCGTCATGCTTGCTGCCGCTGCCGTTGCGCAGACCAGTTCGCCCTCGAACCAGCCGCCGAGCCCGCAGCCGACCGCCCCCGCGACAAGCGCGCCTGCTGCCCCGGCGCCGGCGGCCGAGACTGCCAAGGCTCCCGAGAACAACCTTGCCGGCCAGGGCAAGTGGCGGGCCTCGAAGCTGATGGGCGTCGACATCTACGGACCCGACAACAAGAAGGTCGGCGACGTCACCGAGGTCGTATTCGACAAGACTGGCAAGATCGAGCTCGTGACTGTCGGCGTCGGCGGCTTCCTCGGCATCGGCACCAAGGATGTCGCGATCCCGTTCGAACAGGTGCAGTGGAGCGAGGAGCCGATGGTCACCCCGGCCCCTGCCCCCGCCGGCGGGACCGGAGCCGGCGGCAGCACCGCGATGAACGCGCCGCCTGCCGCCAAGAAGGGCCCGGAGATGTATCCGGACCACGGCAAGATCACGATGACCAAGGAGCAGCTCACCTCCGCTCCCGCCGTGACCTACGCCGCCCGCTAAAGGCAAGCCAAAGAGGCTTACGACAGGCCCGCCCTTTCCAGGGCGGGCCTTTTCTTCTCCGGATACTCAGTCTTGGAGCTCGGCCAGCAGGCCGGGGAGCGCCTCCGGCAGGTCGTCCGCGATCAGGCCAGAACCGAGCTGCTCGCCAGCACGCCCATGCAGCCAGACGGCAGCGCAGGCTGCCTCGAAGGTCGGCATCTTCTGCGCCAGCAGGCCGGCGACGATCCCGCCGAGGACGTCACCGGAGCCGGCCGTCGCCAAAGCCGGAGAGCCGGTACCGTTGATCGCAGCGCGTCCATCGGGCGCGGCGATGACGGTGTCCGGGCCCTTGAGGATGACGACCGCCCCCGTGTCCAATGCGGCATGACGCGCCCGTTCGAGTTTGCCGAGCGCCGGTTCGAAGCCCGCAACCTCGCCGAACAGACGCTTGAACTCGCCCTCGTGCGGCGTCAGCACCACTGGCGCGGCACGCCGCTGCAGCAGATCGGTGAAAGCAGGTCGTTGCGCGCCGATATGGGTCAGCGCGTCGGCATCGAAGACACATGGACGGTTGCTACGAAGGGCGGCCGCCACCCAGGATCGCGCTTCGTCGTCAAGGCCGAGCGCAGGCCCGATCAGGAGTGCGTCGACCTTGCCAGTAGACAGCATGGTTTCAAAGGTTGCCGCGTCCACCGCTGCTCGTTGCATCAAGGCGTCAGGGCCTCGACCCGCATGCGCTGCCAGCGCTTCCGGCCGGCAGAGGATCGTCGCGAGCCCCGCGCCGCTGCGCAGAGCGGCACGCGCGCCGAGCCGCGGCGCCCCGACGCCGGACAATCCGCCCGCTGCAACGGAAACCGCACCACGGGCATATTTGTGGACGCCGGCAGCATAGTCCGGCCAGTGAGCGCGCCAGAGATCCGGGGCGTTGCGGAAGATCGACGGTGTGATGCTGCCCGGAACGAAGACGGTCTCGGGCCGGATGCCGATATCGGCCAGGGTGATGACGCCGCAGAGGCCCCGCCCGGGGTGGAGCAGATGGCCGGGCTTCAGCCGGAAGAAAGTGACGGTCTCGTCGGCTCGGATGGCAGGGCCATCCGCGAGCCCGGTATCGCCGTGGACCCCGCTCGGCACATCGACCGCGATCACCGTTCGGTCCGTCGCGTTGACGCGATCGACCAGCGCCGCGAGTTCGCCCGAGATCGCCCGGCTGAGGCCGGCCCCGAACAAGGCGTCGACCACGAGGTCATGACGGGCCGGATCGATTCCATCCATTGCCGCGACCGGTCCGGCCCAGGCCTGCGCCGCCAGCGCGGCGTCGCCCTTCAACGCGGCGCGTTCGCCGGCGAGCGCCAGCGTGACCCTGCAGCCGCGCTCCGCCAGCAGGCGGGCTGCGACGAAGCCATCGCCACCATTGTTGCCCGGGCCGCACAGCACAAGGACGCTCTGGCCGGGGCGGATGCGCCGCGCCACCGCGTCGGCGACCGCCTTGCCCGCCCTCTCCATCAGGACGATGCCCGGTGTGCCGGCCGCGATTGCCATCGAATCCGCGGTCGCCATCTCTGCGACACTGAGCAAAGCGAGGGGGGAGAGATCGACAGGCATCGTCATGCGAGGATTGTCTGCCGGCTGCGGCGGCGAGGCAAGGATGCGGGCGACAACCCTGTTTGCACTCAAGATAGGCATCTGCATATTTTTTGGACGGTTTTTCGCCTCTTCAAGAGGCGGTTTGCACCGGGGGGCGTCATGGCGGCGGGGCAGCGCCGATGCTATGAGCAGCACAGGCGAGGTTTTTACTGGACGCGCCGAGATTGATCCGGACCGGCCGAGATGGTCAGAACGGAAAAAGGCTGCGTACAGTGGTCGAAGGTCACGCCAAGGAGGTCGATCGGCGCATGAAGAAGATCGAAGCGATCATCAAGCCCTTCAAGCTCGACGAGGTGAAGGAGGCGCTGCAGGAGGTCGGTCTCCAGGGCATCACGGTGCTCGAGGCTAAGGGCTTCGGTCGCCAGAAGGGCCATACCGAGCTCTATCGCGGCGCCGAATACGTGGTCGACTTCCTGCCGAAGGTGAAGATCGAGATCGTGCTGGCCGACGACATGGTCGAGCGCGCGATCGAGGCGATCAAGAAGGCCGCCCAGACCGGCCGCATCGGCGATGGCAAGATTTTTGTATCGAGCGTGGAGGGGGCGATCCGCATCCGTACCGGCGAGTCCGGCGCGGACGCGATCTGAGGATAGTTCCCCTCCCCCAAGGAATGCGTGCGCCGGCGGAGCCCCGCAGGCAGCGTCTGTCGTGAGACCCTAGCAGTCGACAAAGGAAGTCGTGAGATGAAGAACGCCAAAGAGGTCCTGAAGGCGATCAAGGACAATGACGTCAAATACGTCGACTTCCGCTTCACCGATCCGCGCGGCAAATGGCAGCACGTCACCTTCGACGTCTCGATGATCGACGAGGAGATTTTCGCCGAAGGCACGATGTTCGACGGCTCCTCGATCGCTGGCTGGAAGGCGATCAACGAGTCCGACATGCTGCTGATGCCCGACCCGACGACGGCCTGCATCGACCCGTTCTTCTCGGCCTCGACCATGGTCATCAACTGCGACGTGCTCGAGCCGGCGACCGGCGAGCCCTATAGCCGCGACCCGCGCGGCATGGCCAAGAAGGCCGAGGCGTACCTCAAGTCGACCGGCATCGGCGATACCGTCTATGTCGGCCCCGAAGCCGAATTCTTCGTCTTCGACGACGTCAAGTTCTCGGCCGACCCTTACAACACCGGCTTCAAGCTCGACAGCGTCGAGCTGCCGATCAACGGCCAGACCGAATACGAAGGCGGCAATCTCGGCCACCGCATCGCGATCAAGGGCGGCTACTTCCCGGTTCCGCCGCAGGATTCGGCGCAGGACATGCGCGGCGAGATGCTCGCTGCCATGGCGGCGATGGGCGTCAAGGTCGAGAAGCATCACCACGAGGTCGCCTCGGCCCAGCACGAACTCGGCATGAAGTTCGACACGCTGACGCATATGGCGGACCAGATGCAGGTCTATAAGTACGCCATCCACAACGTCGCGCAGAGCTACGGCAAGACCGCGACCTTCATGCCCAAGCCCGTCTATGGCGACAACGGCTCGGGCATGCACGTCCACCTGTCGATCTGGAAGGGTGGCAAGCCGCTCTTCGCCGGCAACAAGTACGCCGACCTGTCGCAGGAGTGCCTGTGGTTCATCGGAGGCGTGATCAAGCACGCCAAGGCGCTGAACGCCTTCACCAACCCGTCGACCAACTCCTACAAGCGCCTGGTCCCGGGCTATGAGGCTCCGGTGCTGCTCGCCTATTCGGCGCGCAACCGCTCGGCCTCCTGCCGTATTCCGTGGACGACCTCGCCGAAGGCCAAGCGCGTCGAGGTCCGCTTCCCCGATCCGATGGCGAACCCCTATCTCGCCTTCGCCGCGCTGACGATGGCCGGCCTCGACGGCATCCTCAACAAGATCGATCCGGGCCCGGCGATGGACAAGGACCTCTACGACCTGCCGCCGCGCGAGCTGAAGAAGATCCCGACCGTCTGCGGCTCGCTGCGCGAGGCACTCGATTCGCTCAAGAAGGACAACGCCTTCCTCAAAGCCGGCGGCGTCTTCACCGATGACTTCATCGAGAGCTATATCGAGCTCAAGATGCAGGACGTGGCGCGCTTCGAGATGACGCCGCACCCGGTCGAGTTCACGATGTACTATTCCTACTGAGCAGGGTTCCGGCCGGGCCTCCAGCCCGGACAGGATTTCCTCCTGGCTGCGGCGATCCGCAGTCCACCTTCCAACCGGGGCGGAGACGCCCCGGTTTTTTGTTGACGCGACGAGCGCGATGCCTGGCCATAGCTGAGCTGCCCCGTAGGGCCGATCACTGCAAACGCATGCTCACGCAAGCTTAGGAAAGCTGTGCGATAGACGGCGCCTCATCTTCCGTACGGCCGCAGGCGCATGCATTCCCCTTCTCCCGATCCATCCGTCGTCATCTTCGGCTCGGCAACGCCCGTCACCTGCGCGGTGATGGACTATGCCTATCGTCTTGCCGACGCCGTGAACGCGCTACGGCCGGGCCTCGTCGCGATCAGGACGATCGAGCCGGGACGTCCGGCCGCCTTCATCGGGGCCATCGCCGAGGAGTTGCGCCGCGACCGCATCGTGCATTTCCAGCTGCCGATCGAAGGCTGGGGCAACAGCCTCGTACCGGGCTCCGCGCTGATGGCGGCGCGGCTGATGACGCGCAAGGGCCGCATCGCCATCACCCTGCACGAATGGGCCTCGCTCAACCAGCTGCGCTATCTCTCGATGGTGCCGGATATCCTGGCCTGCGACGGCTTCGTCTTCGTCTCGCCGCAGCAGCGCGAGAGCTTTCTGAAGACGCCCTTGGTCGGCGCTGCGAAGAAGCAGGCGGCCCCCGTCATCCCGATCGGGCCCAACATCATGCCGGCACGCATCGACCCCGAACGGGTCGCGGCGGAACGGGCGAAGCTGCGCGGCAAAGGCGCGAGCCAAGCCGATGTCGTGATCGGCTATTTCGGCGTGCTTTACGCCAGCAAGCGGCCCGACGTCCTGCTGCGGACAACGCAGGCGCTGCATCAGCGCGGCATCAAGGCGCGGCTGCTGGTCTGCGGCGATTTCCTCTGGGACAAGCCTGGCGATCGCGAAGCGTTCCTTGCGCTCGCTCGCGAGCTCGGCGTCGCCGACTGGCTCGATTTCCGTGGCCGGATCGACGACGAAGGCGAACTGATGGCGACGCTCTCGGCCGCCGACGTCTTCCTGCTGCCGTTCACCGACGGGATCAGCACGCGGCGCGGCAGCTTCCAGGCGGTCAGCCAGCTCGCGATCCCGCTGGTTTCGACCGAGCCTGAGCGGCAGGATGAGTTCGCGCTCGCTCCGGCGCTGAAGGCGAAGATCGAGAATCCGGCGACGGTGCTGTGCCCGGTCGACGCTACGCCCGCGCGCTTCGCCGAGGCTGTGCTTACGGCTCAGGCCCGCAAGGCCGAGGCGATCGGCGTCGATCTCGCCAGGCTATGGGACGAAGCCGCCCTCGCCCATCTTAGCTTCTACGAGCAGCTTCAAAACGTGTGACCGGCAGCCCGGCCGGGCGCTCAATCCAGCGACAGGATACGCCGCGGATCGAGACGCCCGCGTGCCAGGTCCCAGAGCGCCAGCAAATTGCCCTTCAACCGGCCCCGCCGGTCGATCAGGCTTTGCGGCAGCAGGCTGAAGACCAGATTGGCGACGACGGGCGGAACCGACAGACGCCAGGCACGAGCCCGGCGCATCGTCCCCTTGCGCGCCAGATACACCGTATTCGCGACCTGCGAATAGCCGAAGCGCACCCCCGAGGTGCGGCCGCGTTTGACGGCGCGATGCACGCCGCGCAGCGCCGTGGCGTGCACGATCCTGCCCTCGCCCGCGAGCTGGCCGCAGAAGTCGACGTCCTCCTGCCAGCCGTAAAGCGGCAGGTTCTCGTCGAAGCGCGCCCCGGCGCGCCGGATCGCCGCCATGCGGAACACCATGTTGCAGCCATAGGTGTTCTCGACCGTACGGATGTTCGCCGTCTGCGGCGGCCGGTCGCGGGCCAGGACCGCCAGCGCCTGCTGCAATCCAATTCCCGCGCCATGGACGCTGTCGGCGAGGACGTCGCCGGTCGCCGCAACGACATCCGGCTCCTGCCGGAACAGCCGCTCGACCTCGGCGATGAAGCGATCCGCCGGCAGGTAGTCGTCATCGAAGAACACGATCAAATCCGCATCGCCGGCCACATCGAGAATGGCGTTGCGCTGGGCGCTCGATCCCTTTTGGCCATCGATGCGTTCGGCGGCGATCGTCAGACTCGCAGCGTGATCCCAATCGACATCGTCGTTGGCCGAGGGACAGATCAGGATGCGTTGCGGGCGTAGCTCCTGTCGATCGAGCTGGACGAGCGTGTCCCGCAGGACGTCGCGGCGGCCTGAAGTGGCGATGCCAACGACGATGTTGGCGGGACGGGTTGCTGGCATGTCGATCATGGCGCCTCAGCGTACGATCCAGCGGACGAGGGTGAGAAAGGGCGCCATGCCGAAAGCCAGCGCGCAGGCGAGCGCTACGCCGGTCGACAGCAGGAGATCACCGGCGAACCAGCTCACGCTCAGCCAGGACAGCGCCAGCGCCGCTCCCGACAGCACGACCGGCCACCACGGCATGACGAAGGGCTGCCGGCGCAACATGATCGTCCCGCCCGCAGCCGCCACCGCCGCTCCCCCGGCAGCTCCGGCGGCGACGGCGACAGCGTCGCCTGGATAGAGCGTCGCGGCTAGCAGGGCGCCGGCGCAGGTCAGGATGCAGTCGCAGGCCGCCAATCCGACGATGGCGGGCAACCGGCGCTGCAGATGCGCCGGCGTCGATAGCAGGGTGTGGGTCAGCGCGCGCAGCAGCGCCACCAGCATGATCAGCGGCGCCGTCAGCAGAAAGGAGGACTGCAAGGCGGGCGGAACAACGGCCCGGGCGGCGCCACCGAGCAGAGCGATCATCCCGGCGGCACCGATCAGGGAGAAGCCTGTGAGCAGGGCGTAGTACCGGCCGAGTTCCACCTGGATGGCGCCGGAATCGCCCTCGCGATCGAAGCGCGCCACCAATTCGGGATAACGCACCGCCTGCAGCGACGTGATGATCATGCCGAACGGCCGCTGCAGCAGATCGAGCGCCAGCAGCGGCCCCGCCGCTCCGGCCGCACCGAGCGCGCTCACGAAGATCGTCTTGAGGCCGAGCGGCGCCAGCACGCCGGCAACCGACGCGCCGGCCGACACCCCGCCATAAACCAGATGGCGCCTGACGAGCTTGCCGTCCCAGACATGCGACCAGGGCAGGATTCGGCGCGACAGGAAGCAGGCCAGGGAGCAGTAGACGAGATTTCCCGCCAGGACGCCGGCCACCACATGGCCGAGATCGCCGCCAGCCACGGCGCCGGCCAGTGTCGCGGCAGTCACGATCGTGGCGCGCGCTCCCTGGAGCCACGAGAACAGCCTGAACTCCTGGCGGAAGCGCAGCATGGTTAGATGCAATTCGCCGCCGCCCTGCAGGATTGCCGCGACGGCACCGATCAGTCCAAGCCAGAGCGGAACATCGAAGAGCGTCGCAGCGACGACGCCGAGCAGGCACAGAACGGCGCTGGCGATGAATTCGGCGATGATCACGCCACGTTCCGCCTGCTCGCTCTCTCCGTCGGGGCCGGGGTAGAAGCGGCTACAGACAGCGCGGAGCCATTGGAAGCAGGCGATATCGGCGAACTGAACGATCGAAACGAACAACGAATAGGCGACGTAGTTCGGCGCGGTCAGCAGGTTGGAAACCGCGATCAGCAGGCCGAAGGCGAGAACTGACTGGTAGAGATACGACCCCAGAGCGGCGATCTTGGCCATCGCCGCCTCAGACAGTCCGCCAAAACGCGAGAGCACACGACTGCAGAGACGCTTCGGCCTGGCCTCCGCCCTCCTCGGCCGAGCCGAAATCGCTGACGATGACCACGCACATATCGAGCCTCCCGAAGGAGCTCTTCTGACACGCAAAGATTGAGGAAGCGCTGACGACTTAGCGCAGCGCGACGATCGCGAGACCGATCAGTGCGACGAGCGCGGCGGCCCACCAGAGCCGGCGCAATTGCGCGCTCTCCGCATCGTGGCGCGTTTCGGGGCCGGACAGCTCTTCATAGGCGAAGGCCTCGCCAGCGAAACGCGCGGCCCGTTCGAGGCCGGTGATGCGGATCTTGGGTACTGCGGAACGCGACGCCACGTGACCTTCCCCCCTTTGGCCAGCTTAGCCGAATGCGCTGTCGAGACCAGTCCCGATTCGCATCACGATGATGAAACTGCGGCCCTTAACGGCTGCTGAACCGGCGAATAGCGGGCGAGGTTCCATGGCCGGCTGTGCCATCCCCGGATGACGGCTCGGCGACAGCGCCGCTCATCCTGACTTCCGGCGGCGATCCGATCGGTTTATTGCGGAGAAGCGGCGGGCTATAGCGGCTCCGGCAAGCGGCCGACGGGCCGATGCGCTATCTTGCTAGCTCAAGCGAATCAGCGAGTGCGGTGACGATGACGGACGATCTCTTCGGCGAGGACGGCGGCAAGGAGATGCGCGAGGAATCGCGTGCGCCCGCCCCTGCGCCGAAGCCGGCCGCGCGCCCTGCCCCGGCACCACGCGGCGGCACGCCGTCCGAGGCGGGCTACGACGCCTCCGCGATCGAGGTGCTCGAAGGGCTGGAGCCGGTCCGGCGCCGGCCGGGCATGTATATCGGCGGCACCGACGAGCGGGCTTTGCATCACCTCTTCGCCGAGGTGATCGACAACGCCATGGACGAGGCGGTGGCCGGCCATGCCAGCTTCATCGACGTCGAGCTCTTCGCCGACGGCTCTCTCGCGGTCACCGACAATGGCCGCGGCATGCCGATCGACCCGCATCCGAAATTCCCGGACAAGTCGGCGCTCGAAGTGATCATGACGATCCTGCACGCCGGCGGAAAGTTCGACTCCAAGGTCTACGAGACCTCGGGCGGCCTGCACGGCGTCGGCGTCTCCGTCGTCAACGCGCTCTCCGACCTGGTCGAGGTCGAGGTCGCGCGCGGCCAGATGCTCTATCGCCAGAGCTTCTCCCGCGGCATCCCGCTGGGGCCGCTGGAAACGGTCGGCCGGGCGCCGAACCGGCGCGGCACCCGCGTGCGCTTCCATCCGGACGCACAGATCTTCGGGGAAGGCGCGCATTTCGTGCCGGCGCGGCTGTTCCGCATGGCCCGCTCCAAGGCCTATCTGTTCGGCGGCGTCGAGATCCGCTGGCGCTGCGCGCCATCGCGTTTGCAGCCGGAAGGCGACGTCGCAGCCGAAGCGGTGTTCAAGTTCCCCGGCGGCTTGCGCGACTATCTCGCCCGCGAGATCGAGGGCAAGGACCTCGTCGCCGAACCGATCTTCTCCGGAAAGGTCACCAAGGAAGGCGGCCACGGCTCGCTCGAATGGGCCGTCGCATGGCTTGCGACGGGAGAAGACGGTTTCTCCTCGTCCTACTGCAACACGATCCCGACGCCTGAGGGCGGCACGCATGAGCAGGGCCTGCGCATCGCCCTGCTGCGCGGTCTGCGCGACCATGCCGAGCGCATCGGCCAGTCCAAGCGCATGGCGCAGGTCACCGCCGACGACGTGATGGCGACCTGCGCCGCCATGCTCTCGGTCTTCATCCGCGAGCCGGAATTCCAGGGCCAGACCAAGGACAAGCTCGCGACGCTGGAGGCGGCCCGCATCGTCGAGAACGCGATACGCGATGCCTTCGACCACTGGCTCGCCGCCTCGCCGCAGCAGGCGCTGAGGCTGCTCGACTGGTCGGTCGACCGGGCCGAGGAGCGCCAGCGCCGCCGCCTCGAAAAGGAAGTCTCGCGCAAGACCGCGACCCGTAAGCTGAGGCTGCCCGGCAAGCTCGCCGATTGCAGCAATGCCGGCGCGGCCGGCTCAGAGCTCTTCATCGTCGAGGGCGATTCCGCCGGTGGCTCGGCCAAGCAGGCGCGCAACCGCGCCAATCAGGCGATCCTGCCCCTGCGCGGCAAGATTCTCAACGTCGCCAATACGACGCGCGAAAAGCTCAACGCCAACCAGCAGCTCGCCGACCTGATCCTGGCGCTGGGCTGTGGCATCGGCAGCCAGTTCCGTGAAGACGACCTGCGTTACGAGAAGGTCATCGTGATGACCGACGCCGATGTCGACGGCGCCCATATCGCTTCGCTCCTGGTCACCTTCTTCTGGCGCCAGATGCCGCGCCTGATCGAGAAGGGCCATCTCTATTTGTCGGTGCCCCCGCTCTACCGGCTGCGCCATGGCACCAAGTCCGTCTATGCCCGCGACGATGCCCATAAGGACGAGCTGATCGAGACTGTCTTCAAGGGCAAGAAGCCGGAGATCGGCCGCTTCAAGGGCCTGGGCGAGATGATGCCGGCCGAGCTCAAGGAGACCACGATGGACCCGAGCAAGCGCTCATTGCTCAAGGTCATGGTCGATCACGAGGCGAAGGAGGAGACCTCCGACACGGTCGAACGGCTGATGGGCAACAAGCCCGAGGCGCGCTTCCTCTTCATCCAGGAGCGGGCCGCCTTCGCCGGCGAGCTGATCGACCTGTGAGACAAAGACTGGCAGGCTTGCGCGCCGGGCTCCCCGGCAAGCCTGCCGGGCTGCGTTGCCACCGCCGTGCGCTCACTGTGCGCGCATGCCGACAGACCCGCACGATGCCGACCATGGCCCCGTCCAGCGCGACAGCCCACCGGCCCCTCTCTGGCCCCTGAACGCATGGGCGAGCCTCCTGCCTCTCCATCTCGACGCGATGCCCCGGCCGCGGCCCAGGCCTCGCTGTGGGCCGATCTCGAAATCTTCCACGCCATCGCCTCGACGGGTGGCCTCGCTCTGGCAGCGTCTGCGCTCGGACTGAGCGAGACCACGGTTGCACGACGCCTCAAGGCTTTCGAGGCGCGGCTCGGCCTGCCGCTGTTCCAGCGCGGCGCCAACCGGCTGATCCCGACGCAGATCGGCGTCGCGCTCGCCGCGGATGCGGCGGCGGCGGCCGAGGCCGTCGCGCGCTTCGACACGCGGGCGAATGCCGCTCGTGCCCGCGACGACGCTCCGGTCCGCATCACCGCAACGACCTCGATCAGCCTGTTCCTGACCCAGCACGCCGCCCGGCTCTCGGCGGCCGCCGGCGGCATCGAGATCGTCATCATCAGCACGCGCGAGCGCCTCGACCTGGCGCGCGGCGAAGCCGAGATCGCGATCCGCATGCGCAGGCCACCGGGTGACGCCGGCTATTTCGGCCAGAAGGTCGGCAAGCTGGCGCAGGCCTTCTATGTTCGGCGCGATGTCGACCCGGCGACCGCGCCGGTGATCTCGGTCAGCCGGGACGTCTCCTCGCGGATCGAGCAGCACATCCTGGCCTGGGCGGCCGGACGGCCGGTCGCCGCCCGCGTCGGCGATTCCGCCGCGCGCTACGAGAGCATCCGCTCGTCCGGTGCGGTCTCGATGGCGCCCTGTTTCCTGGCGGATGCCGATGCGGGGCTGATCCGGCTGGAGGAGCCGCCCGAGGCGACCGCCGACGAGATCTTCCTGGTGTCGCATGAGAGTAGCCGGCAACGGCCGGCGGTGCTGGCCGCGCTCGATGCCTTGCGCGCGCTGTTCCGTGAGTATCGCGGCCGGCTGGAAGGGCTCGGTTGAGAAACAAGCGCGGTCACCAAGCTCCTTGGCGGTGGTCGGCCGTGCCGCGAAGCTGGAGATCGGATCGTGATCCGGGGCCTTCAAAAACTGGCCTACGTGACCGAACTCGCCGACATCATCGCGCGAAACATGAAGTTTCCGATATTGTTGTGGAGCGTGAAACCGTCGACCACACCGCCCTTCCGAGGGGCCCCGAATGACGTGGTAGGCCACGCATCCGCATCGAGCTGCAACCATTTGTGCGAACGGATCTTCGCGTCTTTGACGCGGGGGTCGTGAGGCGACATCTGCGTGACCTGTATATTGGTTGCCCCGGCGAGCTTCGGCAGGTTGCTGTGCTTTTGCTTGGTGATGAAGGCACTGTCGAAGTCGATCTGCTCCTTGATGATGCCGGTGCCACCGACGTTGATCGCGAACCTGACGAGATGTTCGATGCCGGAGCTGAAGCTGGCGACCCCTACCGTGTCGAGCTTTGTGCCTCTCGGCGTCTTTCCGATCGCGGCCTGGCAGGCATCCATGATCGTGTTGAGCGTGTCGAAGCCATGCGACGCGAACATGTTCGTCGTCGACTGATTGGTCCTCGATGCGGCGGTCATGAAGGGAACGAGAAGGACCATCGGCCGGACCTCGGCGAGCTGAACGCCTTGGATCAAGGTGTAGCGCTGCACACGTGGCCAATTGCCGGTGAACGTGGCATAGGTCCCGTTATCCGTCGACGCCATCGTATCGGGATGGAAGAACACATAGGCTCGCGTGAAGTCGCTCGTGTTCTCGGGAACGCAGGCGCCGATCCAGTACGTGGTCCCGTCCTTGTTCATGCGGAACAGGAGTTCGTGCACCGGGGCCGTGGCTGCCCCCATAGTGAGCGTCGAGCCTTTCGGGACCGGGCTACTCTTGAACGGAATGACGCTGCTCGTCACGACGGAGCTCTGTGTCTCGGTCGTCGAGATGTCGGCGCCCCGGATCGTCTGATCGATCTTAGAGACAGAGCCGGTTTCGACGATGAGCTCGATGCGGGCGAACGGCATGCCGGTCTTGTCGAGCGCGGTCAGGGTGCCAGTGCCCGCGCTGGCCGTCTTGAGTTCGTAACGCAGGAACCATCGGTCGTCCCCATCCGGATCCGGCTTGTGTCCGCCCTCCTGGCCAAGGTAGCGCGTCGTCGCGAGGCGGTTGCCCTTCGGATCGAGGGCGGCCAGCTTCAGGATTTCGCCGCCGCGGCCGCCGCCCCACAAAACGACGACTTTGGTCGTGCCGACGGGCCCGATCGTCATGGACGCCAGCGCTCCGTTCGAGCCCTGCCTGAAACCTGCGTCGCTCGCACCGAGAGGCTTGACGAAATGGGCCACGGCACGCGCCTCCAGAAATAACCTTACGTCAGGCACGTCTAACATCGAATACCGAGGCTACTGTAGTCAAGTGGAATCGTGGACCTATAGATTTCGACCCCATGCCTTCAAAACGTTGGTGTAAGTGAATGCGATACACCTATCTGCTAGGGCCCAAATACTGCTTTCCCCAAATCAAGACCATGCCGTAATGTCGACAGAAGTCCGGGCGTTCCGGCAAATCTGCCATGAGTAGAAGCCGACGTCATGCCCGACGCGGCGGGTCGATATCGCTAACCGAACCTTTACCATGCCGCGCTATAGTCCAGCCAGGTCCGCAAGGCGGCCCG
This sequence comes from Methylobacterium sp., assembly GCA_013823325.1. Lineage (GTDB taxonomy): Bacteria > Pseudomonadota > Alphaproteobacteria > Rhizobiales > Beijerinckiaceae > Allobosea > Allobosea vestrisii. The sequence goes on from PNLY01000002.1 coordinate 20,422, forward strand.
GTCCAGCGGAGCGCGACATGCGATCAATCGTCTTGTTCTGGAAGAATGCGCGCGGCAGCATGGTCGCCGATGTTGCCAAGGCCGCCGCAGCGATCGCCTTCCTCTCCGTCATCGCCGTCAATTTCGTCTCGAGCCACACCGCGCAGCTCGACCGCGACGCGATGCGCCAGGTCGCCCAGGCCGCAGCCAAGGGCCAGACGATCGATCCGCTGGTCACGGGCTCGATCGTGAAGCGCGCCAACGAAACGAAACTCGATCCCTGCGTCGTTCCGCGCTGAGGCTCAGGCGAGCCAGTCGAGCAAAGCTGCGGTGACGACCTGCGGCGCTTCCAGCGTCGACAGGTGGCCGCAGCCCGGTATTTCCAGATAGCGTGCCTTCGTACCGATGCCGCCGGCGATCTCGCGTGCCTCGTCGGGCGGCGTGATCGCATCTTCGGCGCCGACCAAGACCAGCGAGGGGACGGAGATCGTCCCCAAGACCGGCCGGGCATCGGAGCGGCCCATGATGGCCTGCTGCTGGCGGACGAAGCCCGAGGCGCCCACTGCCTCCGCCATCGCCCTGACCTCCAGTCGGAGCGCTTCATCGGCCAACCGATCGGGAGCGACCAGCTTCTGCCAGAGCAGGGTCACGACATTGTCGAAGGCGCCCTTTTCCGCCAGCGCGATCATCTGCACGCGCGGCGCGTTGGTCTCTGGCGTCGGAGGCTTGGCGGTGGTGTCGAGCAAAGCGAGCCGCGTCACCCGCTCCGGCGCACGCCGCATCACTTCAAAGGCGACATAGCCGCCCATCGACAGCCCGCACAGCGCAAAGCGTTCCGGCGCAGCCGCCAGCAAACGCTCGACCATGGCAGCGATCGTGGCGTCGGTGGCGGTCTCGGCCACGAGAATCGTCCGGCCCGGCGCCAATGACGGCCATTGCGGCGCATAGAGCGCGGGGGTGCAGTTCAGTCCCGGAATCAGGACCAGTGGCTCCGGAATCTTCGCCTGCATCGCAGCCATCCTCGATCAACCTAGCTAGAATGTTGACTTTGCCCTGTTTTTTCTGCATTGCACGGGCGTCCGAAGGCGCGCAACCCAGCAAAGTCGCGCCACCGTTGCGGTCGATCGGTCATCCCGCCACGTGTCCCCGACCCTTGAGAAGCGCAACCATCGATGTCTTTTGCCGAACTCGGCCTGAGCGATAAGGTTCTTACGGCGGTCTCGACCGCCGGCTACACGACGCCTACCCCCATCCAGGCCCAGGCTATCCCCCACGTGCTCGCCCGCAAGGACGTGCTCGGCATCGCCCAGACAGGCACCGGCAAGACCGCGGCCTTCACCCTGCCGATGCTGACCATCCTGGAAACCGGCCGCGCCCGTGCCCGGATGCCGCGCACGCTGATCCTGGAGCCGACGCGCGAGCTCGCCGCGCAGGTCGAGGAAAATTTCACCCGCTACGGCGTCAACCAGAAGCTTTCGGTCGCACTGCTGATCGGCGGCGTCTCCTTCGGCGACCAGGATGCCAAGATCACCCGCGGCGTCGACGTGCTGATCGCGACGCCCGGCCGCCTGCTCGACCATGTCGAGCGCGGCAAGCTGCTGCTGACCGGCGTCGAGCTGCTCGTCATCGACGAGGCCGACCGCATGCTCGACATGGGTTTCATCCCGGACATCGAGCGGATCTGCAAGCTTGTTCCCTTCACCCGGCAGACTCTTTTCTTCACGGCGACCATGCCGCCCGAGATCACTCGGATCAGCGAGCAGTTCCTGCACAACCCGGTGCGGATCGAGGTGTCGCGGCCCGCGACCGCAGCGGCGACGATCACGCAACGCCTGATCGCCTCGCACGGCCAGGATTACGAGAAGCGCGAGACGCTGCGCCGGCTGATCAAAGAGGCCAAGGATCTGCAGAACGCGATCGTGTTCTGCAACCGCAAGCGCGATGTAGCGACATTGCACAAGTCCCTGCAGAAGCACGGTTTCCCGGCCGTTGCGCTGCATGGCGACATGGACCAGTACGCGCGCATGGCAGCGCTCGAATCCTTCCGCACCGGCGAGAACCCGATTCTGGTCGCGAGCGATGTCGCGGCGCGCGGTCTCGACATTCCCGCCGTCAGCCATGTCTTCAATTTCGACGTGCCGACTCATGCCGAGGACTATGTCCACCGCATCGGGCGCACCGGCCGCGCCGGCCGCGAGGGTGCCTCCTTCACCATCGTCACCCGCCATGACGACAAGCTCGTCGCGGCGATCGAGAAGCTGACCGGCCAGAGCATCGAATGGGCTGGGCCGGGCCTCGAGAGCCTGCCGGCAGGCGAGCCGCGCGAGGAACGCCGGGGCCGCCGGGGCGACGACCGAAAGGGCGGCCGTCCGCAACGCGGCGGGCGCGACGGCAAGCCGTCGCGAGGCGAGCCCAGGAGCGAGCGCACTCGCTCCGAAGCCCGTCCCGAACGGGCCGAGGTAGAGGCTGCCCGCAGCAACGAGGCGCCGCGCTCCCCGCGCCGCGAAGAGGCCTCCGGAAACGGCGCGCCGCACGGCAACCGTGGCCGCTCGCCGCGTCGGGACGACCTCGACGACGGCCCGCAGGTCAAGGGGCTCGGCGACCACGTCCCTGCCTTCCTGCTGCGTCCTGTCCGCGTCGGCTGAATCGCGCGTCCTGGCAACCTTGCATTAACTCCGCCTGTCCTAGGGTCAGGCGCGTAGCGGCCGCGGAAGAATTTCGCGTCCGGCGGGGACAGGACGTCATGACCAATAGCCGCTCAGGCTCGCCGCAGGCTCACGACCTCGCCGAACAGGTCGTGGCAGCGATGCGACAGCATTATTCTCCGGGTTATCCCCGCGCTTTCGAGGTCTGGTACGCGCATCTCAGCGGCGAGATGCCGGCGCTCAGCATGGCGATGCAGGCCGTGATCGCCGCCAGCAACGGCGAAGTCGGCGCCGCCGACATCGATACCCTCTACGAGAAGTTCGTCAGCACCGATCGCCTGTCGCGCCAGGCCGAGCGCACCAGCCTGCAGGTGCTTGCCGAGATCGAGAGCATGATGGCGCTGGTCGACCGGGCGCTCAGCTCCAGCGAGCAGTATCATGGCCGGCTCTGCGCCATGTCGGAGGAGGTTCCCCCCTCGGCCGACAGGCAGAAGCTGCGCGAATGGGTCGAGGCGCTGGTCCTGTCGACTCGCGAGGAGGTCGCGCGCAAGACCCAGCTCGAGGGCCAGCTGCGCGAGAGCGCGCACGAGATCCGCAATCTGCGCGAGGCACTGGAATCGACACGGGCCGAGGCGCTGACCGACCCGCTCACCGGCCTCGCCAATCGCCGCCATTTCGAGGAGATGCTGCAGAAGGCGATCGATCAGGCGACACTGCGGCGCGAGCCCTTCGCGCTGGTCATGGCCGACATCGATTTCTTCAAGCACTTCAACGACATGCACGGCCATCTGACGGGGGATCAGGTGCTGCGCCTGGTCGCCCGGACGATGAAGGACAAGTTCAAGGACAAGGCGGTCATCACCCGCTTCGGCGGCGAGGAATTCGCCATCATCCTGCCGGAGGCCGATGTCGTCGCCGGCAAGTTCGGCGCCGAGACGGTGCGCCAGGCGCTGCTCACGCGCGAGCTGGTGAAGCGCTCCACCAATGAGAGCCTCGGGCGGATCACCATCTCGCTCGGCGTCTCGGTCTATCGGCGCGGCGACACGGCGAGCTCGATCGTCGAGCGGGCCGACAACGCCTTGTTGCAGGCCAAGCGCGACGGCCGCAACCGCACCGTCACCGAGGACGCGGTCCAGGACGCAGCGAAGGTCGCCTGAGCGGCCGCTTCTTCTTCAGCGCCGCTTCGCGCACTGCTGCCAGCGCGAGCCCGGTATAGCGGCGCAGCACCTCCTCGTCGTCGAAGGCAGCAGCCGGGAGCCGCCAATAGCCGGTTTGGCGCTCGCGGCTACGTGCGGCATAGCGGAACGGCTTGCTGCCGGCCGCGATGAATTCGGGCCGGGTCGTATCCGTGGTCTTCAGGAAGATCTCGCCATCGAAGGCGAGCGCGAACATCGCCTCGCCCGAGTAGATGCCGAGCCCACCGAACATGCGGCGCGTGCGAACCGCAACCACCGGCGCGAACAGCTCCGCGACGGCAGCAGCGTCCATCGCCGGCTACTGCGCCGCGAGCGCGGTTTCCGAGCGCGGCTTGATCTCGACCGATTCGCCGCAGCCACAGGCCGAGACCTGGTTCGGGTTGTTGAAGACGAAGGTCGAGGAGAAGCGGTCGGTCTTGAAGTCGAGCTCGGTGCCGAGCAGAAACAGCACCGCCTTGGCGTCGACGATCACGGTCGCGTCCTTCTCGGTCACGACCTCGTCGCCCTTGCCCGTCGCATGCGCGACCTCGAAGGTGTATTCCATGCCGGCGCAGCCGCCCTTCTTGACGCCGACGCGCAGGCCGAGCGCGGGCGCATCAGGATTGTCGCGCGCCGACTGCGCCATGATCTCGCGAATGCGCCGAGCGGCGGCATCGGTCAGCGAGACCACCTTCAGGCCGGGTATCGAAAACATTCCTCGTCCCTCCTCGACCGGATTCAAGGTCCGGTGAAAACAGGATTGCTGACAGCAACATAAGGATTGGTGAGCGCAACGTCGAGATGCACCGGCCGGGACGGCGCCATTTGCCTGCGTCCATTGCATGCGGCGCACACCCGTGCACTCTGCCGGAACCGTTCAACATCCGACAGATGGCCATGACCTCGTATCGCCTGCACCGGCCCGACGCGCTCCGCGCCCTCACCCGTGCCATGATCATCGCCGCCGGCTGGAGCGAGGACGAGGCGACGGAGACCGCCGAGCATCTGGTGCTGGCCAATCTCAGCGGCCATGACAGCCATGGCGTCGGCATGCTGCCGCTCTATTTCAACTCGCTGGCCGACGGCAACCTGAAGCCGCAGTCCAAGCTCACCGTCCGCACCGAAGCGGGCCCCTTCCTGATCGCGGACGGCAATGTCGCGCTCGGCCAGCCGACGGCCCGCAATGCGGTCGACCGCGCCATCGCGATCGCGCAGGTCGGTGGCGTCGCCGTGCTCAACCTGCTCGATTCCCACCATATCGGCCGGATCGGGCATTATTCCGAGGTCGCCGCGGCTGCAGGGCTGATTTCGGTGTTCTGGGTCAATGTCGCCGGACGTCCGCCGATCGTCGCGCCTTTTGGGGCGAAACAAGCGCGCTTCGGCACCAATCCGATCGCGATCGGCCTGCCGGTGCCGGGCGGCGAGCCGCTGATCCTCGACTTCGCCACCAGCCGCATGGCGCATGGCAAGGCGCGGGTTGCGCTCAACAAGGGCGTCACCGTGCCGGAAGGCTACATCATCGATGGCGAGGGCCGCCCGACCGTCGAGCCCCGGCACATCTTCGCGCAGCCGGACCTGCCACTGGGGGCGCTGCTGCCCTTCGGCGACCACAAGGGCGCCGGTCTCTCGCTGATCGCAGAATTGCTCTCGGCCGGGCTGATGGGCGCGGCCCGCATCGACGAGAAGCCACACAAGAGCTGGATCATCAATTCGCTGTTCGGCGTGCTGATCGATCCGGCCCGGCTCGAACCCGATGCCGGCCTCCGGCAGCAGCGGATTGAGAGCTACCTCACCTTCGTACGCGCCGCCGCGCCGCAGGATCCGTCACAGCCCGTGCTGGCGCCCGGCGACAAGGAGCGCAGGACACGGATCGAGCGCGAGCGCGACGGCATCCCGCTCGACGACGAGACCTGGTCGCAGATCGTCGCGGCCGCCAAGGCCCATGGCGTCGACGCCGAGAGCTTCTGACCTCAGGCGCCGGGCTGCTCGCGATCGCGCGCATGCTGCTCGGCGCCATTCTGGTGCGCCAGCCAAGGCTCGCGGCGGATGGTCCAGAGTTCATAGGCCGGCATGAGGGTGCTGGGCGGGCTGTCCAAAGTGCCGAGCTTGATCTCGATCTCATCGGACCCGTCCGCCCAACAGAACAGCTGTGAGCCGCAGGCCGGGCAGAAGCGTTCTCCGCCTGCGCGTGCCTGCCAGCAGGCAAGTTCGCCCGACAGGGCGGCATTGGCGCGGGGCCAGATGCCGAAATAGGAGAAGGCGGAACCGGAACTCTTCCGGCAGGTCTCGCAATGGCAGATCCCGACGCGGACCGGCTCGCCGTCGAGCTCGTAGCGGACCTGCCCGCAATTGCAGCCACCGGAGAGTTTCATCGTCGCCTCACCTTCCTGAGCGGCAAATCAACCACGCCCGGCCGGAGTGGTTCCGCGCCGCCGCCGGCTGCGGACATCAGCTGGCTGTGATTAGGATATCCGCAGTTCGATACAGCGACTCGCGACAGCAGGACGACATGACCCTCGCCGAATACAACGCCTTCTGCGCCGCCCTGCCCGCGACCAGCCATGTCGTGCAATGGGGCGGCGCCGATGTCTGGAAGGTCGGCGGCAAGGTGTTCGCGCTCGGCCGCGACGATGCAGAGGGGACGCTGTTCGTCTCGTTCTAATGCTCGCCCCTGGCCTATGAGATGCTGCGCGACGCGCCCGGCTGCCGACCGGCGCCCTATCTCGCCTCGCGCGGGATGAAGTGGATCCAGCGCTTCTCGGATGAGGGCCTGCCGGACGATGCTTTCCGCGACTATCTGCGCGAAAGCCACCGGCTGGTCGCGGCAGGGCTGACGCGGAAGGTTCGGGCGGAGCTTGGGCTCGGCAGCTGAAGTGCTGTCATTCTCGGGCGAAGCGAAGCGCAGACCCGAGAATCTCCAGACCAGAGGGCGCCGACAAATGCCTCTTCCGGCAAGAGATGCTCGGGGTAAGCCCGAGCATGACGTGCCTCGCTCAAACCGTCGCCTCGCCGCGCAGCACCGGCACACAGCCGCCGCCCACCGTCGCACGAATCTCGCCGCCGACGCGCCGCGCCGTGACCTGCAGCAGGCTCGGGCGCCCCATCTCGACGCCCTGCGCGATCTCGAAGGCGATGTTGTCCTCGTCCGAGAGCGAGAGCGTCAGAGCCGCGAGCGTCGCGCTGGCGCTGCCGGTCGCCGGATCCTCCCAGGTGCCCGAGAGCGGCGCGAACATGCGGGCGCGAACTTTGTCGCCATCCCAGGCATAGAAGAAGACCGACAGGCGCCCTTCGAGGGCCGGATTGGCAGCCGACAGCCGGCGATAGGCCGCGATGTCCGGCGTTGCCCGCGTCAGCGCCTCCGGCGTGACCTCGGCAAAGAAGAACTTGACCCCGACCGAGGCCTGCTGCGGCGGATGGCGGCCCGTGAGGATATCCTGCGGGCCGAGCCCGGCGCAGGCGGCGATCGCATCCACTGGCAGCTGAATGCCGAGCGAGAGCGCCTGCGGCGCGGCGATGGTCGCGCCGGTCACCAGCCCGGCGGCATCGCGTGCGACCCGGACCTCGACGAGGCCGGCTATTTCCTCGAACAGCAGGATGCCGTCGCGGTCGCGGCCATGGCCGGCGAGCACGCAGGCGGTGCCGACATTGGGATGGCCGGCGAAAGGCATCTCGGCGGTACGGTGGAAGATGCGGACGCGCGCCGTATTGGCGGGGTCGCTCGGCGGCAGCACGAAGGTCGTCTCGCTATAGTTCATCTCAGCCGCCAGCGCCTGCATCTGCGCATCCGAGAGGCCGCGTGCATCGGTGAAGACGGCGAGTTGGTTGCCGCCGAAGCGGGTGTTGGTGAAGACGTCGACGGTCTCGAACGGATAGGAGGGCATGGCGATCTCCGGCAGCCTGATCAGGCGCGGAGACTGCCACCCTGTGTCGCGCCCGAGAAATCAGGATTCGGAATGCGACCGATCAAGCGCCGATGGGCTTCAGGCCCACCAGCGCTCGCCGACCGGGAAGCGGCCGGCCGCCTCCTCGATGACCTGACCAAGCGAGAACAGCGTCTCCTCGTCGAAGGGCCGGCCGATCAGCTGCAGGCCGAGCGGCAGGCCCTGGCTGTCGAGCCCCGCCGGCACGGCGATGCCCGGCAGGCCGGCCATGTTCACCGTCACAGTGAAGACGTCGTTGAGATACATCTCGACCGGGTCGGCCGAGCCCTTCTCGCCGATGCCGAAGGCGGAGGACGGCGTCGCCGGCGTCAGCACCGCGTCGATGCCCTGGTCGTAGACAGCCTCAAAATCGCGCTTGATCAGCGTGCGCACCTTCTGGGCGCGCAGGTAATAGGCGTCGTAATAGCCCGAGGACAGCACATAGGTGCCGATCATGATGCGGCGCTTGACCTCGGCGCCGAAGCCGGCGGCGCGGGTCTTCTCGTACATCTCGATGATGTCGCGGCCCTGCTCGCGCAGGCCATAGCGGACGCCGTCATAGCGGGCGAGATTGGACGAAGCCTCGGCCGGCGCGACGATGTAATAGGCCGGCAGCGCGTATTTCGAGTGCGGCAGCGAGATCTCGACGATCTCGGCCCCGGCGGCCCTCAGCCAGTCGATGCCCTGCTGCCAGAGCGCGTCGATCTCGGCATTGAGACCCTCGAGGCGGTACTCCTTGGGAATGCCGATCCGCATGCCCTTCACCGAGCGGCCGACCGAGGCCTCGTAGTCGGGAACAGTCATGTCGACCGAGGTGGTGTCCTTCGGGTCGTGCCCCGCCATGGAGCGCAGCATCACCGCGGTGTCGCGCACGGTCTTGCCGATCGGCCCGGCCTGGTCGAGCGAGGAGGCGAAAGCGACGATGCCCCAGCGCGAGCAGCGGCCATAGGTCGGCTTGATGCCGACCGTGCCGGTGAAGGCGGCGGGCTGGCGGATCGAGCCGCCGGTGTCGGTCGCGGTCGCGGCAAGGCAAAGATGCGCGGCTACGGCTGCGGCCGAGCCGCCGGAGGAGCCGCCCGGCACCAGATGATTGCCCTCGATCGCGCCGGCAGCCCCTGCTCCGACATTGGAACCCTGGCGGCGCCACGGATTGACCACCGGCCCGAAAGCCGAGGTCTCGTTCGACGAGCCCATGGCGAACTCGTCATTGTTGAGCTTGCCGAGCATGACGGCGCCGTCGCGCCAGAGCTGCGACGAGACGGTCGATTCATAGGGCGGCACGAAGTTGCCGAGGATGCGCGAGCAGGCGGTGGTGCGCACGCCCTTGGTCGCGAACAGGTCCTTGATGCCCAGCGGCAGGCCTTCAAGCGGGCCGGCCTCGCCCTTGGCGAGCCTCTCGTCGGAGGCGGCGGCCTGCTTCAGCGCATGCTCGGGCGTTTCCAGCACATAGGCGTTGAGCGCCCGCGCCTGCTCGACGGCGGCGATATGGGCCTTGGTGAGCTCGGTGGCGGAGAACTGCTTGGCCTTCAGCCCGTCGCGGGCTTCGGTTAGGGTCAGGCGGGTGAGATCGGTCACGGGAATATCCGAAAACATAAGCGGGCGGGGCGATGGCGATGAGCAGAGCGCCTCAGGCGCTCATTCGATCACCTTCGGCACCATGAAATAGTCGTCCTCGGAGGCCGGCGCGTTGGCGACGATCTCGGAAGCGATCTCGCCGTCGTTGACGATGTCCTGGCGCTTCTTCATCACCATCGGCGTGACAGAAGTCATCGGCTCGACGCCGGAGACATTGACCTCGTTGAGCTGCTCGACGAAGCCGAGGATGGCGTTGAGCTCGCCTTGCAGCTTCGGCACATCCGCGTCATCGACGGCGATGCGCGAGAGATGCGCGACGCGTTTGACGGTGGCGGCGTCGACCGACATGGGCGGGCTCCTGATGGGATCGGCGCGACGGCGCCGGTGATGGTTCGCCAGCGCTATAGCGCGCGGGCCGCCAGAAAGTAAGTAAGCGTTTACTGAGGTCCTGGCTCATTGCGAGCGAAGCGAACCAATCCAAAAGGGCTCGCTCGACGGCCTCTGGATTGCTTCGTCGCTACGCTCCTCGCAAAGACGGCAGCGTCAGACCTTCACCGCCTTGCCCTTCTCCGGCACCAGCGCCTCGACGCCGCTGCCCTTCAGCCCCTCGATGAAGACCGCCGCGTCCTGGGCGATGATCGGGAAGGAGCCGTAATGACAGGGGATGGCGAGCTTCGGCTTGACGAAGCGGGTCATCGCCAGCGCCGCGGTCTTCGCGCCCATGGTGAAGCGGTCGCCGATCGGGCAGATGCAGGCCTCGACGCCGTGGATCTCGGCGAGAAGGGCCATGTCCGAGAAGATGTCGGTGTCGCCCATGTGCCAGAGCGTCTTCTCGCCCGGCGCCTTGATGATCGCGCCATTGGCGTTGCCGACCGGGATGTTGACGCCCGCCTCGCCCATGCCGGCGGAATGATCGGCCCGGACCAGGGTCACCGAAAAAGCGCCGAGATCGACGCTGCCGCCGGTGTTCATCGGCTGGAATGTCTTCAACCCCTTTGAGGCGAGGTGCATGCAGAGGTCGTAATTGGTGATCACCGTGGCGTCGTTCGCCGCGGCGATGGCGAGCGTGTCGCCGACATGGTCGCCATGGCCATGGGTGACGACGATATGGCTGACGCCCTTGCTTGCGGCGGTGGCATCGCCCTCGAAGGCGGGATTGCCGGTGAAGAAAGGGTCGATCAGGACCGAGGCACCGGGCAGGTCGAGCCGAAACGCCGAATGGCCGAACCAGGTGAGCTGCATGATGGTCTCCGCGAAAAGGCTGTGCCGGCAGGGTATAGCCGGGCTGGCCGGCTCAATCGAGATGGGTGGTTGGGTAGAGGTCGTTCCAGTCGGGATTGGCGCGTTCGATCAGGTCGATTTTCCAGGAGCGGTGCCAGTGTTTGATCCGTTTCTCCTGTGCGATCGCGTCGTGCGGATCGGCGAAAGCCTCAGCGTAGACGAGCCGCATGACGCGATATCGCCGAGCGAACTCGGAGCCTCGACCGTCGCGATGCTCTTCGACACGTTTCGACAGCGAGTTCGTCACGCCGACATACAATGTGCCATTCTTCTGACTCGCGAGAATGTAGAGCCACATGCCCTTATCCTGGTCGTCCCGGGCGTAGCGAAGCGAAGACCCGGGACCCATGCCTGACGATAGCGAGACTAGCCTGAGGGCCATAGTCCGATCACAACTGGATCAGCGTTCCGGCATGGGTCCCGGGTCTCCCTACGGTCGCCCGGGACGACTACCGCTTTTGATCGAGGAGCCTTTCGATGACCGATGCAGCCACCCTCGCCCGCCGGATCGCGCAAGGACGCGGCGACGAGCCGGCCGATCTCGTCATCCGTGGCGCGCAGCTGTTCGATCTCGTCTCGGGCGAGCTGGTCCAGACCGATATCGCGCTCTGCGGCGACACGATCGTCGGGACCCATGGCCACTACGAGGGCAAGGCCAGCTTTGATGCGAGCGGCCTGATCGCCGTGCCCGGCTTCATCGACACGCATCTGCATGTCGAATCCTCGCTGGTGACCCCGCTCGAATTCGAGCGCTGCGTGCTGCCGCACGGTGTCACCACCGCGATCTGCGATCCGCACGAGATCTCCAACGTGCTCGGCGCCGAGGGCATCCGCTATTTTCTCGACTGCGCCGAGGTGATGCGCATGGATTTGCGCGTGCAGCTTTCGAGCTGCGTGCCGGCGACGCATCTGGAGACGGCGGGCGCGGCGCTGGAGGCCGGCGACCTCACTCCGTTCATGGACCATCCCAAGGTGATCGGCCTTGCCGAGTTCATGAACTTTCCCGGCGTGCTGCATCGCGATCCCGGCTGCCTCGCCAAGCTGGAGGCCTTTTCGCACCGGCATATCGACGGCCATGCCCCGCTGGTGCGCGGGCTCGACCTCAACGGCTATCTCTCCGCCGGCATCCGCACCGACCACGAGACCACGACCGCCGAGGAGGCCCGCGAGAAGCTCGCCAAGGGCATGGCTATCCTGATCCGCGAGGGCTCGGTCTCGAAGGACCTGCATGCGCTGATCCCGCTGATCAGCCGCGATGCCTCGCCCTTCCTCGCCTTCTGCACCGACGATCGCAATCCGCTGGACATCGCCGAGGAAGGTCATCTCGACTATATGATCCGCACCGCGATCGCGCATGGCGCGGATATCCTCGCGACCTATCGCATCGCGAGCCTCTCCGCAGCGCGGAACTTCGGCCTGTTCGATCGCGGTTTCATCGGTCCCGGCAAGCGCGCCGACATCGTGCTGGTCGACGATCTCGCCACCTGCCGGGTCAAGCAGGTGTTTGCCGGCGGCAGGCTGGTCGAGGGCCCGCTGTTCGCAGACCGAAAGGCAGTTCCGCCCGTCGGCCTCGCCAGTGTCCGCAGCCACAGGCTCGCGCCGGAGGATTTCGCGTTGAAGGCGCGCGATGGCGAGACGCCTGTGATCGGCGTCGTGCCCGGCCGGATCATCACCGAGCGGCTTTCGATGCGCCTGCCGGAGCGCGCTGGGCTCGCCCTGCCCGATCTCGCTCAGGATGCGGTCAAGGTCACCGTGATCGAGCGCCATGGCCGCAATGGCGGCATCGCCTCGGGCTTCGTCCATGGCTTCGGCATGACGCACGGCGCCATCGCCTCATCGGTCGGGCATGACAGCCACAATCTCTGCATCGTCGGCGTCGACGAGGCCTCGATGGCGGCGGCCGCCAACCGGCTGATCGAGACCGGCGGCGGCTTTGCCGTGGCCGATGGTGGCAAGGTCACGGCCGAGCTGGCGCTGCCTGTCGCCGGACTGATGAGCGACCAGCCCTTCGAGACGGTGCGGCACGGGCTGGAAGGTTTGCGCGCGGCGGCGAAGGCGCTCGGCGTGGTGCTGGCCGAGCCCTTCTTGCAGGTCGCCTTCCTGACCCTGCCGGTGATCCCGCATCTGAAGATCACCGACAAAGGCCTTGTCGATGTTGATCGATTCGATTTTGTTTGAGCCTCATCGTCATTCTCGGGTGAAGCGCAGCGCGGACCCGACAATCTCATGAGGCCCTATCGGAGCCCTGTCCTGCCTGAGATGCTAGGGTCGAGCCCGAGCATGACGCGCTCTCTCAGAGAGCGACTTCGATCCCTTCCGCTCGCGCCTTGGCCCGCAGCCCGTAGCGCCGCATGCCCGGCAGCCGCGTTCCCGGCTGCTCCTCGATCGCGTGTGTCAGCAGCTTCATGCGCTCGGCGAACCAGTTGCCGCCCATACTCGCCGGGTCGATGGCGAGGATGAGCTGGCCGGTGTCCGGCGGGCCGCCCTTGTCGTCGAGGAAGGACGAGGCCTGGAAAGCGAAATGCGTGCCGACCAGCGCTGCGGCGAGGATCTCGACCATCATGGCGAGCGTCGCGCCCTTGGCGTCGCCGAGCGGCACCATGGTGCCGGCGATCGCGGCCGCCGGGTCGGTGGTCGGCTTGCCCTGGGCGTCGAGGGCCCAGCCCTCGGGGATCGCCTCGCCCTTCTGTTTGGCGGCGACGATCGGGCCGCGCGCCACCTTGGACAGCGCCATGTCGATCACCAGCGGCTCGCGACCGGCCAGCGGCGCGGCAAACGCGATCGGATTGGTGCCGAAGACCGGCTGGGCGCCACCCCAGGGCGCCATCGCGCCGGGCGTGTTGGCGAAGAGCAGCGCGACGAGGCCCTGCTCGGCCAGCCGCTCGACATGCAGGCCGGCGGCGCCGCAATGGTTCGAGCGGCGGATCGGGGCTGCGGCGATGCCCTGCTTGCGCGCGATCTCGGGCAGTTCGATCACGGCGAGGTCGATCGCCGGATAGGCAAAGCCATGGGCGGCGTCGATCGCCAGCACGCCGGGCTTGGGCTGGCGCGCGATCGGCACGGCCTGCCCGTCGATCTTGCCGGAGCGCAGCATGGAAATGTAAGTCGGGACGCGCGACAGCCCGTGGCCCTTCAGTCCGTCGGCCTCGGCCATGACCAGCGCCAACGCGACGGAGGCCGCATTGGCGGGCGAGGCGCCGGCCTCGATGAAGAGACCTGCGACCCTCTGCTCGGCCGCTTCCAGCGAGAGCTTCGTCATGCCCAGCCCTCCAGCGCCGCCATCACCCGCTCGGCGACGAGACCGGAGACTCGCCCGTTCGATTCGACCGTATTGCCGGCAATATGGGGCGTCAGGATCAGGTTGGGCGTGCCGGCGAAGAGCTTTGCGCCATCGGCCTTGAGTGGCTCCTGCTCGAAGACGTCGAGCGCCGCGCCGCCGAGGCGCCCGCCTTTCAGCGCCGCGACCAGCGCCGCCTCGTCCATGATGCCACCGCGCGCCGCGTTGATCAGGATGGCATCCGGCTTCATCTTCGCGAAGGCCGCCTCGCCGATCAGCCCACGCGTTTCGGGGGTCAACGGCAGGTGGATCGAGATCACGTCCGAGGTCGACAGCAGCGCGTCGAGCTCGAGCTTCTCGATGCCCTGCCAGGCATCGCCAGCCGGGACATAGGGATCATAGGCGGCGACGGTCATGCCGAGCGCCCTGGCATGGCGCGCCGCATCGCGGGCGATCGCGCCGAAGCCGACCAGCCCCATGCGCTTGCCGGCGATCTCGCGGCCGATCAGCTTGGTCTTCGGGAACTCGCCGGCCAGCATGGCGGCGTTGGCGAAATAGGCCCCGCGCAGCAGCGTCATCGCCGTGCCGATCACGTACTCGACCACGGAGAGGCTGTTCGCACCGGTCGCCGGGAAGACCTGGATGCCGCGGGCCGAGCAGGCCTCCATGTCGATATTGTCGAGCCCGACGCCGAGCCGGCCGACGACCTTGAGGTTCTTCGCACCGACCAGCAGCGCGCCGCGAACCTGCGTCTGGTTGCGCACGATCAGCGCCGGCACGTCGGCTACGAGCTGTGCGAGCTCGTCGGGCTTGCCGAAGAGGTCCGGGTCATGGTGCACGCTGTAGCGCGCCTTCAGCGCCGCCACCGCCGCGTCGTCCATGAATTCGGTGATGACGATGTCGGTCATGGCTCTTTCCACTGTGAGGTTCGCTCAGCCGAGCAGGATGATCCCGCTTGTGGCGACGACGAGGATGACGAGGCTGGTGCCGGTGACCACGGCGAGATGGCGCCAGCCGAGCCGGGCCATCGCCGCGATCGAAGTGCCGAGGCCGAGCGCCGCGATCGCGATCAGCAGGCCCCAGCGCGAGATTTCGAGGAGGATGTCGCGCACCGGCAGATAGATGCCGGCGAGCCAGGCCTGCGTGCTCAGCACGCTGTTGACCAGGCACATGATCAGGAAGACGAAGGCGAAGACCGGGACCGGGACCTTGGCGTCGCCATGGGTCTCGCCATGGCGGGTCAGCCACCAGCCGACGATCAGCACCGCGGGCAGCAGCAGGAAGACCCGGAACAGCTTCACGATGACAGCTGCGTTTGCCGCCTCGTCCGAGACGGCCTGGCCGGCGCCGACGACCTGAGCGACGTCGTGGATGGTTGCCCCTAACATGACGCCGGTCTGCTGCTGCGAAAGGCCGAGCCAGACGCAGAGCAGCGGATAGGCCAGCATCGCGACCGTGGCGAGCACGTTCATCGCGATCACGGTGAAGGCGGTGTCGGCGGCCTTGTTGCGATAATCGGGCACCACCGTTGCCGTGGCGAGCGCGGCCGAGGCGCCGCAGACGGCGGTGGCGACGCCGCCCAGCGCCCCGACGCCGGGCTCGCGGCCGAGCAGACGCGCCAACACGAAGCCGGTGACGACCGTCACGACCATGGAGACGATGACGAGCACGGCCGTACCCAAGCCGAGCGCAGCAATGTCGCCGAGCGCGACGCGCAGGCCGAGCAGCGCGATCGCCCAGCGCAGCAGCTTCTTCACGCAGAAGGTCATGCCCGGCTCGAAGCGCTTGGTGTTGGCGATCGGGTGCAGGATCATGCCGATCACCAGCGCGATGACGACGGCCGGGATGCCGACACGCCCGCCGGCGAGTTGCTTCAGGACAGGCTCGGCAAGGACGGAGGCGATCGCCACCATTGCCGACAGGGCGATGCCTGGTGTCAGCCGCGCCAGCATGCCGCCCTTCGCCGCTTCCGTGAGTGTCACCATCAATCGAGCCTGATCAGAAAGCGCAGATGCGGTTCGGTGCCGTAGCGCGGGTTGACGAAGGATTCGACGAAGACGCCGCCATTCTTCTCGATGACCCGACGCGAAGCATGATTGTCGGGATCGCAAGTGATCTCGACCTGCGTCAGGCCGACATCGCGCGCTTCATCGAGAATCAAGGCCAGCGCCTGCGTGCCATAGCCGCGGCCACGATGGGCCGGCAACAGCGTATACCCGATATGGCCCAGCACATGCTCCGGCAATAAGGTCGTGCCCTCCTGCCAGCGCAGACTGATCGAGCCGACCAGCGGCTCGCCGGGCTGGTCGAGCGCGACGATCCAGCGCAAGCGATCCGGCAGACGCCTGACCTCGAGCCCATCAGGTAATCGAATCATCTCGCCTGGCCGAAGCAGCCAGGCAATGAACTCGTCCGGATCCTGCTCGATCCGGACGAGATATTCGCCGCTGACGTCGCGCGAATTATTCGGCGACCAGCCATCGCGGAGCGCTGCAGCATAGGCCGGCAGCAGCATGCGCGAAGGCTGGCGCAGGCCGACCCGCGCCTCCCTTCCGCCGCGGTTCTGCGTTGCCGCGGTCATCAGCTCCTCAGGCGCTGCGGTATAGCTTGGTCATCGAGAACTCGCGATGGCCGAGCGCCTCGGCTGCGGTGAGGCGGCCATTCGCAGTGCGCACGATGTTCTCGATCAGTGCGTCGCCCGCCTGCGGGATGGTGAGGTCGCGGCGCAGGATCCCGGAGACGTCGACGTCGATGTGCTCGGGCATGGTGCGCATCGTCTTCGGATTGCCGGTGATCTTGATGACCGGAACGATCGGGTTGCCGATGACGTTGCCCTGGCCGGTCGGGAAGGTGTGCACGACATAGCCGCCGGCCGCCATCAGGGTCACGCACTCGGCCGCCGCCGAGGAGGTGTCCATGTAATAGAGACCAGGCCCCTTCTCCGGCGCCTGCGCCGGCTCCAGGATGTCGATGAACTTGCACTCGCGGCCGATCTTCTCGAGGTTGCCGAGCGCCTTCTCCTCGATCGTGGTCAGGCCGCCGGCGATGTTGCCCTTGGTCGGCTGCGAATCGGAGAGGTCGTCGGTCTTGTGGGCCTCGATGACGTCGTCCTGATAGGCCTTCCACATCTTGTACCAGCGCTCGCCGACCTCCGGCGTCGCCGCGCGGGCCTTGCAGAGATGCTCGGCGCCGGTGATCTCCGAGGTCTCGCCGAAGACGCCGTAAACGCCGCGCGGGATCCACTTGTCGTACATGTTTCCGACTGTCGGGCAGGACGACAGGCCGGTCGTGGTGTCCGACTCACCGCATTTGGTCGAGACCCAGAGCTCCTCGATGCCGCATTTCACGCGCTGCAATTCGGTCGCCCACTGGACGAACTCCTTGGCGACATAGGAGGCCTTGGCGATGGTGGCGATGTCGCCATGGCCCTCGATGCCGAAGCCGACCACCGGCTTGCCGGTCTTGGCGATGCCGTCGACGACGCGCTTGGTCCAGCCGTCCTCGATGCCGATGACCACGACGGCGGCGACGTTCGGGTTCGAGCCGGTGCCGATCAGCGTGCGGAAATGGACTTCCAGATCCTCGCCGAACTGCAGGCGGCCATAGGCGTGCGGGATGGCGAGCGTGCCCTTGATGTTGTTGGCGACGGCCTCGCAGGCGGCGTTGGAGAGATCGTCGAGCGGCAGCAGCAGCACATGGTTGCGCACGCCGACGCGGCCGTTCTCGCGGCGCCAGCCCATGAAGGAATCGAGGCTGCGGCCGGTCGGGCGCTTGACGAAAGGCGTCTTGAATTCGGGGGCTTCGATCTTGCGGCCCTTCACCCGGGCGAGCTTGCCTTTGACGAGGTCGAAGTTGGCGACGATGGAAGACATTGGCGTTTCCTGGATGGTTGGGGCTCGACCTGATGGGAGCCCTCGGGATTGGGATGAACGAAGACCGGCACTCACCAGCGCTTGGTCTTGACGTTGTGCACGTGGAGATGCTCGCCCTTGCCGATGTCGGCGATCGCCTTGCCGATGTCCTGGCCGTATTTCCAGATCGTATCGCCCTTCTTGATGTCCTTGAGCGCGACCTTGTGGCCGATCGGAATGTCCATCTTGGCGGCGAGGCGGAAGTCGGAATTGTCGTGGGTGACGACACAAAGCATGTCGGTCCCGGCCTTCAGGCCCTCGACGACGACGACGCCGACCGTGTCCTTCTTCTCGTGCACCAGCAGATGCGGCTTGCTCATGGCTGATATCCCTGACCGTTTCCCGTGCTCTTCACGCCGTGGCCCAGTTCGTGAAATCGGGCTCGACGCGGCTGCGCTCAAGTCTTATATAAGACATATGAGTGTGCACAAGCTCGAAATCGCAGGGCAGTCCCGCGAGCCCGATACGCCGGAGACGCTTGGCTTCCGGCCGCTCTACCGGCAGGTGAAGGCGATCTTCGTGCGCAGGCTCATGGACGGGGTCTGGGCGCCGGGCGCGATTTTGCCGAGTGAGGGCCAGCTCGCCGCCGAGATCGGCGTCAGCCAGGGCACGGTGCGCAAGGCGCTCGACGAGCTCGCGGCCGAGAACCTTGTCGTGCGCCGCCAGGGCCGCGGCACCTTCGTCGCCGAGCACGACGAGCGCCGCATCCTGTTCCAGTTCTTCAAGCTGGCGCCGGACCAGGGCGCGCCGCGGTTTCCCGACAGCGTCGTGCTTTCGGTGACGACCGCCCTCGCCAACGAGGCCGAGCGCGCAGCGCTCGACCTCGCCGAGGAGGCCGCCGTCATCCGTATCCGCCGGCAGCGCGCTTTCGACGGCGCGCCGCTGATCGTCGAGACGCTCAGCCTGCCGCAGCAGCTTTTCCCGGGATTGGAGAACGGGCCGATCCCGAACAATCTCTACAGCCTCTATGCCGGTCACTACGGCATCACCATCGCCAATGCGCGCGAACGGCTGAAGGCGGTGGCGCTCTCACCGGAGGATGCCGCCGCGCTGGGTGTCACGGCAGGCGAGCCCGCCCTGCAGATCGATCGCATCGCCCTGTCGCTCGACGGCACGCCCGTCGAGCACCGGCTCAGCCTGTGCCTGACCCAGGAGGTTCACTACCTGTCGGACCTGCGTTGAGCCCTCCCCGGCCTTCGGGACCATTTGAGGACAGCTCCCTTACATCGAAGCAATATCAATCTGCTATGGCATATTTATAAAGTTTCGCTCGAAACAGAGCGAGCCAAGCTCGCGGACCAAGAGCCACGAGATTTCAACCAAGCCGACGCAGAGCGGCCACCCCACCGGAGGAAACGAATGATCGCCCATGTCCGCAGATTCCTTGCGACGCGCCGCGGCGTCCTGGCAGGTCTCTGCCTGCTAGGCTTCGGCACATCCGCCCTGGCCCAGAGCTTTCCGACTAAACCGATCACCCTGATCGTGCCTTTCGCCGCCGGCGGGCCCAGCGACGTGATCGCCCGCCTGCTCGGCGAGCATATGGGCCGCACGCTCGGCCAGCAGGTCATCGTCGAGAACATCGCCGGTGCCGGCGGGACAGCCGGCGCCAAGCGCCTCGTTGCCGCCGACCCGGACGGGCACACCATGCTCATCCACCACCTCGCGCTCGCGGCAGCGCCAGCGCTCTACGCCAATCTCGGCTATGACACGCAGACCGCCTTCGCGCCGGTCGGCCTCGTCAACACCGGCCCGATGGTGATCGCCGGCAAGCTCGCTTTGCCCCCGGTCGACGGCAAGGCCTTCTTCCCTTACGCCAAGCAGCAGGCCGAGAAGCTCACCGTCGCCCATGCCGGCGTCGGCTCGAACGCGCATCTGTGCGCGGTGCTGATCTCGCAGGCCTTGGGCGTCAAGCTCGCCCAGGTCGCCTATCGCGGCACCGGGCCGGCAATGAACGACCTCGTCGGCGGCCAGGTCGACGTGCTCTGCGACCAGTCGACCACGGCGGTGCCGCAGATCCAGTCCGACAAGATCCGCGCCTATGCGGTGACCTCGCCGGAGCGGCTCGCCGTGCTGCCGAACGTCCCGACCTCGCGCGAGGCGGGCACCGAGATCGACATGACGATCTGGCACGGGCTCTACGCGCCGAAGGGCACGCCGACCGCAGCGCTCGACAAGCTCAACAGCGCGCTACAGGCCGCGCTGAAGGACCCGGCCGTGCTCGAACGCTTCAAGTCGGTCGGCACCAGCGCCTTCCCGACGGCCGAGTGGACACGCGCGGCCCATGCCAAGCGCTTTGCCGCCGAGGTAGCCAAGTGGGGAACGGCGCTGAAGGCCGCCGGGTTGACACCGCAGAACGCCAACTAGAACTGGCAGGGCCGCTCGCCTATCCGGGCGGCCCATGCTACCGGCGGCGGATGAGCAATCTCGTCGCCCTGGACCACTTCCTCGCTCTGCCCGAGCACGCGCGGCTGCTCGGGTTGGATCTCGGCACCAAGACGATCGGCCTCGCTCTGTCCGATGTGGAGCGCCGAATCGCGACGCCGCTGGAGACGATCCAGCGCATCAAGTTCCGCCAGGACGCTGCGGCACTGCTGAAAATCGCGGAGAAGCATGCGATCGCCGGTTTCGTGATCGGCCTGCCGCTCAATATGGACGGAACGGAAGGCCCGCGGGTCCAGTCGACCCGCGCCTTCGTGCGCAATCTCGCGCCGCTGACGGCGCTGCCGATCGTGTTCTGGGACGAGCGCATGTCTACGCTCGCTGTCACACGCACCCTGCTCGATGCCGATGCCTCGCGCGCCCGGAGGGCTGCCGTCGTCGACAAGATGGCCGCCGCCTATATCCTGCAGGGTGCGCTCGATCGGCTCGCCCGTCTCGGATCATCGGACGGGGACGAGCGAGAGGACGACTGGGCTACGGAATGACGTAGCCGCGCTTGATCGCCTTCTTCTGCGCATCGCGATGGTTCTTGATGGCCCGCTTCTGATCGTCGATGCTCATGCCCGCCATCGGGTTGCTGGGATTGGGACCGCGCCGATAGCCGCCGCCGTCCTGGCCATAGCGTCGATCGTCACGCCCATAACCGCGGTCATCGCGACCGTAGCCCCGGTCACGCCGGCCCTGATCGTAACCCCGGTCGTAACCGCGGTCAGAGCCTGCGTCATAGCCGCGGCGACGGCCATAGCCGTCATCGGAATAATACTGGGCCATCGCCGCACTGGAGCAGAGCACCGCCAAGGCCGCCGCAGCGCAGCCGGACAGCAGCGTCTTGAGCGAGGATTTCATCGTCGTTCTCCAAGATCGACAAGGCGGCGGCTCCGGGAGTGGAACCGCGAGTTCCCGTGCGCCATGAAAAGGGTCGCTCCCGTCATGTGACGGAAGCGACCCATAAAGCCTAAGCGGCAGGCCTTCAGAATTGATTAAGGCTGCTTGTGCGAGCCGGGGCTCAGCGATAACTGCCGCCGGCCGGGTCGCGGATGTTGTCCGGGGCGTAATAGCGCGGCGCGTAATAGCGGCGCGGCGCCACATAGACCGGCTCGTCATAGTAGCCGTCATCATAGCCGTAGACCGGCTCGGCATAGGTCGGGCGGCTGGCGGCGATCGCCGCCGCACCGAGGATGCCGAGGCCGACGCCGGCCGCGATCGCCGCACCGCGATTGCCGCCGCGCCAGCCGCGACGATAATATTGCGAGTAGTCGACCTGCGCCGCATCGAGGCGGCTCTTGTCGAAACCGACCGGACGGGTCTCGCCCGCCAGGACGGGCGTCAGGCCTGCAGCCAGAACGCTGCCGGCGACGGCGAGCGTCACGGCGAAGCGGCTCTTTCCGAAAATTGACATCGCATTCTCCTTTCGGCGGATCACCGCCCTGGCGCCTGATCTAGCTCGCCTCGGTTGAACCGGGCCTGAACCAATCGCGGCCAAATTGCGTCCGATCATCAACGCGCCATGCCGGAAAGTGTTCCTCCTGCGAAATTTATTACACGCAGTGATTGCATTTCTGGAGATCGAGTAGCAAGAATAGCATTCGTCGAACGCCGGTTCGTTTCCTGCAATTGATGCGGCCACGGGGGTGGGCGAGATGAGGAAAGCAACATCGCGTCGAATCAAGGAGGATAAAATCTATCAGGATGACAATCGCTTGCCCCGGATTCCCGGTATCGGCCGCAAGGTTTCGGCCTCGCCCGGCCCACACAGTATGGACGCGCTTGCGCGCATGCAATTGGAAGTTGCATCCTATATCGAGGAGATCAGCATCGAGCTCGGCGCGATGGCCCGGGCAGCCCAGCTCAGCAGCCTCGCCTATTTCGTCGAGATGACGCGGCTGGAGGCTGCGATCAATCGCCGGACCTGCCAATTGCAACTCGGCGAAACAGCCGATCCCGACATCTAGCCGGAGGCATCCGACTTTTGCGGATTGTTAAACTTAAGGTTGCAACAATATAAATTAGCAACCTGAAGGGAGCGCCCGATGCCGGCTTCTCCGACGACCGACTCTCCTCGCAGCGCCCCGCTCTCGTCGCAAGGCCAGCAGGTCTGCGGCGAACCCGAAGCCCTGGCCTTGCAGTTGCTCGTCGAGAAGCGAGCCCGCCAGCGTGATCTGCAGCGCAATACCGCCGTCAAGGCGGCGAGGATGCTCGCCGAACTCGGCGACGAGGCTCGCGCCGCCGATCTCGACCTGCTCGTGATCTTCCTGGAGCTCGCCGCAGCGGAGGCAGAGCGCGAGCGCTGCCGCTGGGGCGAAGCGACGGGCTGATCGCCGCGCCCCCAAGATCATGCCGACCGCGAGAGCGCACCTCCGGCATGGCGCAGGACCATGCCTTCAAGTTCCAGCTCCAGCAGGATGCGGCTGACTTCGCGCACCGGCTGGCCGCTGGCGCGAACGAGATCGTCCAGCGCCATCGGGGTCGACCCGATCAGGTCGAGCAGACGGCGACGAGGCGCATCGTCGCCATATCCTTCCCGTGGCGGAGGCTCGCCTTCGAGTTCGAGCTTCGGCGCCGGCAGGACTTCAGGCAGGTCAAGTTCGTCCCAGAGCGCTTCCTTCCGGCGCTCCGGACCGGCGTCTTCGCGTGCCAGAATGGGCGCGGAGCCGAACAGATCGCCTTGCCGGAGCATCGGCGCGAGCACATCGACGACATGCGCCGTCTCGGCGCAGAGGATCGCGCCTTCGCGAATCAGGTGATTGCCGCCCTCGGCACGCGGATCGAGCGGCGAGCCCGGCACGGCGAAGACCTGCCGGCCCTGCTCATTGGCGAAGCGGGCTGTGATCAGCGAGCCGGATTTGCGGGCGGCCTCCACCACCACCGTCCCGAGCGCCAGTCCCGATACCAGGCGATTGCGCCGCGGAAAATCGCGCCCGCGCGGCACCCAGCCGAGAGGCATCTCGCTCAGTGCGGCACCACGTTCTCGGATCCGTTCCAGCAAAGGGATGTTCTGCGGCGGATAGGCCTCGTCGAGCCCGCCGGCCAGCACGGCGATGGTTCCACTCTCCAGGCTTGCCTGATGTGCGGCCGTATCGATGCCGCGGGCGAGTCCCGAAACGACGATGAAGCCGGCCTCGCCCAATTCCCGCGCCAGCGTCGCGGTGAACTTCAGCCCGGCCGCGGAGGCGTTGCGCGAGCCGACCAGGGCGACACAGGGGCGACACAGCACTGCCGGGTCGCCTTCGATCGCGATCAGCGGTGGAGCCGAATCGATCGCCTGCAGCGGCACCGGATAGGCGGCTTCGCCGAGCGCGATCAGATGGGCGCCGCGCCGGCGCAGCGCTTCGAACTCGCGCTCGGCCTCGGCCGGCGTGCACAAACGGAGCGTCCGCCCGGCCTGCCGGCCGAGCTCCGGCAAGGCGGCCAGCGCGCCGGCTGCGCCGCCGAAGCGGTTGACCAGGGTGCGGAAGGTGCGTGGGCCGATGCTCTCGCTGCGGATCAGGCGGAGCCAGTCGAGGCGTTGCCGGTCGTCGAGAGCGAAACCGGCCATCGACATTCAACCCTTCTGTCCGATCTTGCCCTCGCGACCGGAGAGCAGCCTCGCAATATTCTCACGGTGCATAAACCAGAGCAGCAGCGCGAGGATGGCCATCAGCCCGGCCATCTGGACGTCGCGCACCCAGAACCAGAGCAGCAGCGGCGTCAGCAGGCTGGCGATCAGGGCCGAGAGCGAGGAATATTTGGTCAGGTAGGCGATGCTGAGCCAGACCGCCGCGAAGATCAGCGCGATCGACCACTTCAGCCCGATCAGGATGCCGAGGAAGGTCGCGACGCCCTTGCCGCCCTTGAAGCGCAGCCAGACCGGAAAGAGATGACCGAGGAAGGCGCCGAGGCCGGCAGCCAGCGCCGCCCCCTTGCCGCCTAGCAGCCAGCCGGCGAGCAGGACCGCGGCGGTGCCCTTCAGCATGTCGCCGAGCAGCGTCAGCGCCGCCAGCTTCTTGTTGCCGGTGCGCAGGACATTGGTCGCGCCGATATTGCCGGAGCCGATCGTGCGCAGGTCCGGGCCGCCGGACAGCCGGGTCAGGATGATGCCGAACGGGATCGAGCCCAAAAGATAGCCGAGGACGAGCGCAGCCAGCCCCATCGGGCTCGGATACGCCCAAGCGAACGCCTCAGCCATGCAACCTCCCCTGCCCGTCTGGTCGCGAGCTTACGCAGCTTCGCCGCGATACACCACCCGGCCGCCGACCCAGGTCGCCTGCACCAGCCCCTGCAGCCGCGCCTCGTCGAAGGGCGAATTCTTGGCACGGGATTTCAGCTTGCGCTTGTCGACGACGAAGGGCGCGTCGACGTCGATCAAGGCGAGGTCGGCCGGTGCGCCGGCGGCCAGTCGGCCGCAGCCCAAGCCCAGCAGTTCGGCCGGCCGGCTCGACAGGGCTGCGAACAGCGAGGCCAGGCCGATCTGCTCGCCGTGATAGAGCCTGAGCGCTGCCGGCAGCAGCGTCTCGATGCCGAGCGCGCCATTGGCGGCCTCGGCGAAGGGCTGGCGCTTGGTCTCGACGTCCTGCGGGTCGTGGTCGGAGACGATGACGTCGATCAGACCCTCGGCCACCGCCTCGATCATCGCCAGCCGCTCGTCCTCGTGCCGCAGCGGCGGCGAGACCTTGCAGAAGGTGCGGTACTCGCCGACGTCGTTCTCGTTCAGGCAGAGATTGTTGATCGAGACGCCGCAGGTGACGTTGAGCCCGTCCTCCTTGGCCCGGCGGATCAGAGCGAGCGAATCCGAGCAGGAGATCATGGCGGCGTGGTAGCGGGCGCCGGAGGCGCGGGCGAGGCGCAGGTCGCGCTCCAGCATCACCGTCTCGGCCTCGTGCGGGATGCCGGGCAGGCCCTTGCGGCTGGCGAATTCGCCTTCGTTCATCACGCCGGTGCCGCGCAGGTCGGGGTCCTCGACGTGGTTGATCAGCAGCGCGTCGAAATCGCGGGCATAGATCATGGCGCGGCGCATGAGCTGCGGATTGCGCACGCCGTTCGCGCCGTCGCTGAAGGCGACCGCGCCTGCCTCGAGCAGCAGGCCGAACTCGGTGATCTCCTTGCCGTGCAATCCCTTCGTCAGCGCCGCTGCCGGCAGGACATTGACGATCGCCTTGTCGCGGGCGCGGCGCTTGATGAAGTCGATGACGGAGGGGTCGTCGATCGGCGGGTCGGTGTCGGGCCGGCAGATCACCGTGGTGACGCCGCCAGCTGCCGCGGCCTGCGAGCCGGTGCCGAGCGTCTCGCGGAATTCGGCGCCGGGTTCGCCCAGGAAAGCGCGCAGGTCGACGAGGCCGGGCGCGAGCACAAGGCCCTGGCCGTCCTCCGTCGCGATATCGGCCGGCAGTTCGGGGCGGTCGCCGCCCCAGTGGACGTCGGCAATCAGCCCGTCGCGGATCAGGACGCTTCCGAGACCCTCGCGGCCGGAGGCCGGATCGACCAGCCGCGCACCGAGGATCGCACAGCCGCTCGTCGGCTCGCTGCTGTCAGCCATCGCTACGCTCGACCCCGTTCATGCGCTCGCGGCGCTGCGTGAAGACATAATGCCAGAACCCGACCAGCCCCCAGATGCCGATGCACAGGAGCGCTCCGAGCAGCACGATCAGCCAGGTCCATGCCGAACGCGGCTCGGCATAGATGAAGCCGGCCATGACCAGGAGATAGAGGCCGACGAAGACGATCCGAGCCCGGTGCATCTGTCGCAGCAGCCAGGCGAGGAAGAGCTCCATCCGGCTCAGCCATTGGGAAGATGCTGCGCGAGCGCATCGAGCACCGCCATGCGCACGGCGACGCCCATCTCGACCTGCTCGCGGATCAGGGACTGGGCGCCGTCGGCGACTTCGGACGAGATCTCGACGCCGCGATTCATCGGGCCAGGGTGCATGACGAGCGCGTCCGGCGCCGCCAGCGAGAGCTTGTCGCGGTCGAGCCCGAAATAGCGGAAATACTCCTTTGACGAGGGGACGAAGGCGCCGTTCATGCGCTCAAGCTGCAGGCGCAGCATCATGACGATGTCGACGCCCTCCAGCCCCTTCCTCATGTCGCGGAAAACCTCGACGCCCATGCGCTCGACACCCGTCGGCAACAGGGTGGAAGGCGCGATCAGGCGCACCTTGGCGCCGAGCGCACTGAGCAGGATGATGTTGGAGCGAGCGACGCGGGAATGCAGGATGTCGCCGCAGATCGCGACGGTGAGCCCGGCGATGCGCCCCTTGTTGCGGCGGATCGTCAACGCGTCGAGCAGCGCCTGCGTCGGATGTTCATGGGCGCCGTCGCCGGCATTGACCACCGAGCAATCGACCTTGCGGGCGAGCAGGTTGACCGCGCCGGCGGCGTGATGGCGCACCACGAGGATGTCCGGCCGCATCGCGTTCAGCGTCGCGGCGGTGTCGATCAGCGTCTCGCCCTTCTTCACCGAGGAGGAACCGACCGACATGTTCATCACGTCGGCGCCGAGGCGCTTGCCCGCGAGCTCGAACGAGGCCTGCGTCCGTGTCGACGGCTCGAAGAACAGGTTGATCTGGGTACGGCCGCGCAGCGTCGCCGTTTTCTTCTCGATCTGCCGCGAGAGCGCGACATAGGTCTCGGCGCGCTCGAGCAGGGCCTCGATATCCAAATGGGACAGCCCCTCGATCCCGAGGAGGTGCCGGTGCGGATAGAGCGGTGCGGTCGATGTCATTTGAAGACCGCTGTTTAGGGGCGAGTCGTGGCCGGCGCAAGGCGAAGCGCAGCTTCTTTGTGGGTCATTCGGCCTTGAGGCTGTAAACATGCGCCTCGCCCGGGAATTCCCGGCTACGCACCTCTGCGGCATAGGTCCGAACCGCCTCGCGCGCCTGACCTGCCAAGTCGCCATAGGCCTTGACGAATTTCGGCACGCGCCCGGTGAGGCCGAGCATGTCGTCGAGGACCAGCACCTGGCCGTCGCAAGTCGCGGAAGCGCCGATGCCGATGGTCGGGATCGCGATCCGGCCGGTGATCTCCGCCGCCAGCGGCTCGGCGACGGCCTCGACCACCAGGGCAAAGGCGCCGGCATCGGCGATCGCCGTGGCATCGGCGATCAGTGCCGGCCACTCAGCCTTGCTGCGACCCTGGGCCTTGTAGCCGCCGAGGGTGTTGACCGCCTGCGGCGTCAGGCCGACATGGCCCATCACCGGCACGCCGCGCTCGACCAGGAAGCGCACGGTATCGGCCATGCGCAGGCCTCCTTCCAGCTTCACCGCGCCGGCGCCGGTCTCCTTGAGCAGCCGGGCAGCGTTGCGGAAAGCCTGCTCTCGCCCCTCCTCATAGCTGCCGAACGGCATGTCGATCACGACGAGCGCGCGTGTCGTTGAGCGCGTCACGGCCTGGCCGTGCAGGCTCATCATCTCCAGCGTCACCGGTACCGTGCTGTCGAGCCCGTAGACGACCATGCCGAGCGAGTCGCCGACCAGGGCCACGTCTGCGACCTCGTCGACGATCCGGGCCATCGGCGCGGTGTAGGCCGTCAGCGCGACGAGGGGCTCGCCGCCCTTGCGCTTGAGGATATCGAGAGATGTCAGCCGGCTTGTCCGGTTCTGCGACGACATGCTGATCTCTCCATGACATACATCAAAACAGCGTTCGCTGGTGACCTAGCCCGATCCGCCTGCCCTCGGAAAGCAGAAATCGGGTTTGACAGGACCGGCCGCGTGAACCACTTTCGCGCGCAATCCCGAACCGCTATCAACGCGCCCCGCGCCAAGTTCGGCGAGGCAGGCACGCCAGTGCCAGCTTCGCTCCTTGCCTACGAGATCGAAAGCGTCATGAAGCTCCTCGTCGTCGAGTCGCCGGCCAAGGCCAAGACGATCAATAAGTATCTGGGCTCCGACTACGAGGTCATCGCCTCGTTCGGGCACATTCGCGACCTGCCCGCGAAGGACGGCTCGGTCGATCCCGAGAACGACTTCGCCATGCTGTGGGAGACCGAGGGGCGCGGCGCCAAGCAGGTCGCCGAGATCGCGCGGGCGGCGAAGAATGCCGAGAAGGTCATTCTCGCAACCGACCCCGATCGCGAGGGCGAGGCGATCTCCTGGCATGTGCTGGAGGCGCTGAACCAGAAGCGCGCCATCAAGGGCATCCCGGTCGAGCGCGTCACCTTCAACGCGGTGACCAAGGACGCGGTGCAGAAGGCGCTGGCCAATCCGCGCCCGATCGACCAGGCGCTGGTCGATGCCTATCTTGCCCGCCGCGCCCTCGACTACCTCGTCGGCTTCACGCTCTCGCCGGTGCTGTGGCGCAAGCTGCCCGGCGCCCGCTCGGCCGGCCGCGTGCAGTCGGTGGCGCTGCGCCTGGTCTGCGACCGCGAGCGCGAGATCGAGGCCTTCCGGGCCCGCGAATACTGGTCGCTGGTCGCGACGCTCGCCACTACCAGTGGCGCGACCTTCGACGCCCGCCTTTCGGGCGCCGACGGCAAGAAGATCACCCGGCTCGACATCGGCACGGGCGAGGAGGCGCAGGCTTTCAAGGCGGCGCTGGAAACCGCGCGTTTCTCGGTCGCCGAGGTCGAGGCCAAGCCGGTCAAGCGCCACCCCCAGCCGCCCTTCCAGACCTCGACCCTGCAGCAGGAAGCCTCGCGCAAGCTCGGCATGGCGCCGGCCCGCACCATGCAGGTGGCGCAGCGCCTGTATGAGGGCGTCGACATCGGCGGCGAGACGGTCGGCCTGATCACCTATATGCGAACCGATGGCGTCGACATGGACGGCTCGGCGATCGCGGCGGCGCGCCGCGTCATCGGCAAGGAGTTCGGCGACAACTACGTGCCGGACGTGCCGCGCAAGTACACGGTCAAGGCCAAGAACGCGCAGGAGGCCCACGAGGCGATCCGCCCGACCGATCTTGGCCGTTTGCCCGCCATGGTCGCGCGTCATCTCGAGCCGGAGCAGGCCAAGCTCTATGAGCTGATCTGGAAGCGCACCATCGCCAGCCAGATGGAATCGGCTTCGATCGAGCGCACCACGGTCGACATCGCCGCCCAGGTCGGCGCCCGGGCGCTCGAACTGCGCGCCACCGGCCAGGTCGTGCTCTTCGACGGCTTCCTGACTCTCTATCAGGAGAGCCGCGACGACGAGGAGGACGAGGACAGCAAGAAGCTGCCGGCGATGAAGGCCGGTGATCCGCTGGAGAAGCGCGCCATCGCCGCCGACCAGCATTTCACCGAGCCGCCGCCGCGTTTCTCGGAAGCGAGCCTGGTCAAGCGCATGGAAGAGCTCGGCATCGGCCGCCCTTCCACCTATGCCGCCACGCTGGCGACGCTGCGCGACCGCGAATATGTCCGGATCGAGAAGAAGCGCCTGGTGCCCGAGGACAAGGGCATGCTGGTCACGGCGTTCCTGGAGAGCTTCTTCAAGCGCTATGTCGAGTTCGACTTCACGGCGAGCCTGGAGGAGAAGCTCGATCTGGTCTCCAGCGGCGATGTCGACTGGAAGGCGCTTCTGCGCGAATTCTGGGACGAATTCACCAAGTCGATCGGCGAGACCAAGGAGCTGCGCGTCGGCGACGTGCTCGAGGCGCTGAACGGCATTCTCGGCCCCCACGTCTTCCCGCCGCGTGCCGATGGCGGCGATCCGCGCAGCTGCCAGGTCTGCGGCACCGGCACGCTCTCGCTCAAGCTCGGCAAGTTCGGCGCCTTCGTCGGCTGCTCGAACTATCCCGAATGCCGCTTCACCCGACCGCTCAGCGCCTCGGCCGCCGAAGGCGAGGCCTCGGCCGAGGGCGGGCAGACCGTCAACGGCGTCCGTACCCTGGGCAAGGATCCCGTCACCGATCTCGAGGTCACCGCGCGCGAGGGCCGCTTCGGCCCCTATATCCAGCTCGGTGACGGCGAAAAGCCGAAGCGCTCGAGCCTGCCCAAGGGCGAGACCGTCGGCTCACTGACGCTGGAGAAGGCGCTCGCTCTGCTCTCGCTGCCGCGCGAGGTGGCGAAGCATCCGACCAGCGGCGAGCCGATCCTCGCCGGCATCGGCCGCTATGGGCCTTACGTCCAGCACGGCAAGACCTACGCCAATATCGACAAGGGCGACGACATCCTCGAGATCGGGGCCAATAGGGCGATCGACCTGATCGTCGCCAAGGAGAGCGGTGCGGGCGGCCGCCGCTTCGGCAATGCCGCGGCAGCGCCGGGCCGCGATCTCGGCGAGCACCCGCAGGGCGGCAAGATGGAGGTCAAGGCCGGCCGCTACGGCCCCTATGTCGCCTGGGGTAAGGTCTACGCGACCCTGCCGAAATCGATGGCGCAGGAGAGCATCACTGCTGAGCAGGCGATCGAGCTGGTCAACGCCAAGGCGGCGGCCGGCGGCGGCACGAAGGGCAAGGGGAAGGCACCGGCGAAAGCCAAGGCTCCCGCGAAGAAGCCGACGGCCAAGGCGGGCGCCAAGACAGCCGCCAAACCGGCGGCAAAGAAGGCCAAGTCGGAGGGCTGAGCGAGCTTCGCCCACCCTATCAGCCAAAGCGGGTGGCCTTCGCTGCGGCCGAGCAGCCTTCTCAGCGCCTGATGCGCTGCAAGTGGCAGACCTTCACCCGCCCGCCCCTGCCGTCCGAACGCCAGGCGCAGCCGGGATTGCGCGGCCGGCCTTCGTAGATGTGGTAGACGCCGCGATTCCGGCGATCGAAGCGCTGGTTCGAGGCATCATGCCCGCCAATGCGGACATTGTTGCCGAAACGCACTTCGGCAGCAGCCGGGCCCGCCACCGCCAGGATAAGCGTCAGCGCGAAGAGCGCCAGCGGGAATGTCGCGAGATGGAGCGGTCTCGTCATTCGCCGATCAGAGCAGCCAAGCTCCAGCGGCGCAAGGCCGGCAGGGCGTTCAGCCCCGCCCGGCCACGACGACCAGTTGCTTGATCTCGCCGCGCAGGAAAGCCTGCAGGAAGCGGTCATAGTCCTTGACCGAGACGCAGCCATTCGAGTCGCCGCGCGGGCCGAGCAGGTAGTTGTGCACCAGCAGCCCGGCGCGGCCGAATATCTTGCCGCTGCCACCGACCGGATGCATGCGGATGGCGCGCACGCCGTGGAACAGGGCCTCGCGCTCGGTCAGATTGTAGACATGCGGCGGCGTCGGCCCCTTCATCCGGACATGGACGAAGCGAAGATCGTTCATCATCTCGCCGAGGCCGGAGTTGGCCTCCAGACGCTCGCCATTGGGCAGATAAACCACCCGCGCGCTGATGTCGTAGACCGCCGTCTTGCCGCTGGCCGCCGGGGTCGCCGACGACATCGGCGCAGGCATCGGCGCCGGGGCTACGGTCAGGCCGCTGCCGCGGCCGCTGCGCTGGGTGATGTCGTCCTGCGGCGCGGCATAAGCGAGGCGCTCGCCGGAGCTCTGCGGCGCATTGGCGTTCACGCCGAAGAGCTTCTCGAAGAAGTTACGGTTGTCGGGAGCCGGCTCGGCCTTGGCGACGACGTCCTTGCCCTGGCGCGAGGTCGCGCGCAGCGCGACACGCGGCTCGGGCGGCGTCGGCAGCTTCAGGTCGGACGGACGCGGCACAGGCCGCGGCGCGATCAGGGCGATGCGGGGCGCCTCGGCAGCGGGCTGGGTCGCGGGTTGAACTGCGATCGTGCTCGTCGCCAGGCTCGGGCCGACCGGCTCGGACGGCACGATCGAGCCCGTCGTTTCCGGATCGAACACCACCGCCTGCGGCGCGGGAGCCGTCGACTGGAAACGGCCGGAGAGCGGCGCACTGTCGGCAAGCGACTGCGCGACATAGCCGACGACATAGCCGGGACGGAGCAACGGTGTCGCGCTATGGGCAGGGACCGGATGCGCCAGTGCGTGCTTCTGGGCCGGCGGGAGTGCGGTCGCCGCCTGCTCGGCCTGCCTGTTTGACCAGGCCGACACACCCGCCATCGCGCTGGCCGCAACGGCCACCAGGATGCCGAGCCGGGCGAAGGGGCTGCCGCGCCGGCGCTTCAGGCTATAGGAATAACCGGCGAACTTGTTCGAGCTACGCATACGCAACGCCTCGGGACACCTTGCAGGCTTCCCGCTGAGGCGCAGCGCCGTACTCGTCTCGCCATCGCGCTCGACCGCGCTCCGGGCAGACCGCAGCGGCCTGTTCGTCAGTCTCGGGAGGCCCCAACCTCTCGAGGTTCATTCAGCGCGACCTTGGTTAATTCGCGATGAATCAAAAGCAATTTACGGAATGCTTCGCGCGCTGCGACCACTCTGGCCGCAGCGCGCTTCGTTGGCCCGGATATCGTCAGGCCAGGGGCTTCAGCCCGGCCTCGATCGCCGCCCGCTTCGACTCCAGGAAGGGCGGCAGCGACAGCCCCTCGCCCATCGTCTCGAAGGGTTCGTCGGTGGCGAAGCCCGGACCGTCGCTGGCGATCTCGATCAGCACGCCGTTCGGCTCACGCAGATAGAGCGAGCGGAAATAGAAGCGATCGACCGGTCCGCTATTGGGATAGCCGGAAGCGCGCAGCCGCTCGGCCCAGGCGTCGTATTCGCCGAAGCTCGGTGTGCGCAGCGCCAGATGGTGGACGCCGCCAGCGCCTTCACGGGCCGGAGCAAGCCCCGGCTCGACCGCGACGTTGAGCTCGGCCGCCGGGCCGCCCTCGCCGATCCGGAAGACATGAATGTCACCGCTGGCGTGGCCTGCGTCGCGATAATCGGCGATCCGCTCCAGCCCGAGCAGCTTGGTCAGGACCAGCTCGGTCCGCTCAATCTGCGGCACCGAGATCGTCACCGGCCCAAGGCCGCGGATCTGGTGCTCGGCCGGGACCGGGCTCTTCTCCCAGGCGACGAAGGGAATCGTGCCGCCATCGACGACGAGCGTCAGGCGCTGGCCCTCCGGGTCCTCGAAATCAAGCGCGGCACGGCCATTGAGCAGGCGCGTGTCGGAGACCGCCACGCCGGCCGCGGTCAGCCGCTCGCGCCAGAAGTCGAGCGAGGCTTCGCTGGCGACCCTGAGCGAGGTGCGGGTGATCGAATGCGTGCCGCGCCGGGCCGGGGCGGTCGGCCAGTCGAAGAAGGTCAGGTCGGTTCCGGGCGAGCCGGCGCCGTCGGCATAGAACAGGTGATAGGCGGAGGTGTCGTCCTGGTTCACCGTCTTCTTGACCAGGCGCAGGCCGAGCGTCTCGACATAGAAGCGCCGGTTCTGCGCGGCCTGGGCGGTGATGGCGGTGACATGGTGGATGCCGGTGAGCTGCATGGTGCGGGCCCCTTGGTTGCGTGCCCCGTCTGACGAGGCGCTTGCGTTGCCCACCAAGATAATCGTTGCGGCGACGCCATAAAGACAGCGTTCGTCCAATCATAAATTGCACGCATGCAATATCACAGATTCTGTGCACTCCGGCTGCAGCACCGGAATGCACAGAGTTCTTTATTCCGCCGCCCGCGCGACGGGAGCCGCTGGCGCCCCGCCATGTCGGCTCGGCTTGGCCTTGAGCTTCAGGTCCTGAAGCTCTTCGCGCTCGCGCGGCGTGTTGCGCATGAGCTGGTCCTTGCCGGGCTGGTACTGCACCGGCTGGGCGACGTCGGCGCCGTACCAGGCGGCCGCCCTGAGCACGAAGGATGGATCGGCCAGATGCGGCCGCCCGAGCGCGACGAGATCGGCGCGGCCGGCGGCGACGATGGTGTTGGCCTGGTCGGCCGAGGTGATGGCGCCGACGCACATGGTGGCGACGCCGGCCTCGTTGCGGATGCGGTCGGCGAACGGGGTCTGGAACATGCGGCCATAATGCGGCCGGGCCCGCGGCGTGGTCTGGCCGGTGGAGACGTCGACGAGGTCGCAGCCGGCCTGTGCGAAGGCCTCGGAGATTGCGACCGAATCCTCGGCGCTGATGCCGCCCTCCTGCCAGTCCGTCGCCGAGATGCGCACCGACATCGGCTTGTCGGCCGGCCAGGTCTGGCGAAGCGCGGCAAAGACTTCCAGGGGGAAACGCAGGCGGTTCTCGAGCGCGCCGCCGTACGCGTCAGAGCGCTGGTTGGTCAGCGGCGAGAGGAAGCTCGCGAGCAGATAGCCATGGGCACAGTGGAGCTCGAGCATATCGAAGCCGGCGCGCAGGCCGCGCTCGGCGGCCGCGACGAAGTCGGCCTTGACCCGGTCCATGTCGGCACGGGTCATTTCGCGCGGCACCTGGCTCTCGGGGTAATAGGGCAGCGGCGAGGCCGAGACGATCGGCCAGGCGCCTTCCGCGAGCGGGCGATCCATCCCATCCCACATCAGCTTGCTCGCGCCCTTGCGCCCGGCATGGCCGAGCTGCAGGCAGATTTTCGCCGCGGAGTTGGCGTGAACGAAGTCGACGATGCGCGTCCAGGCCGCTTCCTGCGCGTCGTTGTAGAGGCCGGTGCAGCCGGGGGTGATGCGGGCATCGGCCGAGACGCAGGTCATCTCGGTGAAGACGAGCCCTGCCCCGCCGATGGCGCGCGCGCCGTAATGCATCAGGTGCCAATCGCCGGGCAGGCCATCCTGGGCCGAATATTGGCACATCGGCGAGACGACGAAGCGGTTCGCCAGCTTCATCTCGCGGAGGGAGAAGGGCTGGAAGGCCGGCGGCACCGGCGTGCCGTCGCGACGGGTCACCTGGTCGGCGCCGAGATCGTCGGCGACCAGCTGGTCGATCGCGGCGACGAACTCGGGGGCGCGCAGGGCGAGGTTGTCGTAGGTGATGGCCTTGGAGCGCGTCATCAGGCCGAAGGCGAAGCGCAGCGGCTCGAAATCCCAGAAGCGCTTGAGCTGCTCGAACCAGACCAGCGAGACATCGGCGGCGTGCTGGGTCTTCTCGACCTCCTCGCGCCGCCCGGTCTCGAAGGCGGCGAGCGCCGCCTTCACGTCGAGCCCGGCGCGATGGAAGGCGCGATGCAGCGCGATCGAATCCTCCATGGCGAGCTTGGTGCCGGAGCCGATCGAGAAATGCGCCGTCGCCTTGGCGTCGCCGAGCAGCACGACATTGTCGACGACCCAGTTGCTGCAACGGATCATCGGGAACTGCCGCCAGAGCGAGCGATTGGTGATCAGCTTGTGACCCTGCAATTCTTCGGCGAAGACCTGCTCCAGGAAAGCGGCCGTGCCGGCTTCGTCCAGTCCCTCCAGGCCGGCGCGGGCGAAGGTCTCGGGATCGGTCTCCAGCACCCAGGTCGATTGCCCCGGCTCGTACTGGTAGCAATGGGCGATGAAGACGCCGTGCTCAGTCTGCTTGAAGAAGAAGGTGAAGGCGTCGAAGGGCCGGGTCGAGCCCATCCAGACGAAGCGGTTCGGCCTGAGGTCGACCTGCGGCGCGAAGCGCTCGCGGTCACCCTCGCGGATGCGGCTGTTGATGCCGTCGGCGGCAACGACGAGATCGTAATCGCGCTTCAATGCCGCGACGTCCTCGATCTCCTGCGAGAAGGTGAGCTTGACGCCGACCTGGCGCGCGCGGTCCTGCAGCAACATCAAGAGGGTGCGGCGCGAGCAGCCACAGAAGCCGTTACCGGGCACGCGGCGCACCGTGCCTTTGAAGTGGATCTCGATATCATCCCAATAGGCGAAGCTGCGGACGATCGCCTCGTAGCTCGGCAGGTCGGCCGCCTTGAACAGGTCAAGCGTCTGGTCGGAGAAGACGACGCCGAAGCCGAAGGTATCGTCGGGGCGGTTGCGCTCGAAGACGGTGACGTCGAGCTCAGGCCAGTCCCGCTTCATCAGCAGCGCGTAATAGAGACCTGCCGGCCCGCCGCCCACCACCGCAATGCGCATGACGCCCTCCTTGGCTGAGAAAATCATTTTAAACCTAAAATAATTTTGGCTCAAGCCTGCGATGCGAAGTTGGCATCGAGCCGCCCCTCAAATGAGCCAACAAGGGTAGAAATTAGCCTAAATATCTGATATTTCTTACCATTCAGCACCAACACGCGCACCACTCCCCGCCTCTTGCAAAATGTTTCAGACCTAAAATATATTGACCACCAAGAGGGAGTGAACGGCATGGCATCGGCTTTGGCGGGACAGCATGCCCTGGTGAGCGGCGGCGGACGCGGCATCGGCCGCGCCATCGCCTCCGCGCTACGCCAGGCAGGCGCCCGCGTCTCGATCATCGGCCGCAATGACGACATCCTGCAACAGGCTGTGCTTTCCGGCGCGGCCGATGCCGCCCATGCCGTCGACGTCACCGACGAGGCGGCGGTGCGCGAGGTGATGGCGGGGCTCGCAGCGGGACAGCCCTTCGACATCGTCGTCGCCAATGCCGGCGCCGCCGAGAGCGCCAGCTTCCAGCGCAGCGATGCGCAACTGTTCCGGCGCATGGTCGAGATCAACCTGATCGGCACGGTGAACTGTTTCCGGCCCGCGCTGCCCGCCATGACCCAGCGCGGCACCGGCCGGTTGATAGCGATCGCCTCGACCGCGGGCCATCGCGGTTATCCTTACGTTTCGGCCTATGTCGCCGCCAAGCATGCGGTGGTCGGCCTGGTGCGCTCGCTCGCCCTGGAGACAGCGCGCAGCGGCGTCACCGTCAACGCCGTCTGCCCGGGCTATACCGATACCGACATGGTCGCGAGCAGCCTGACGACGATCGCGGCCAAGACCGGCAAGACACGCGAAGAGGCACTGACGGAACTGACCAAGGACAATCCGCAGAACCGGCTGATCACGCCGGAGGAGGTCGCGGCAGCCGTCCTCAACCTCTGCAAGCCTGAGAGCCGCGGCATCACCGGCCAGTCCATCCTGATCAATGGCGGGGAGTTCTGACGATGGAAATCCCGTCCACTGCCCCCCTGCTCGACCGCGAGACCAAGGCCAGCGAGCGCCCCGGCGACCACAAGGACGAGCTTAGGCTCTGGCTGCGGATGCTGACCTGCTCGACCCTGATCGAGAGCGAGATCCGCACCCGCCTGCGCGAGGAGTTCAAGACGACGCTGCCGCGCTTCGACCTGATGGCGCAGCTCGAGAAGTCGACCACCGGCATGACGGTCGGCGAGGTCTCGCAGCGGCTGATGGTCTCGAACGGCAATGTCACGGCCGTGGTCGCCGGCCTGCTCACCGACGGGCTGGTCGACAAGCGCCCGGCGGCGCAGGACCGGCGCGTCCAGGTGCTGACCCTCACCGCCCAGGGCCGGCGCGCCTTCAAGGCGATGGCCGAGCGCCATGAGGACTGGATCGCCGAACTCTTCGCCGGGCTTGGACCCGCCGAGATCGGCCAGCTTTTCCGGCTGCTCGGTGGGGCCAAGGCCTCGCTGCACCAGGCCATCAGCAACCGCCAGAACGGCACGCCGACCGCGGCGGGAGGGAACCAATGAGCAGCGCCAACCCCGTCACCCTGCCGCTCTCCGGCTTCAAGCCGCAGCATTTCCAGCTCTCGGTCGCCGGCAAGGTCGCGACCGTGACGCTGAACCGGCCGGAGAAGAAGAACCCGCTGACCTTCGAGAGCTATCGCGAGCTCACCGATTTCTTCCTGGCGGCGCAGAAGGAGGAAGCGGTCAAGGCGATCGTCGTGACGGGCGCCGGCGGCAACTTCTCCTCAGGCGGCGACGTCTTCGAGATCATCGGACCACTGGTCGCGATGGACACCAAGGACCTGCTCAAATTCACCCGGATGACCGGCGAGCTGGTCAAGACCATGCGCGCCTGCCCGCAGCCCATCGTCGCCGCGATCGACGGCATCTGCGCCGGTGCCGGCGCGATCATCGCCATGGCCTCCGATCTGCGCCTCGGCACGGCCGAGACCAAGATCGCCTTCCTGTTCAACCGCGTCGGCCTCGCCGGCTGCGACATGGGCGCCTGCGCGATGCTGCCGCGCATCATCGGCCAGGGCCGCGCCGCCGAGCTGCTCTATACCGGCCGGGTGCTCAAGGGCGAGGAAGCCGAGCGCTGGGGCTTCCTCAACCGGCTGATCGCCCGCGACACCGTGCTCGCCGAGGCACGGGCGCTCGCCGCCGAGCTCGCGGACGGGCCGACATTCGCCAACGCCATGACCAAGCGCATGCTCGAAATGGAATGGGCGATGTCGGTCGAGTCCGCCATCGAGGCGGAAGCGGTGGCTCAGGCCCTATGCATGCAGACCGAGGACTTTTCCCGCGCCTATCACGCCTTCGCCGAGAAGCGGAAACCGGTGTTCGAAGGGAACTGAGATGGCTTCGCTCGGCACAAGCATTCTTGGCGACACGCTCGACTGGCCTTTCTTCGAGGCCCATCACCGCGACTTCGCGGAGCGTCTCTCGGCCTGGGCCGACGCTACCCTGCCCGGCCTGCCGCATGACGATGTCGACGAGGCCTGCCGCGCCCGGGTGAAGGCGCTGGGGCAAGCCGGCTTCCTCAGGGCAGCAGTGCCGGCCGAATATGGCGGATTGCATGCCACGCTGGACGTGCGCACGCTCTGCCTCGCCCGCGAGGTTTTGGCCGCCCGCGACGGGCTAGCCGACTTCGCCTTCGCCATGCAGGGGCTGGGTACGGGATCGATCAGTGTCGCCGGCTCACCCGAGATGAAGGCGCGCATTCTTCCGGCGGTGGCGCGTGGCGAGAGGATCGCAGCCTTCGCGCTCTCCGAGAAGGAGGCCGGCTCCGACGTCGCGGCACTGGCGACGACCGCCACGCCGGACGGCAACACCCATGTCCGGATCGACGGCGAGAAGACGTGGATCTCGAATGGCGGCATCGCCGACCATTACGTCGTCTTCGCCCGCTCGGGCGAGGCGCCGGGCGCGCGCGGCCTCTCGGCCTATCTGGTCGAGGCCGATACGCCCGGTCTCTCGATCGTCGAGCGTATCGACGTGATCGCGCCGCATCCGCTCGCGACCCTGCGTTTCGATGACTGTCGCATCCCTGCCGCGAACCGCATCGGCGGGCCGGGCGACGGCTTCAAGGTGGCGATGGCGACGCTCGACATCTTCCGCTCGACGGTCGGCGCCGCCGCGCTCGGCTTCGCCCGCCGGGCGCTGCACGAGACCGTGTCGCATGCGAAGAGCCGCAAGCTCTTCGGCGGCACGCTCGGCGACCTCCAGCTCTCGCAGGCCGCGATCGCCGAGAGCGCGACCGAGGTCGATGCCGCCGCCCTCCTCGTCTACAGGGCCGCCTGGACCAAGGACCGGGGGGCGCCCCGCGTCACGCGCGAGGCGGCGCTGGCCAAGCTGGTCGCGACCGAGAACGCCCAGAAGGTGATCGACCGCGCCGTGCAGATCCATGGCGGGCTCGGCGTCACCCGCGGGGTCAA
The DNA here is from genome assembly GCA_013823325.1 of Methylobacterium sp. Classification (GTDB taxonomy): domain Bacteria; phylum Pseudomonadota; class Alphaproteobacteria; order Rhizobiales; family Beijerinckiaceae; genus Allobosea; species Allobosea vestrisii. The sequence goes on from PNLY01000002.1 coordinate 59,773, forward strand.
GGTCGAGGAACTCTATCGCGAGATCAGGGCGCTCAGGATCTACGAGGGCGCCAGCGAGGTGCAGAAGGTCGTGATAGCGCGCGACCTGCTGAAATAGGGCCAAAAGAGCCAGGGGAACGAGATGGGTACCGCAGATCTCATGCGGTCGGGACATGTCGACAGTTTCGCGCGGGACAACCTGCCGCCGCGCGAAAGCTGGCCGCGCCTCGACCTCGCAGCCGCCGGGCTGAGCTACCCGGAGCGGCTGAACGTCGTCACTGAATTTGTCGACCGGCACGTCGCCGAGGGGCGTGGCGAGCGCGATGCGGTGATCGGACCGAGCGACACCTGGAGCTATCGGGCGCTCGCAGAGACGGTGAACCGTATCGCCAATGTACTGACGCGCGATCTTGGCATGGTGCCGGGCAATCGCGTGCTGCTGCGCGCCGCCAACACGCCGACGATGGTCGCGACCTATTTCGCCGTGCTGAAGGCCGGGGGCGTCGTGGTGGCGACCATGCCGATGCTGCGGGCCGGCGAGCTCGCCTATCCGATCCGCAAGGCAAAGATCGGGCTGGCGCTCTGCGACGCGACGCTGGTCGATGAACTCAAGGCAGCGCAACAGCTTGCGCCGGAGCTCTCGACCATCGTCACATGGGGCGACGGCGCGCTTGAAATGCTGATGGACAAAGCCGGCTACGACGTCTTCGAGCCGGCTGACACGGCGCAGGACGATGTCTGCCTGATCGCCTTCACCTCGGGCACCACCGGCGAGCCCAAGGGCACGATGCATTTCCAGCGCGACCTGCTGGCGATCTGCGACGCCTATGGCGCACGCGTGCTGCAGGCTGCGCCCGACGACCGCTTCATCGGCTCGCCGCCGCTCGCCTTCACCTTCGGGCTCGGCGGCATCGTGCTCTTCCCCTTGCGGATCGGCGCCGCCTGCATCCTGCCGGCCAAGGTGGCGCCGACCGATCTGGCCGAGGCGATCGAGCGCTATCGCGCGACGGTCTGCTTCACCGCGCCGACCGCCTATCGCGCCATGCTCGGCAAGCTCGCCGAGCGCGACCTGTCATCGCTGCGTATCTGCGTCTCGGCCGGCGAGGCCTTGCCGAAGGCGACCTTCGATGCCTGGCAAGCGGCGACCGGGCTGCCATTGATGGACGGCATCGGCGCGACCGAGATGCTGCACATCTTCATCGGCGCGCCACGCGACAAGATCCGGCCCGGCTCGACCGGCCTGCCTGTGCCCGGCTATGAGGCGAAGATCGTCGACGAGGACGGCAAGGAGGTGCCCGACGGCACGCCGGGGCGCCTCGCCGTGCGCGGGCCCACAGGCTGCCGCTACCTCGCCGATCCACGCCAGGCCAAGTATATTCTCGATGGCTGGAACGTCACCGGCGACACCTATCTGCGCGATGGCGACGGCTATTTCTGGTACCAGGCCCGCTCCGACGACATGATCATCTCGGCCGGCTACAACATCGCCGGGCCGGAGGTCGAAGCCTGCCTGCTGACGCATGAAGCGGTGGCCGAATGCGGCGTCGTCGGCGCACCCTGCCCCGAGCGCGGCCAGATCGTGAAGGCCTATGTGCTGCTGCGCGAAGGCTTCATTGGCGATGCCGTCCTGGCCAAGGCACTGCAGGATCATGTCAAAGCATCGATCGCGCCTTACAAATACCCGCGAGCCATCGCCTTCGTGACAACCCTGCCGAAGACCTCTACCGGGAAGCTGCAGCGCTTCGCCCTGCGCGAGATCGCGCGCCAGGAAGCCTCGGCCTCCTGACTATTGCTTGAGAAAGACAACGCCATGACCAGCGGCATGCCGCCCTCCGATTCCGCTTCGCGCCGCGCCCGCGCCGTCCTGCCCGAAGGCTGGCCGCAGCCGCGCGGCTACGCCAACGGCATGGTCGCGGAAGGCAAGGTGCTGGTGACCGGCGGCCTCGTTGGTTGGGATGCCAAGGGCGTCTTCGCCAAGGGCTTTGTCGCCCAGATCGGACAGACGCTCGCCAACATCAAGGCGGTGGTCGAGGCCGGCGGCGGCAAGGTCGAGGATATCGTGCGGCTGACCTGGTACGTCACCGACATCGCAGCCTATCGCAACAGCCTGGCCGAGCTCGGCCCGGTCTACCGCGCCAATTTCGGCCGGCATTTCCCGGCGATGGCGGTGGTTTCCGTTCCAGCCCTGGTCGAGCCGGAGGCGATGGTCGAGATCGAGGCGACAGCGGTGCTGCCGAGCTGAATCTTCCCGTAGGAATTTACCAAGAATTAGCCACGATACTCAACGGCGCCGCCTGATCCGGGCGGTGAATCGTCAGGAGTATCGCATGACGAGTATCAGCGGCGCTGGGGGCTTTCGCCCGCCACCGCCAGGCAAACCGCCGAGCTTCGACAAGCTCGACGGCAATAGCGACGGGGTGCTCAACCTCGCCGAGTTCTCCGCCGGCGCGCCGAAAGGCGCCGATAGCGCCAAGACAGAGAAACTGTTCAAGGCGATGGATACCGACCAGGACGGCTCGGTCAGCAAGGCGGAAGCGGACGCCTTCAAGGCGAAGGCGGAGAAAGCCGAACAGCAGATGCAGGCCCTTCTGCTGATGCTCCAGTCGGACACGGCCAGTACCAAGACCGACGCCAAGGAAGGCGAGGACAAGAACTACTTCGCCAAGCTCGATGCCGATTCAGACGGCAGCGTTGCCAAGGACGAGTTCCTGAAGGCGGTCGCGCCCGACGGCGACAGCTCGAACGGCCTGCTCAGCCGCCTCTTCGCCGCGATGGATGCGGACAAGGACGGCAAGATCTCCAAGGAGGAGATGGCCGACTTCAAGAAGCAGATGGAAGACCGTGCCGCGCACCGGCCGCCTCCGCCTCCGCCGCCGGCGGAGATCAGCGGCGCGTCGGAAGCCTATGGCCAGACCTACCAGCTCGGGGCAAAGACTTCCGCTGGCGCGACCTATTCCCAGGCGGCCTGACACCGCTTGCGCAACGCCGGGCCGGCAGAAGGCCGTCCGGCGCTCTTCAGACCTCCCGCGCCTAGATCCCCGCTCCGTCATAAAGCGCAGGCGGCGCCCTCCTCGTCCACAATCTGGCATGCAGGCCCTTCAGCAGCGGCCTCAGCGCGATATCGCCTAGCCCCAGTGCGGCTGCCAGCCCCAATTGCCCTGTCGACAGAGCAACCGCTGCAAAGACCACCCATCCGCTTGCCAGACGCCAGCTCGCAGCCTCGAACCAGGCACGCCGCTCTTGAGCACCACGCCAGCCGACGAGACGCAGGACCGTGCGGCCGGCCGTGCTGGGACCTTTGGCCAAACGCTCGTTAGATTTATTCGCACGCGTCTCGACAAATCCGAAGGCGACCGTCTGGTTGCTCAGCCTGTCGATCAGGATGAAGCCGCCGAGCTCGCGGCTGCTCGTATAGTCGAGCACGGCGAGCTGCCGGTCGAGAGCCAGCGTCGCCAGGCCGATGCCGTTCATCGCCAGGCTCTGCGCCGGCGCCTCGGCATAGCTCTCGATGTCGACGCTGTGGTGCAGGCGGACGATCTGGGCGTTGGCGCTCGCGGTGGCGAGCTTGAGGATGAACTCGCCGCCCTCGCGCAGCGCCGCCTCACCGGTCCAGAGCAGGCGCGCCTGCAGCTCCTGCTTAACCACCGGGGACTGCATCACCGAAGCGATGACGTCGCCGCGCGAAATATCGATCTCGTCGGCAAGCGTGACCGTCACCGACTGGCCGGCGCTCGCCTGCGAGACGTCGCCCGAGGGGGCGAGGATGCGGGCGATCGTGCTGCGTCGGCCCGACGGCAGCGCCGCGACCACATCGCCGACGCGCAGGCGTCCGCGCGCGATGGTGCCGGCGAAGCCGCGGAAATCGAGATCGGGCCGGTTGACCCATTGCACCGGCAGCGCGAAGCCGGCTTCGACTTCCGCCTCGGCGACGACCACGACGGATTCGAGCAGCGGCAGCAGCGCCGGGCCGCGATACCAGGGCGTCAGCCTGGACAGGCTGGTGACGTTCTCGCCGTCGCGAGCCGAGACCGGGACGAAGTCGATGCTGGCGAAACCGAGCCCTGCGACCGCGTTGCGATAGTCCTGCTCGATCTGGCGGAAGACCGCCTGGTCATAGCCGACCAGATCCATCTTGTTGACGGCGACGACGACATGGCGGACGCCCACCAGCGAGACGATGAAGGAATGCCGGCGCGTCTGCGGCAGCAGGCCCTTGCGCGCGTCTATCAGGATGATAGCGAGATCGGCGGTCGAGGCGCCGGTCGCCATGTTGCGGGTATACTGCTCGTGGCCGGGCGTGTCGGCGACGATGAAGCTGCGCTGGTCGGTCGAGAAATAGCGATAGGCGACATCGATGGTGATACCCTGCTCGCGCTCGGCCGAGAGCCCGTCGACCAGCAGGGCGAAGTCCGGCGCCGCGCCTTGCGTGCCGAATTTGCGGGAATCGTTGTCGAGCGCAGTGAGCTGGTCGTCGAAGACCGCGCCGGCCTCGTAGAGGATGCGGCCGATCAGCGTCGACTTGCCGTCGTCGACCGAGCCGCAGGTGATGAAGCGCAACAACGCGCGGGCGCTGCCCTCGGTGCTCTGGCCCTGGTCGTTGGCGGGATGCGGCTGGCCGGCCGGAGCGGGCTGGCCCTTCAACGTCGCGAGCGCCGCCATCAGAAATAGCCTTCCTGCTTCTTCTGCTCCATCGAGCCGGAGCCGTCATGGTCGATGACGCGTCCCTCGCGCTCCGAGGAGCGTGACGACCGCATTTCCGCAATGATGTCGGTGAGGTTCGTCGCCTCGCTCTCGACCGCCCCGGTCAGCGGGTAGCAGCCGAGCGTGCGGAAGCGGACCATGCGGGTCTCGAGCGTCTCGCCGGGCAGCAGCTCCATGCGCTCGTCGTCGCGCATGATCCAGGCGCCGTTGCGGCGCACCACCGGACGAGGCGCGGCGAAATAGAGCGGCACGACCGGAATGTTCTCGAGCGCGATGTAGTCCCAGACGTCCTTCTCGGTCCAGTTGGACAGCGGGAAGACGCGGAAGCTCTCGCCCTGGGCCTTGCGCGTGTTGAACAGCCGCCAGGGCTCGGGCCGCTGGTTCTTCGGATCCCAGCGGTGCTGGGCCGAGCGCAGCGAGAACACCCGCTCCTTGGCCCGGCTCTTCTCCTCGTCGCGCCTGGCGCCGCCAAAGGCCGCGTCGAAGCCGTGCTTGTCGAGGGCCTGCTTCAGGCCTTGCGTCTTCATCACGTCGGTGTGCAGGCGCGAGCCGGAGGCGAAGGGGTTGACGCCGGCGCGCACGCCCTCCTCGTTGATGTGCACGATCAGGTCGAGCCCGAGCCGGCTGGCGGTCTGGTCGCGGAAGGCGATCATGTCCCGGAATTTCCAGGTCGTATCGACATGGAGCAGCGGGAATGGCGGCTTGCCGGGATAGAAGGCCTTCATGGCGAGATGCAGCAGGACGGCCGAGTCCTTGCCGATCGAATAGAGCAGCACAGGCTTCTCGCAGGTCGCGGCGACCTCGCGGATGATGAATATCGCCTCGGCTTCGAGCTTCTGCAGATGACTGAGCTGGATCACGCCAAAACCTCCGCGGCCGGCTTCGACCGCACCAGCCGACCATCCGGGCCAACATGCAGGCCGCATTCCTTGGCGGCCTCTTCTTCCCACCACCAGCGTCCGGCGCGCTCCGGTTCGCCGGGCTGGATGGCGCGGGTGCAAGGCTGGCAGCCGATCGAAAGGAAACCCTGCTCGTGCAACGGGTTGAGCGGAACATTATTCGCGCGCGCGAAGGCCAGCGCCTCGTCGCGCGACCAGTCGAGCAGGGGATTGAGCTTGATCAGCCCTCGTTCCGCATCGACCTGGGCAAGGGCGACCCCGCCGCGCGAGGCCGACTGGTCGGCGCGCAGACCGGTGATCCAGGCGGCGGCTCCGGCGAGCGCCCGGCCGAGCGGCTCGACCTTGCGGACATTGCAGCAGGCCTTGCGGGCCTCGATCGAATTGTAGAAGCCGTTGATGCCGTGGCCGAGCACGAAGTCCGCGACGGCGTCGTGGCGCGGATAGAACGGCGTGATCGCGATGCCGTAGCGCGCCTCGGTCTGCGCCCAGAGCGCATGGACCTCGCCGAAGAGCCGGCCGGTATCGAGCGTGACGATCTCGACCGGCAGGTTCTGGGTGGCGATCAGGTGGGTGACGACCTGATCCTCCAGGCCGAAGCTGGTGGTGAAGACGATACGGCCTGCAACATGCCGCACCAGTCCCGCGAGGCGCTCGGCTGCATTCGACGTTCCGAACGCAGCATTGAGGTTTTCGGCCTGTTCCTGCAACTCGAACATGTGCTTGCTCTGCGCAGGCGAGGCCGACGCGGACAGCTCAATGCTACCCTCGCCTGCCGCCACCCGCCGTATCACCGGTCAGTGGGATGTTCTGTAAATCGAACAATCCACATATAACCTGAATGCCAGCCAATCAATTTACATCGAGTAGCGTGAAATTTCTTATTTCGAGCGGGAAGGAGAAGATCCTTCCCGCACTGCCCGGCTTGCATGGCGAACACCAGCGCGGCCGGCCCTCCGCGAAGGGAACTTTCGCTCCGGCCCCCGCGTTGAGCGGGCACGCAGGCTCGGCCCTGCATTGCAACAGGGGGATGACCATGGCGAATTCCGCGAACCAGGCGGTGGAAAGCTTGCGCAAGGAGCAGCGCAAGCAGCGCGAGGACGAGAAGAAGGCAGGCGGTTCGGCTGAAAAGCAGCTCGACAAGGCGCTGAAGGACACGTTTCCCGCCAGTGATCCGGTCGCCCCGCAAGTGCCGACCAAGCCCGGAGCACCGAAGCGCCGGGGCTGATGCTGACACTCTCGGTAGAGAACGCGGTTATCCTTCCCCATCTCGGCCTGACGAGATGGAGATGACTATGCCTGAGCGCGCCCGAGTGGATGCCTTCGTCGACGCCGTCGTCAGCGGCGACCATGTCGGCGCGATCCGCGATTTCTATACCGACGACGCCACGATGCAGGAGAACGCCAACGAGCCGCGGCGCGGCCGCGAGGCGCTGATGGCGCATGAGGCGCGGGCATTGGCCCGGTTGGAGAAGATGCACACCCATCCGCCCGTCGCGGTGCTGGTCGATGGCGACCATGTCGTCGTCCGCTGGATCTTCGACGCCACCGACAAGGAGGGCGTCACCCGCCGCCTCGAAGAGCTCGCCTTCCAACGCTGGCAGGGCGACCGCATCGCCGAGGAACGCTTCTTCTATGACACCGGCAGCGCCTGGCAGGTCGTCGGGTAGCGTCAGCGCAACCCGCTCGGCCCGACAGCCAACTTGTCGCCGATCTGGATGAATTTCAGCGGGTTGCGTGCCTCGTCCGACAGGCGCGTTTCATAGTGCAGATGCGGGCCGGTCGAGCGCCCCGTCGAGCCGATGCGGCCGATCACCTGGCCGGCGGCCACGATTTGGCCGGCCTTTACATCGAAGGCCGAGAGATGGCCATAGCGCGTCGTCACGCCATTGCCGTGATCGAGTTCGACGAGATTGCCATAGCCGCCCGCGACCTCGGCACGAAGCACCTTCCCTGCTCCGGCAGCATGCACCGGCGTGCCGGTCTCCCCACGAAAGTCCATGCCGGCATGCATCGCGGTGCCGCCGGTGAACGGATCGGAACGCGGGCCAAAATTGCTGGTGGTGGTGTCGTCGGTGGGGACCGGGCGTTGGAACGGCACGATGGCCGCAAGGTCGCGCCAGCGGCTGAAGAACGCCCTCGCCTCGCCGAGCTGCATCAGCGCATGCTCGAAGGTGCCGGGCTTCACCGTAATCGGGATGAGCGGGCCGCCCATGCCCGGCCGGCCCGGCGGCAGCTTGACCTTGGCCGGGTCGAGCCCGATCTCGGTCAGCGCCGTCTTCACCTCCTGCACGCGGCCAACGAGCTGGCGACCGAGCGCCGGAAGCTGCTGGTTCTGGCCGTTCTGCACCCGGTCGAGCGACTGGCCGAGGATGGCGATGCGCTGGTCGAGCGACATGGTCTCAGCTGCCTTGACCGCTGCCGCGACCTGCCGCCGCTGCTGCGCCAGCACGGCAGGATTGACGCGGTCGAGGATATTCTGCCCTTCGGCGAACTGGTTGCCGCCCGGCGCCTGCGCGCCGCCCTGCGGCAGGATCGGCCCAACCGCCTGGCCAGTGAGCGCGCCGAGCAGGGCCTGGCGGGCCTCAAGCTCGATCTGCCGGGTGATCAGGTCGGCGAGCTGGTCGCCGGCCTTGCCGGAGGCGGCGGGCTGGCCCGGCTGCGCCGGCAGGCCGGGCGAATTGCCGGAGGCGACGATCGCGCTGACGAGGCGGCGCTGCAGGGCCTTGAGCTTCTCGTCATAGCTGCTCTGCAGGATCGCCTGCTCCTGCTGGAGCGCGGCGACGCGGCTCTTCTCCTCATAGAGCAGATAGCCGGTGACGCCCGCACCGATGATCGCCAGCACCGCCAGCGACCATGGCAACAGGCCGCCACGCCCGCCCGATCGGCCACCGCTGCGCGGACGCCGTGGCGTTTGGCTCTCCGGTTGGAGAGAAGTCGTGCTGGCGGCCTCGTCAGGCCGTCGCTTCAGCCGAACCGGCTGCATCACTCTCACTCCGGTCCAGTCAGGCCGCCAATCGCGGGGCGAGGCAGGCTTCTACGACACCAGTATAGAGCATTGGAGCCTTTGCCGCGACGGGCGTTACGCTAATGTGCCACAGGATCGCGCCCGCACCGGAGCCGATCGACAACTTCGCTGACGACGACAGGAAGCGTATCGGCCCCCTCCTCCCTTTACGGAATTGGACATGCCCAGAGACATCGCGGTCCACCTGTTCAATCGTTCCGAGCCGTTTTTCGCGGGCCTCTATGCGCAGAATCCGCGATCTCCCGGCGGGCTGCCGACAGCCGCGGTCGGTACGCATGACCGCGCCAGCACCAAGGAGGTGATCAACGCGGTGAAGAGCGTCGTCGGTCCGGGCGACCGCGTCCGCGTGATGCGCATGGTCGGCCACGGCAACAGCGGCGTCTTCTTCTTTCCCGGCATGTGGAACTACTACACCACTTCGATCGACTATGCTCAGTTGCGCGGCGTCTTCGCCACGGGAGGACGTCTGGAGATCCATGGCTGCGGCGTCGCCAGCGAGACGGATATCATGAAGCCCGGCGCCGACCCTCGCGACGCCAGCTTCAGGAACACGGTACCCGGGCGCTTCACCGGCAAGAGCAACGGCGCGGGACTGGTCTACCTGAAGCGTGTCGCCGCCATCTTCAACGTTCCGACAACTGCTGCGATCGATGTCCAGGTCGTTTCCGCCAACGACTGGAGCTATGAGGGCGACACCGTCACCGTCTTTCCCAACGGCAAGTTCGTGATGGACAGCGAAGGCACGCGGAGCTGGGACCTCGACGCGGTGGCAAGAGCAGCCGACCGCTTCAAGAGCTTCATTCTCAATACCTATGCCTTCAAGGGCAAATACCAGGAAGCGATCAGACAGCTGCGCGAGCTCATCGCGCAATACCCGCGCACTCCCGCCGCAGAGTGGGCGCGCGAGCATCTGACGGTCGACGACCTCAAGAACGACCTTATGCTGCCTGACGATTGACGCCCTCACGCCGCGTCTCAGCTGCAGGAATAGTGGAAGGCGCCGTCCTCGATCGTGACCTTGGCCTCGGTCAGCGGCTTCTTCTCCAGCTGCAGGTTGAGGATGCTGCGCGAGAGTGCCGGCAGCATCGAGTTGGTGATGATGTTGTCGATCATGCGCCCGCCCGAATCCGGGTCGTTGCACTGGGCGACGATGTGCTCGACCACCGCGTCATCATAGATGAAGGCGGCGTTGTGGTTGTCGCGCAGGCGCTTGCCGATGCGGCCGAGCTGCAGGCGCACGATGCCGCCCAGCATCTCGCCGGAGAGCGGATAATAGGGGATCGTCACCAGGCGCCCGATCAGCGCCGGCGGGAAGACCTTGAGCAGCGCCGGCCGCAGCGCGACGGCGAGTTCCTCGGCGTCCGGGCGGCTCGTCTCGTCGCCCGCCATGCGCATGATCTCGTCGGTGCCGACATTCGAGGTCAGGATGATCAGCGTGTTCTTGAAGTCGATGCGCCGGCCGGTGCCGTCCTCCATCGTGCCCTTGTCGAAGACCTGGAAGAACAGCTCGTGCACATCCGGATGGGCCTTCTCGACCTCGTCGAGCAACACCACCGAATAGGGCTTGCGCCTGACGGCCTCGGTCAACCGCCCGCCCTCGCCATAGCCGACATAGCCGGGAGGCGCGCCCTTCAATGTCGAGACGGTGTGCGCCTCCTGGAACTCGCTCATATTGATGGTGATGACGTTCTGCTCGCCGCCATAGAGCGACTCCGCCAGGGCCAGCGCCGTCTCGGTCTTGCCGACGCCGGAGGGGCCGCAGAGCATGAACACGCCGATCGGCTTGTTCGGATTGTCGAGCTTGGCGCGATTGGTCTCGATGCGCTTGGCGATCATGCCGATGCCATGCCCCTGCCCTACCACGCGCTTGTTCAGTGTCTGCGCGAGGTTGAGCACGGTTTCGATCTCGTCCTTGACCATGCGGCCGACCGGGATGCCGGTCCAGTCGGAGACGACGGAGGCGACCGACTGCTCGTCGACATGGGCGTAGATCATCCGGCCCGCCGGATCGATCGCGCCGAGCGCATCGAATTTTTCGCGGAGGCTGGCGCGCGTCGCCTCGGGATCGGCCGGCGCTTCGGCGGGCGCGGCATCGGCCGTTGCTTCGCCATCAGCAGGAACAGCCTCAGTGGCCTGTTTCTCGCCGAGCTTGCCGCGCAGCAGCGTGATCTCCTCGACGAGGGCGAGCTCGGAAGCCCAGTCGGCTTCGAGCGCCTCCAGCTTCGCCGTCAGCGCTGCGCTCTCCTCCTCGATCTTGCCGAGGCGCTCGTCGGTGGCGTCGCCGAGATCCTTGTCGGCGATCAGGGCGAGCTTCTCCTTCTCCAGCGCGGCGATGGCGACGCGGGCATCCTCGATCGCCGCCGGCGTCGCGGTCTGGCTAATGGCGACGCGGGCGCAAGCCGTATCGAGCAGACTCACCGCCTTGTCGGGCAGCTGGCGAGCCGGGATGTAGCGCGAGGAGAGCTGGACGGCGGCGACGATGGCGGCGTCGGAGATGCGAACCTTGTGGTGCTTCTCCATCGGCCCGATCAGGCCGCGTAGCATGGTGCAGCAGCGCACGACATCCGGCTCGTCGACCTGCACCGGCTGGAAGCGCCGGGTCAGCGCCGGATCCTTCTCGAAATACTGGCGGTATTCCGACCAGGTGGTCGCCGCGATGGTACGCAGCGTGCCGCGGGCTAGGGCGGGCTTCAGCAGGTTGGCGGCATCGCCCGTGCCGGCAGTCCCGCCGGCGCCGATCAGCGTATGCGCCTCGTCGATGAACAAGATCACCGGCGTCGGTGAGGACTGGACCTCGTCGATCACCGAGCGCAGACGCTGCTCGAACTCGCCCTTCATCGAGGCGCCGGCCTGCATCAGGCCGATATCGAGGGCGCAGACCTTGACCCCGCGCAGTGGCGGCGGCACGTCGCCGGCGACGATGCGCTGGGCGAAGCCCTCGGCGATCGCGGTCTTGCCGACGCCGGCCTCGCCGGTGAGGATCGGATTGTTCTGGCGCCGGCGCATCAGCACGTCGATGACCTGGCGGATTTCGTCGTCGCGGCCAAGGATCGGGTCCATCGTGCCCGAGCGGGCCTTCTCGGTCAGGTCCTGCGAGAAGCGGTCGAGCGCGGTTGTACCCTTGGCTCCCTCGGCCTGCTCGGCGCCCGGCGTGCCGGCAGCGCGAAGCCCCGAGCCGTCCATCGGCCGCAGGTTCTCTTCCTCGGAGTCCTTCCAGATCTTGGCGTGGCCGGCGGCGAGCTCCTCGACCGGGATCTTGCCGAACTCCTTGGAGATGCCGGTCAGCGCCCGCTTCAGCTCCAGCGATTTCAGGGCCGCGACCAGGACATGGCCGGTCCGGATCTGGGTCTCGCCGAAGAACAGCGTGGCGTAATGCCAGCCGCGGTCGAGTACATCGACGACGTTGTTGGCGACGCCGGGCATCTCCGTCTCGTTCTTGCGGAAGCCCTCGATGACGCCGCCGATATCAGTGGCGAGGCGGGCCATGTCGAGGCCGTAATGCTGCGCGGTCAGCCCGATATCGGTCGAGCGCCGCTGCAAGATCTGGGCGAGCCAGTGCGCCAGCTCGACATTGCGGTTGCCGGCCCCCTTGGCCTGGCGCAGCGCCTGAATAAAGGCTTCATAGCCGACGCGGTTGAGTTTGCCGGTGACGGCTTCGAGACTGATATCGGCCATGGCTGCCTCCTAGATCACGATGATTTTGGATCGACACGATCCAAAATCATAAACGTGATCGGTTCCAAAAGTTTAGAGCGGGATTCATGCGAAAAACCGGTACCCACTTTTTCGCATCCCGCTCTATCGTTTCGTTTGTTGTTTCTGGCTGCGCTTCAGCCGCATGCGTTCGGCGGGATGGAAACGGGCGTCGCGGCGCAAGGTACCGTCGGCCACGTCCCAGTTCGGTGAGACCCAGCTCGACCAGCCGAGCGCGCCGAAACGGCCGAGCTGCATCGGCCGGACCTTACCGACCGGCAGAGCAAGCTCGACATCCCATTCGAACTGCTCGCCGAGATAGAAGAAGACCGCGTCCGCCAGAGGTTCGCACCGGTCCCCGTTCGGCAGGAAGCGGTTGAACTGATCGAGGTCGCGCGCGACCAGCTTGACCCGGAATTTGTCCTCGACGCTGTAGACGCTGGCACCGAGCAGGACATTGCTGCCCAAGGCGCATTGGCCGCGGCCGAGCTTGGTCCGGTCCTCCGGGTCGAAGACCAACCGCATGCCGACAAACTGCTCGACCTCGACCTCGATGTCGAAGAGCCCGGCGAGCAGGCTGCGCAGGCGCGAGGCCGACTTGGCCTGCGCGCCGGTGAGCCCGGCATGGGCGAGCTTCTCGGGATCAGGGACGCTGTCACGGTTCTGATAGGGCGTGGAACCCAGGCCCGCCATGCTGCCGACATAGGCGATGAAGCGGTCCTTGTCAGGCCGGTCATGCTGCGCGACCGGCCGCGAATCCGCCCAGGCTCGATAGAAGAGCTGCAGGAAGCGATTGTTGAAGATGTCGAGGAAGCGCGGGAAGGCATCGTCGCGGAGAAGCTGCCAGTGATAGCTCTCCTCGGTCGTCGCCAGCGGCAGTGCGCCCTGCGGGCCGAGCAGGCCTAGGAACTTGACGAAGACCCGCAGGCGCCCCTGCTGGTCGCGGTCGGCCTCGGCAACGGTCGAGGCCGGGAAATCCATATAGGGCTGCTCGCCGAGCGCGACATATTCGTCGCGCCGCGCGGCGACGTCGCCGATGCGCTCGCGTTCCGGGAAGCTGCGCTCGATCCGGCGCAGGACCGCATAGAAGTCGTGCCGCCAGGGCTCGGACCGCAGCCCCTCGACGAAGGGCGGCTCGACGCGCAGGTCTTCGAGTGCGGCCGGCGGCGGCAGGGCTGGCGCATTCTCGCTCACAGGATGCGCCTCGTGCCGGCGCGCGGCGGAAAGCGCATGACCTCGCCGCGCTCGACGGTGCGGATCACCGTCTGGGTGAAATGGTTCATCGCGGCGTATTCCGCGAAGAAGCGGTCGAGGATCGCCCCCAGCAGGAAGACGCCACTGCCCTCGAACGCCTTCTCGTCGAAGAGCACGGTGATCTCGAGTCCGCGGGCCGCCCCGGTTCCGGCCCGCTGCGGGAAGCGCCGGATCACCGGGCGGCTGTCGACGCTCTTGATGCCGCGGATGCGGCGTTCGGTGGCGCTGTCGGCGAGGTCGGCGAAGAGCGAGAGCATCTCGCGCAGCGCCTCGGCATTCTCGCCGGCCCCGCGCTGGACGAGGCCGAGATGGTTGAGGCTGAGCAGGTTGATCAATCGCCAGGTGACGACGCCGGTGCTCGCCGTCTCCGAACGGAGACGGAGCTGCGAGACGATCGGCTCGCGCGGCGGGGTCGGCCCGGCGAGACAAGTCACGTCGAGCACGACATTGTCGATCAGGCGGAAGTCGGCGCCGCCGACCCCGGTCGGCAGGTGCTCGGTCAAATGACGGTTGGAACAGAGGGCCCGGATGCTGAGCTCTGCCACGGCAGAGGCATCGGACACCGTCGCCGGCTCGTAGAGCGAGATGAACATCTCGGTGCCGGTATAGTCGGACGCGCGTCCCTCGCGGCGCTCGGCCACCGAACGCCGGCGCGGCAAGCGTCTTTGCGTATAGAGCAGGCCATGGGTCGGCGAGGCGCCTTCCGGCGATGAATACAGCGGGTGGACCGGCTGCTTGTCGCGGCCGCCGCTGTAATGGGCGTAGACGTCAAGGATCGAGTGCGGCTCATAGTCGAGCATCCGGCTGCGATCGGGCACGACATGGTATTCGTGCTCGTTCCGGCGCACCGGGATGCGGTCGGTGGTCTTCTCGAACAGGTTCACCGCAGGGGCGGCATAGAGCGCGAACATCTCGCGCTGGACGGCCGCCGGCAGACGCGTATTGACCTCGTCGAAGACGACGATGATGTCGACCGTCTTGGCCTTGAGCCGGGACATCACCTTGTCGAGGCCCGTCAGCTTGAAGCCGAGGAACTTGCGCGGGAACCAGAACTGTTCGCGCAGCAGGTCGAAACCGCGGAAGATCCGCGTGTCGGCCGGAAGCAGCGCCTCGTCCTCGCCGAAACCGATCTGCTCCAGCCCGCATTCCGCTCCGGACAGCACCACGGGATCGCCGAATTCATCGAGATAGCGGAAGTAGAGGCCGAGGCGATCGGCGAAGATCTGCTCATAGAGCGCGATCGCATCGGCTTCCGTGCCGAGCAGGTGCACTGTGAGATCGCGCGTCTTGCAGCCGGCAAACCAGCTGTTCGGCAGCTTGCTCGCCTGCTCGGGCGATGGCTCCTCGGCCGGGTCGCTGGCAATGCGATGAGTCAGCGACAGGCGCAGGCCCGAGAGCACCCGGCCATCGGCGGGAAGCCCGAGCGCCTGCAGCCGCCCGGGCGCGGCGATGTATTCGGCCGAGGCGACGTCGAACGGCCAGAGCGTCACGGGCGAACCCATCCGGTAGCGGCAGGCGACGCGCCGGTCGCGCTCGACATAGGTCGCGTCGAGATAGGAGCCGCGCGGCACCTCGACGCCTTCGCGCAGGGCCGGATCGCCAAAGGTCGGCGCGATCCCGGCGAGCAGCGCCGACGGCGTCGGCGCGAGATAGTTCGGGATCAGTTGCTCGAGCAGGTTGTTGGTGAACTCCGGGAACTCATGCTTGAGCTTGAGCTGCACGCGCGCCGCGAGGAAGGCGGCGCCTTCGAGCAGGCCCCCGACCATGGGGTCCATGCGCTCGCCGACCAGACCGCCGAGCCTTTCGGCAATCCCGGGATATTCCTCGGCGAACTCCTTCGTATGCTCGGTAAAGAGCCTGAGCTCGCGATTGTAGAAGTCGAGGAATTCCTGGTTCATTCCGCGCTACCGGTTCTTGATCGCGATCTTGCCGGTGTCGAGCTCGACATCGGCGACGAACTGCACGGGAATATTGAGCGGCTCGCAATTGAGATCGGCCCGCACGACGAAGCGGATCTTGAGCTCCGCCTTGTCGAGCGCCTCATCGCGCTCGACCACGATCGACTGCTTCAACAGCCTTGGCTCATAAGCGAGCAGGACCTGTGCCATTTCCGTCTTGATCGCCTCGACCCGGTGTTCGTCGATCGACTTGTTCTGGATGTCCGGGAAGCCTCGGTTGAGGATGGAGCGGCGGACGTTCTCGAAGCGCGACAGGTCGGTGGAGGAGCCGAAATTGATCGTATTGACCAGCGTCTCCAGGTCGATCGCGATCTCCTGGCGCAGCTTGCTCTCGGTGATCGCGGTCCGCGGCGCGGCGCGGCGCCCGGCGACCACGCGCTCTCCGCCGGCGTCGCGCAGATCGAGCTGGACCCTCGCGTCCTTGGCGCGATGCGCCTCGCGGAAGGCGAACATCAGCGGCGGCCGCAACCGGTTCTTCGCCTTGGGGTCGAGCATCTGGACTATCCCGGACGAGGCTGTTCAAAACGATGGACCCCTGGCGATCGCTGCCGCGATCACGAGGAGCCCGGGTCGCAACGGAAACGGAACTCGCGTCATTGGCCAAGGCCGTGGCGCGAAGACCGGTCCCGGTACCGGGGCCACCGCAGCGGACCCGGTACCGGACGCGTTTTATTCTGCGTTCTTCTTGAGATCGTAGGTGCCGGTCACGGTCGAGCCGAGCGAGCCGTCCTTGTTCTGCGGCTTGTACTCGTACTTGATCTTGGCGAAGTTCAGCGAGAACTGGTCGGTCGGAACCGGGTTGCCACCGGTGCTGTCGCCCGACTGGTAGCTCGACACGAGCAGGTCCTCGAGGGTGACCGTGTAGAACTCCTGCTGGCCCTTGCCCTGCTTGCGGACATGCAGCACGGCCTTCTTGATGTGCTCGCCGGTGGCGCATTTCAGCATCAGCGTGGGCGAGGCCTTGTTGACGTTGGCCGTGCAGTGCAGGTCCTGGTAGCTGGCCTTGCCAGCACCGCCGCCATGCCCGGCCGCATGCGTGCCGGAATTGCTGACGCCCCAGGAGAAGGACTCGATCTCGATCGTGTCCTTGTGCTTGGCGTCCTGGCTTTCGCCCTTGATGCCGTCGATCTCAAGCAGGAAGTCGCTTGCCATGATGCTCTCCAATTGTTGGCTGATTGAGGTGATTTAGGCATAGAACTCGCGTCGCCTGGAGAGCTCCCCCCATGCGTCGCCACTCTCCCTGCGCGGCAAGCGCAGGGCCAACTATTGTCCTGGGGGGCCGGCGCGCCGTAAGGCGCGCCTGGGTCTCAGGTCTTGGGCGCCGGCAGGCGCGAGACGAGGCTCAAGCCGATATCCATGCCCTCGAGCTGGAAGTGCGGCCGGAGGTAGAACTTGGCCGAATAGTAGCCAGGGTTCTCCTCGTCCTCGAAGACGTCGATACGCGCATCGGACAGGGGCTTGCGCGCCTTCGTCTCCTCGCTGGAGTTCAGCGGATCGCCGTCGACATATTCGGTGATCCACTCCTGCAGCCAGCGACGCAGGGGTTCGCGCTCCTTGTAAGAGCCGATCTTGTCGCGCACCATGCACTTCAGGTAATGCGCGAAGCGCGACACGGCGAACATGTAGGGCAGACGCGAGGACAGGTTGTCGGAGGCCGTCGCCGCGACGCCATCGGGCCCGAAGAAGGCCTTGGGCTTGTAGAGCGACTGCGCGCCGATGAATGCCGCCTTGTCCGTGTTCTTGCGGTGGATCAGCGGGATCAGGCCGGACTTGGCCAGTTCCGCCTCGCGGCGGTCGCTGATCGCGATCTCGGTCGGGCACTTCAGGTCGACGCCGCCATCATCGGTCGGGAAGGTATGGGTCGGCAGGTTCAGCACCTCGCCGCCCGACTGGACGCCGCGGATGCGAGTGCACCAACCATACTCCTTGAAGGCCCGGTTGATGTTCACTGCCATCGCATAGGCGGCGTTCATCCAGGCGTATTTCTCGCCCTTGTGACCGTCGGTGTCCTCCTCGAAAGCGAACTCCTCGACCGGCTCGGACTTGGCCCCGTAGGGAACCCTCGCCAGAACCCGCGGCAGGCACAGGCCGACATAGCGGGAGTCGGCCGCATCGCGCAGACCCTTCCAGGCCGCGTAGTCGGGCGTGTCGAAGACCTTGCCGAGATCGCGCGGGTTGGAGAGCTCCGTCCAGGAGTCCATGCCCATCAGGTTCGGGTCGGCCCCGGTGAAGAAGGGCGCGTGAGCGGCGGCCGCGATCTTCGAGAGATCGCGCAGCAACTGCACGTCCGTCGGGGCGTGGCTGAAGTGATAGTCGCCGACGAGCGCACCGAAAGGCTGGCCACCGAGCTGACCGAACTCCTGCTCGTAGAGTTGCTTGAAGAGCGGGCTCTGGTCCCAGCGGGCGCCGGGATAGGTCTTGAGATTGCGGTAAAGCTCGGTCTTGCCGACATTCATCACCTTGATCTTCAGCTGCGAGTCAGTCTCGGAGTTGAAGACGAGGTAGTTGAGGCCGCGCCAGGCACTTTCGAGCTTCTGGAACTCCGGCGCGTGCAGCACCTCGTTCATCTGCTCGCTGAGCTTGGCATCGAGCCGGGCGATCATCTCCTCGATCGTATCGAGAACATCGCCCTTGATCAGTGTCGAGTCGGCGAGCGCCTGGTTGACCAAGGTCGCGACCGCATTTTCGACCTCGGTCGCCGCTCGTTCGGTCTTCGGCTTGAAGCTCTGCTTCAGCAGTGCCGAGAAGTCCTCGGCGCCTTGCGTTTCAGCCGCTGCCGCGCCGGGTTGTTGGATCTGTGCTTCCGCCATGGCCGCCTCGCTTACCCGTTGCCATCCTGCTTGTCGTCACCAGCCGGCTTTTCGCCGAGCCTGTCCTTCAGCGCCGCCATCAGGTTCGGGTCGGCGAGAAGGGCCTTGAGCTGGTCGCTGGCCGCGACCTTGCCGTCCATGTAGCGCAGCAGATTGGCGAGCTGCTCGCGCGCCTCCAGCAGCTTGGCCGTAGCCGGAATCTGGCGGGCGATCGCAGCCGGGTTGAAGTCATCGAATTTCTTGAACTTGAGCGACACGGAGAGCTTGTCGCTTCCGTCGCCGAGCTTGTTCGGCACGGCAAAAGCAGCACCGGGCTCGATCGCGGCCATGCGCTGATCGAAATTGTCCATATCGATATCGAGGAACTTGCGTTCGCCGACATCCGGCTTCTCCACCGCCGAGGCATTGCCCGAGAGATCGGCGAGCACCCCCATCACGAAAGGCAACTCGACCTTCTGGTCGGCGTTGTAGGGGTCTTCGTAGGTGATGTGGACCCGCGGCGGCCTATTGCGGCGAATGAACTTCTGCCCTGAATCTCCGGCCATAACGGCGCCCCTTCCTCTAGAGGCATCACGCAAGGAGAGCGTGATGCCACGCTTACGATCCAGCTCGCTATACCATACACATTTGCCGACCGCTTGACAGTTCTCGTCGAACTGCTCGCAGCGGCTGCGCCAGATCCAGCCAGCTCAGCTTTGCAGGCGGATGACGTCACCGCATCCACCGAACGAATGAGGCGCGGCACTCCTTCGGGGGAGCGTCGCGACTTATTCGCCGCTGCTCTGCCTTATGCCGACGTCAGGGAGGATATCGCCGAGGAGCGAGAGAAAATCTTGCTGCGCCAGCGCGCAGGCCTTGTCCATCAGCAGGGGCACCGGATTGGACGGCTCGGCATGACGGTAGAAGCCGGCGACGGCCCTCATCCGGGCGATCGCTTCCGCCCGGCTGGCGACGGTGATCGCGAGCACGGGCGCAGCCTTTGCCGGGGCCTCCGGCTTGGGTTCGGCCTCGATCTCCTCTTCCGGCTGATCGCTCTCCGACTGCTCGTCGGCGTCCTGCGCCTGGTCGTCGTCGGGTTCTTCGGCAACGTCCTCCTCGGCGCTCTCCTCCTCGTCATAGGAGGAACTTTCCTCGTCATCATAGGACGAGCTCTCGTCGTCACTATCGGAGGCGTAGTCGTTGTCGCCGCTGCCCTCTTCGCCGCCGGAGCCGTCGCCACCTAGGCGTTCGAGGGGCAGCTGGTATTTCGTGTCCTCGCCGATCTCGAGCATCGCCTTGTCGACGTGCTCCGGGAACATGATCTGGATGACCTCGATCAGCGACTTGCCGATCAGGCGCTGCGCCTGCCCGATCAACAGCACGGCTGGACTCGACGGCTCGACGCGCCGGAAATAGGCGAGGCAGCCGGCCAGTGCGGCCTGGGCTTCGTCGACGGAGGCGCAGACACCCGGCGGAAGCGCGGCAACCACCATCGTCCCGGCCACAGCACCACCGCCCACGGCAGGCGCCTCGGCGACGGCTGCGCCTTGCCCGCTCGGCGACTTCCGTTCGATCGCGGCTTCGAGAAAGGTGATGATCTGCCCGACCAGGCCAGCGAGCCGCGGGAAGGTCACCGCCTGGTCGGCGCCGAGCCGCTCGCTCCAGATCGCGCGCAATCGGGACTGCGCGTCCCGGATCGCGGTGACATGGCCGAGCATCGCGGTCAGATCGGAGAATTCCGCCTCCTTCAGCGCCGCATTGATCCCGCCGGCATCTGGATGTTGCTCATCCTCTCCGGGACGCAGCTCGCCCGAGGCGACGAGCTGGCTGCGGAACATCACCGGACCCAGCCGCTTGCTCATGAACAACGGCGCGTGCTGGAGCGGCAAAGCGATCGTGGCGTTCTCGTCGAGGCCCTGAAGCGCGACCTCGCGCATGATGAAGTCGCCATCCTCGGCCCTGGGATAGACCTCCTCCCAATAGTCCCCGAGATAGTTCACGATGAGCCCGAGGCACCCGGCGAAGCCTGGGATGTCGCGATTGAGCAGGGAAAGCTTAGCCGCCAGGACGAAGGCGCGCAGGTCGCGGCTCTGCTTCAGGATCTTGTTGAGATCGCCGAAGGCCACAGGAAAATCGATGGCGCTGCGATCGAACGGGATTTGCCGCCCTTCATCGTCGCGACGGAAGTACGCGGTGGGCAGCGCCACTTCGAGACGCGCAATGACGTTCATGACGTCCGGATCAAGGTCCGGATCGGGGCCGCAGGGATCGTCAGCCGAAATCGGCTTCGCCAGATCAGCGAAATTGAGCGCGGCCATGCCCCCTCACGGTCGATCGAGATTATCGAGCCGGCCGCCTGGCCGTCACTCCACCTGCAGTCGCGTCTCGACCCGGCGGTTGTCAGCCGAGAACTTGTCGGCGACGACGGGCTTGCTCTGGCCGAGGCCACGCGGGACGAGCTTGGCGGTGTCGACGCCGCGCTCGCTGAGATAGCGCACGACCGCCTTGGCCCGGCGCTCCGACAGGCTCAGATTATAGTCCGCGGTGCCGCTGGCGTCGGTATGCCCCTCGACCAGGAAGCTGCTGGCGGAGAGCTGCGGATCCTTCAGCGCCTTGGCGAACTCGTCGAGATTCACCCGCGCCTCGGGTTCGAGCACGTCGGAATTGTACTTGAATTTGACGACGAGATCGAAGGCGGTCGGCGGTTTCACGACGTGGCCGGCCTTGTTGCATTCGGCCTCGGTGCCGACGCAAAGGCCGCGCGAAACGCCGAGATTCGGCTTCGCAGCTCCGAAATGCTTGACGATATCGTCCGCCTTGTAGGCTTGAGCCTGCGCAAAAATCGGCGACAGGACGCAGAAGCCTGCGGCAAGAGCGGCACTAACCATGACAAGGGCCTGCTTGCGCACGGTCTTCCTCCCGTTTAGGTTCGCTGAGGCGGTTGAAGACTGAAGGCGCGAATTATGCCTCGCAGCGTTTGCTGCGTCAATAGTCGTCTCTTGTCGCAAGCCACGAGGTTTGGTTGATGGCCGCCGCCCTTGGACAATCGAAAAGACTTGCCTCCTTTACGACACCGGCAGGTCAAGATGTCTTTTCGCTTTTAAAGTTTGAAGCGCGGGAAGCTCTCAGCGAATTGTTTGTTTATCAGATCGAAGCGGTGAGTACTTCTCGTGGCGACGATCTTCAAAATTTAATTGGCGAGAAATGTCACATCAAGATGACGCTGAAGAGCGGTGAGGACCGGATCTTCAACGGCGTCCTGGTCGAGGCGCAGTGGCTCGGCCGCGAGAAGGATCTCGACCATTATCGCTTCGTGCTGCGACCCTGGCTCTGGCTGCTCTCGCAGCGGTCGGATTGCCGCATCTTCAAGAACAAGACGGCGATCGACATCATCAAGACGATCTTCGGCAAGGAGGACAAGGCGAGCTTCGAGGACCGCGTCAGCGAGCCGCCACCGGAAATCGACTATTGCGTGCAATACCGCGAGTCCGATCTCGACTTCGTCCTGCGCCTGATGGAGAAGTACGGCATCTACTACTACTTCAAGCACAGCGAGGGGGATCACAAGCTGGTCCTGTCGGATGCACGCAACTCGCATGATGCGGTGACCCCTGCGGCAGAGCCGGCCTTCTCCGGACCGGCCGGCGCCTACCCCTTCATGCCGACGGACGGGGCCCAGCGGCGGCGCATCGAGCATCTGACGCAATGGACGGCGCAGCGTCGGCTGCGGACCGGCAAGGTCGAGCTGAAGGACTACGATTTCGAGAAATCCGCCTCGGACCTGACGGCGCGTGCCGAGGACGGCTTTCCGCGCACCAAGTCCTACGAGGTCTTCGACTATCCGGGTGCCTATCTCGATCGTGGCAAGGGCGAGAAGCTCGCCCGCATCCAGGTCCAGGCCGAGCAGTCGCAGGACGAGCGGCGCCACGCCGTCGGCGAGGCGCCCAGCCTCACCCCCGGTACATTGATGAAGCTCGCCGATCATCCCGTCGGCTCGGAGAATGCCGAGTTCCTGGTGGTGCGGGCGACGCACAGTTACGGCGTGCAGAGCTATCGCTCGTCCAAGCGCGCCGACCAGGGCATCTATCACGGCTCCTACGAGCTGCAGAAATCCGACAAGCGCTTCCGCGCTCCACAGGTGACTCCCTCCCCGCTCCATATCGGCCCCGACACCGCCAAGGTGGTCGGCGAGAAGAACAAGGGCGAGGAAGGCGATATCGACGTCGACAAATACGGCCGGATCTGGCTGCGCTTCCATTGGGACCGCGAGAAGGACTCGACCTCCTGCCGTGTGCGCGTGGCGCAGGCCTGGTCAGGCAAGAACTGGGGCGGCCAGATCATCCCGCGCATCGGCCAGGAGGTCGTCGTCTCCTATATCGGCGGCGATCCCGACCGGCCGATCATCACCGGGGCCGTGGTCAACGACCAGCACATGCCGCCCTACGATCTGCCCGCCAACAAGACCCAGTCGGGCCTCAAGTCGGAATCGACCGATGGCGGCGGCAAGTCAGGCAAGTTCAACGAGATCAAGTTCGAGGACCTCGCCGGCAAGGAGGTCTTCTCCATGCAGGCCGAGCGCGACCACAAGACCGAGGTCTTCAATCTCGAGACCCGCGATGTCGGCAAGAAATTCGAAGGCGGCCCGACCGACTTCGCCCGCACGACCCAGATCCTGAGCGGCAGCGACAAGCTGCACGTCAAGCAGGGCAAGCGCTATGTCGAGGCCGCTCTGGAGATCAAGCTGGTCTGCGGCCAGAGCGAGATCACGATGACGCCGACCAACATCACGATCACCTCGCCGATGATCAAGGTGGAAAGCACCGCGAAGACCGAGGTCAATGGCGGCGGCATGACCATCATCACGGGCGGCGTCGTCAAGATCAACTGAGGCCGCGATGTCGAAGCTTCGTTTCAGCACGGCGCAGGAGATCTTTGAGGCTTTCCCCGCCGCGCGCGAGATCATCCAGACCGCGCCGACAACCGAGCCGCCGCTGACCTTCCTGCGCAAGCTCGTCGCGGCCGGCGATCACAAGGACGCGATCGGCTTCTGCGCCTTCCTGATGCCGCGCCGCGAGACCGTCTGGTGGGCCCTGCAATGCATCCAGCGGATGCAGATGCCCGGAACGCCGGCCGACCCCGGCCTGAAGGCGGCCGAGGCCTGGGTGCGCGATCCGACCGACGAGACCCGCCGCGCCGCGCTTGCGCTCGGCGAAAGCGGCCATCATGCCAACCTCGGCACCTGGGTCGCCCTCGCGGCCGGCTATTCCGGCGGCAGCATGGTCGCGACCCATGCCGTGCCGTCCCCGCCCGACCTGACCGCCAAGACGGCGCGGATCGCGGTGTTAACCGCGCTCGGACGGGTATCCGAGCCAGAGCGCGATGCCGCATTGCGAAATTGCGTCGAAGCATGCATTCGTCTGATCGATGACGAAAGCGGTAGGACGAGAGCGTAGCATGGCCCCGGCGCCTATGCGGCAGCCGGTGTCGGGCTATGACGAGGCGGGCGGCCCGACATGGCGCTGACGCTGACGATCGAGAACCAGGCTTCGCTGCCGGATGGCGGCCCGCTCAGCGTCACGCTGAGCGGCGGGCGCGGGCTCGATATCGGGCGGGACCAGCATCTCGACTGGTGCCTGCCGGATCCGAGCCGCGCCGTCTCCGGCCGCCATTGCGAAGTCCGCTTCAACGACAACGCCTATTGGCTGCGCGACATCTCGACCAACGGCACCTTCGTCAATGGCGGGGCCTACCGCGTGCAATCGCCGTATCGGCTGCAGCATGGCGACCGGATCGAGATCGGCCACTACATCATCGCGGTGGCGATCGACGAGGCGGAGCGCGGCGCGCCCGGCCCGGTCGAGCGGGCACCGATGCCGCCACCGCCCGGCGAATCATTATGGGATTCGAACGGCGACGAGGCGCCGCCGATCGCCCGCCGCGACCTGATTCCGCCGCAGAAATACCAGCCAGTGCACGCGCCCTTCATCGACTGGGCGGCCGACATCCCGACGCCCTCGGAATCGGCACAGGTCTATGCCGTACCGCCGGCTCCGCCGCCCCCACCATCGCGGCCCGACGAATTCGCCTGGGCGCCCTACCAGGCGCCGCCGGTACCCGAACCCGAGCCGATCGCGCCGATCCCGACACCGCGCCGGCCGCCATCGGCCGCGCCCGCAGGCAATCCCTGGGACGAGGCCCCGGCCGAGCCCCCGGCGCGCCCGAGCTTCGACGCCCCGTACGAGCCTCCAGCGCGGCCCGTGGCCCCACCGCCACCGCCACCTCAGATGGGCATTCCGACCGGTGGCCCCTCGATCTCGGCGGCCGAGTTCATCGCCCGCTTCGCGCGCGGCGCGGGACTGCCGGTCGAGGAACTGTCCTGGCAGGACCCCGGCGCCTTCGCCGAGCAGACCGGCGCGCTGATGCGCCTGATCGCGATCGAGCTGAAGGCGCTGCTGGCGGCGCGGGCCGAGAGCAAGCGCATCGCGCGCAGCTCCAACCAGACGATGATCCAGGCGCAGGACAACAACCCGCTGAAGTTCTCGCCGACGATCGAGGACGCGCTGAAGCTGATCTTCGGTCGCCCGACCAGCGGCTATCTCAACGCCCAGAAGGCGTTCGAGGAGAGCTTCAGAGACCTCAAGGTCCACCAGATCAAGACCTATTCGGCGATGCAGCACGCGCTGCGCATGCTGGTCGAGGACCTCGATCCGCAAGCGGTCGCCGAGGGGCTCGATCCCGGGCGCGGGCTCGACGGCCTGCTCTCCTCGCGCAAGGGCAAGCTCTGGGACGCCTATGTCGCGCGCTGGGAAGCGAAGACCGCCCCCTATGAGGACGGTCTGGTCGACGCCTTCATGCTCTATTTCGCCGAGTGCTACGACCGTGGCGGGCGCTGAGCCAAAGGCTCAGCCCAGCGGCACCACCATCCCGTCGCGGATCGTGACCTGACGGTCCATGCGGGCGGCGAGGTCGAGATTATGCGTCGCGATCACCGCCGCCAGGCCGGAGGCGCGCGCCAGCGCCACCAGCGTGTTGAAGACGTGCAGCGAGGTGTGTGGGTCGAGATTGCCGGTCGGCTCGTCGGCCAGCAGCACGCGCGGCGCATTGGCGACGGCGCGGCCGATGGCGACGCGCTGCTGCTCGCCGCCCGACAATTCGCCCGGCAGATGGTCGAGCCGATCGCCGAGGCCGAGGAAGCTCAGCAGCTCGGTCGCGCGCGACTCGGCCTCGGCCTTGCCGAGACCGCGGATCCGCTGCGGCAGGACGACATTCTCCAGCGCAGTGAACTCCGGCAGGAGATGGTGGAACTGATAGACGAAACCGATCTCGGTGCGCCGCAGCCGGGTCAGGCCCTTGTCGTCGAGCTGCGAGGTCGGAACGCCGCCAATGAAGACCTCGCCGCTATCGGGGCTCTCCAGCAGGCCGGCAACGTGCAGCAGGGTCGACTTGCCGGTGCCGCTCGGGGCGACCAGCGCCACGAGCTCGCCCGGCCAGATCGCGAAATCGGCCTTGCGCAGGATCTCGAGCGGACCGTCGGACTGGGGATAATAGCGCTCGATCTGGGAGAGGAAGAGCGCAGGCGTCTCGGTTGCCATTGTCGCGTCCTCAGCCCATCCGCAAGGCTTTGACGGGGTCGAGCCGCGCCGCCTTCCAGGCCGGATAGAGCGTCGCCAGCAGCGACAGCACGAGCGCCATCAGGACGACGCTGGCAACCTCGCGCCAGTCGATCACCGAGGGGATGTCGCTCAGGAAGCGCACGGTCGGGTCCCAGAGATTGGCGCCGAAGATCCAGTTGATGCCGGCCATGATCTTCTTGATGTTGTTGGCGAAGACGACGCCGAGGATGAGGCCGCCCAGCGTTCCGACCACGCCGATCGCCGCGCCGGTGATCAGGAAGACACGCAAGACCGTACCGCGCGAGGCACCCATGGTGCGCATGATCGCGATGTCCTCGGTCTTGTCCTTCACCAGCATGATCAGGCCGGAGACGATGTTGAGGGCCGCGACCAGCACGATCAGGGTCAGGATGATGAACATCACATTGCGCTCGACCTCGAGCGCGTTGAAGAAGGTGCGGTTGCGCTGGCGCCAGTCGGAGAGGACGAGCGGACGCGGCGGATCGGCCTCGATCCGGTCACGCACGGCCTGGGTCTGGTCGGGATTGTCGATGAAGATCTCGATGACGTTCACGTCGCCATCGCGGTTGAAATAGGCTTGGCTCTCGGCGAGCGGCATGAACACGAAGGAGGCGTCGAACTCCGACATGCCGATCTCGAAGATCGCCGTCACGGGATAGGCCTTGATCCGCGGCGCCGTGCCGAAGGGGGTCGAGGCGCCGCGCGGGGTCACGATGGTGATGGTGTCGCCGGCCTGCAGGCCGAGCGAGCCGGCGAGCCGGCGCCCGATCGCGACACCGTTGGTCGAGGCGAAGCCGTCGAGCGTGCCCTGCTTGACGTTGTTGGCGATGAAGGGGATCGACTTGATGTCGCTTTCCGAGACGCCGCGCACCAGTACGCCGGAATTGCCGACCTGCGAGGACGCCAGCGCCTGCCCCTCGACCAGCGGGATGGCGAGCTTGATGCCCTGGACCTGGCGCAGCTTGGCCGCGACCTGCTCGTAATCATCGAGCGGCCGGTCGATCGGTGTCGCGAAGATATGGCCGTTGACGCCGACGATCTTCTCCAGCAGCTCCTTGCGGAAGCCGTTCATCACCGACATCACGATGATCAGCGTCGCGACGCCGAGCAGGATGCCGAGGAAGGAGAAGCCGGCGATGACGGAGACGAAGCCCTCGCGCCGGCGCGTGCGCAGATAGCGGCCGGCGAGCAGCCATTCGAAGCCGGCGAAGGCTTTCGTGCCGGTCGGCACGCTCTCCCGAGCCTCGGAGCCGGCGCTCATGACCGCTCTCCTCCGCTCACGCGTTCGTGCCCTTGCCCGGGAAGCGCGCCAGCGCCGCCTCGAGCGAGACCAATTCGCGCTCGCCGCCGGCGCGGCGCTTGAGCTCGACCTTGCCCTCGGCCAGCCCCTTTGGGCCGACGATGATCTGCCATGGGATGCCGATCAGGTCGGCGGTGGCGAACTTGCCGCCCGGGCGCTCGTCGCGGTCGTCATAGACCATGTCGTAGCCCTTGGCCGCGAGGCCCTTGTAGAGCTGCTCGCTGGCGGCGTCGGTGGCGGCGTCGCCGACCTTGAGGTTGAGCACGGCGATGTCGAAGGGCGCGATCTCGTCGGGCCAGACGATGCCGCCCTCGTCATGGCCGGCTTCGATCAGCGCGGCGACGAGACGGCTCGGGCCGATGCCGTAGGAGCCGCCGTGCAGCAGGACCTGCTGGCCGTCGGGACCGGTCACGCTCGCGCCCATCGGCTCGGAGTACTTGGTGCCGAAATAGAAGATATGGCCGACTTCGATGCCGCGGGCCGAGACGCGCTTGTCCTCGGGAATCGCCTCGAAGGCGGCCTTGTCGTGCATCTCCTCGGTGGCGGCGTAGAGGCTCGTCCACTTGTCGAAGATGCCCTGCAGGCCGGAGACGCTGTCGAAATCGGTGTCCGCGGCCGGGGTGTCGAAGGTCAGGTAGTCGCTGTGGCAGAAGACCTCGCTCTCGCCGGTCGAGGCGAGCACGATGAATTCGTGGCTGAGGTCGCCGCCGATCGGGCCGGTGTCCGCCCGCATCGGGATCGCCTTCAGGCCGAGCCGGGTGAAGGTGCGCAGATAGGCGGTGAACATGCGGTTGTAGGCGTGGCGCGCCGATTCCTTGTCGAGATCGAAGGAATAGGCGTCCTTCATCAGGAACTCGCGGCCACGCATCACGCCGAAGCGCGGGCGGACCTCGTCCCGGAACTTCCACTGGATGTGGTAGAGGTTGAGCGGCAGGTCCTTGTAGGACTTGACGTAGGAGCGGACGATCTCGGTGACCATCTCCTCATTGGTCGGGCCGTAGAGCATGTCGCGGTCATGCCGGTCCTTGATCCGCAGCATCTCCTTGCCATAGGCGTCGTAGCGCCCGCTCTCGCGCCAAAGATCGGCCGATTGGATGGTCGGCATCAGGATCTCGATCGCGCCGGAGCGGTTCTGCTCCTCGCGGAC
Source organism: Methylobacterium sp. (assembly GCA_013823325.1). Classification (GTDB taxonomy): domain Bacteria; phylum Pseudomonadota; class Alphaproteobacteria; order Rhizobiales; family Beijerinckiaceae; genus Allobosea; species Allobosea vestrisii. The sequence goes on from PNLY01000002.1 coordinate 88,152, forward strand.
GACCGCGCTGATCTTGTCGAGCACGCGCAGGCCGAGCGGCAGCCAGGAATAGATGCCGGCCGATTGCTGGCGGATCATGCCGGCGCGCAGCATCAGCCGGTGCGAGACGATCTCCGCTTCCTTGGGCGTATCGCGCAGGATCGGCAGGAAATAGCGGGAGAGGCGCATGGAACACTCGTTGGAGGGCGATGCGCCGAGACCGCGCACCGAGTCAGGTCAGTCCAGAGACACCATCGCCGTTTGCAAATTGCAAACGCTAATGCACACCGCCGGAAGGCAAATGCACATCGATGGCGTTCGCGAAGGCGTCAGCGCTTGGCGAATTTCGCCTTCAGCCTGTCGCTGACGAGAGGCGGAACAAAGGCGGAGACGTCGCTGCCCATCGAGGCAATCTGGCGCACCAGCGTCGCGGTGATGTGCCGCGCCTGCGGCGTCGAGGGCAGCAGCACGGTCTGCAGGTCGGGCGCCATGGTGTGGTTCATGCCGGCGAGCTGCATTTCGAGGTCGAGATCGGTACCGTCGCGCAGGCCGCGCACCAGGATGGTGGCACCGGCGCGCTTGGCCGCGTCAATGGTCAGGTCGGCGAAGGTCGTGACCTCGAGCTGCGTCTTGAACTGCTCCGCAACCGGGCCGGCGATGGCGCGCAGCAGCTCCGCGCGTTCCTCGGCGGAGAAGATCGGCGTCTTGCCGGGATGGACGCCGATCGCGAGGATCAGCCTGTCGCACAGCCGGCAGGCGGCCTCGATCATATCGAGATGGCCGTTGGTGACGGGGTCGAACGACCCGGCATAGAAGGCAGTGTGGCTCATGCCGTGAGCGTTAGCCAACACGGGCTTCCGCGACAAGGGTTCGTGGAAGGCTGCTCAGAGCAGAGCCGGAAAATTCCAGAGCCCTCATCCTGAGGAGCGGGCTTCAGCCCGCGTCTCGAAGGATGCTTCAGGAGGCTCGGGACGCGACTGTAGCATCCTTCGAGACGGTCGCTGGCGCGACCTCCTCAGGATGAGGGCTGCGGGTCAAGCTGACAGTCAAGCAACGCGGAGTTCCCCGATGATGTGATCGACGCGGGCATTAAGCGCCTGCGCCAGCCCGGTCAGCTCGCTTGCCGCCTTCAGGACCGCATCGGACGCGCCAGCGGTGTTGCGCGAGGCGAGCGCGACCTGGCCGGTCGCTTGGCCGATCAGCACGATCTCCTGCGTCGCGGCGAGGACGTCCGCGGCAATGGCATGGGCCGCCTCGTGCTGGCGCTGCATGGTCTGGCTGGTGCGCCGCGTCGCCTCGTTCAGCTCCTGCACCAGGGCGCGAATGCCGGTGATGCCCTCGACTGTCGCGGCGGTCGCCTGGTTCATCGCCTCGATCTGGCGGGCGATGTCCTGCGTTGCATTGGCGGTCTGCGTCGCCAGCGACTTCACCTCGTTGGCGACGACGGCGAAGCCCTTGCCGGCCTCGCCAGCCCGAGCGGCCTCGATGGTGGCGTTGAGCGCCAGCAGGTTGGTCTGGCCGGCAATCGCAGAGATCAGCCCGACCACCTCCGAGACGCGCGCCGCTCCGTTGGAGAGACCGTCGACGATCCGGCTGACCGAATCCGCGTGCGCGTTCGCCTGGCCGGCAGTCGCGTCCGACGTGCGCACCTCGGCGGCGAGCGCATCGACCGCCCCGAGCAGATCCTGCGCCGCGCGTTCGATCGACCGGACACTGCGGATGGCATTGCCGGTCGCGCCGTCGGTATCGGTGGCGCCGGCCTGGGTCTCGCGCGCCCCTTCCGCGAGCTGATGGGCCGTCGTGCCCAGGGTCTGCGCCGAAACGGAGACGGAGGCCGAGACGGTCCTGACCGATTCCTCGAGCTCGCCCGCCAGCTCGTCCAGCAGGGTGCGGCGGTGCTGCTCGGCCTCGGCCAGGCGGGTCCCCTGCTCGGCCTCCCGGCGCTGCGCCTCACCGCGCAGGGTTTCGCGGATCATGTCGATCGACTTGGCGATGCCGCCGATCTCGTCGCGGCGCCCGGCACCGGGAATTGCCTCCTCGGTCCGTCCCGCGGCGACGCCCGCCAGCCTGTCCGAGAGCCGCGCGATCGGACGCGCCACCGACCAGCCGAGCAGGATCGCGATGCCGAACAACGGCAGCAGCACAAGCAAGCCGGCAGAGACGACGGCGCTGCGGATCGTGCCGACCACGGCGAAGGCGTTCTCCTCCGGCTCCGTCAGCCAGAGCAGCCAGCGCCAATCGCCGATCACCACCTCTTCGCCGCTGGCCACGAGTGGGCGACCGTCATGGCTGGTCATGCGGATGAGGGAATTCGCCGGAGCCCCGGCCAGCCGGCTCCTGTCGAGTGTCTCGCGCGGCGAAGCCGCGTTGCGGCGGGCGGCCGGATTGGAGCGCATGAAACCGTCGGAGCCGATGACGAAAATCCGCTCGGCGCCGGAGCCGGCCGGGTTGAAGGCGAGGACGTCGTCGATCAGGCGCGTATCGACCGCGATGACGATGGTCCCGACCTGCTCGCCGGTGCCGGCCTCCGCGTCGTAGAAGGGCGCTGCCAGGAAAGCGCGCGGATCGCCGCCGACCGGGTCATAGGGCACGAAGTCGAGCACCACCTGCTCGCCGGCCGCCTTGCCGCGCGCCAGCGCGACCGATTTCGCCAGGCCTGTGCCGGCAAGGTCCTCATCGCTCAGCAGTCGGCCGAACTCCGGCCCCTTGGTGACACTGTAGACCACCCTGCCCTTGCGCGAGACCAGGTAGATGTCGGCGTAATTGAACTGCTTGAGCGCCGCCGAATAGGTCTCATGGACCGGCACATGCCGCCAGGAATAGCCGTGCTGGTGCTCGCGGCCGGTGCGGGCGATGCGCTCGGCCTGCGAAAGCGAACCGTCGCCCTGATAATAGCCGAGGATGCTGCGATAGTCGTGTGGACCGAGTTCCAGCCATTTGCCGATCTCGTCGAGCGCCGAGACGGTGAAGGCGCTGCGGGCCTGGACAGCCAATTCGGCGCGCAGCTGCAACCACCGCCGTTCGATGGCGCGGACATGGCTTTCGGCCAGCGCGTGCATGCGCTCGCGTACGGCGCCCTGCGCCCAGCTGGAAACAGCGAGATAGGCAGACGAGCCCACGGCCAAGGCGGCCAGCAGGGCCAGGGCCAGCATGGCGACCGGAAGCCTGATCCTGAGGCTGAACACGAATCAGGTCTCCGCCCGATGTCGACTGGGTCGGAACAGCCAACACGAGCGCGGTTAACGTTGCTTGAAGCGCAGAATGCGCAGCAACGGCCCTACAAGACGCCTGGCAGCGGCGCCAAGGCGGCGAGCGCAGCGGCACTGCCGAGGACGAGAGCGAGCAGCGCGACATTGGCGGCTGCGAGCGATACCCGGCGCGGGCGCCGGACCAGAGAACCAAACTGCATGGAAGCTCTTTGCGAATCAGTGCGTTACCCTGCCCTCTGCATGGTGGAGGCACTCGGCCATGCCGTGGCGGAAACATGGAGAAACCGTGGCCCTGCCCCAAGGGCAGCCATGACTGTCCAGATCGGCGCCAGCAAATTCCTGCTTCGGGCCGTTTCCAGCACAGGCGAAAGCGCGCTAAACCCCGCCGGCCATGCTGACCCTCAACGACATCACCTATCGCCTCGGCGAGCGCCTGCTGCTCGACAAGGCCAGTGCCTTCCTGCCCACCGGCTCGCGCGTCGGCCTCGTCGGCCGCAACGGCACCGGCAAGACGACGCTGTTCCGCATCATCACCGGCGACCTCTCGCCGGAAGGCGGCAATGTCGCCCTGCCCAAGGGCATGCGCATCGGCGGGGTGGCGCAGGAGGCTCCCGGCGGCCCTGAAACGCTGATCGAGGTCGTGCTGGCCGCCGACACCGAGCGCGCCGCGCTGATGAAGGAAGCGCAGAGTGCCACCGACCCGATGCGGATCGCCGAGATCGAGACGCGGCTCGCCGATATCGGCGCCCATTCCGCGCCAGCGCGGGCTGCGACGGTCTTGTACGGGCTCGGCTTCGACGAAGAGGCGCAGCAGCGCCCCTGCTCCGACTTCTCCGGGGGCTGGCGCATGCGCGTCGCGCTCGCAGCCGTGCTGTTCTCCGAGCCCGATTTGCTGCTGCTCGACGAGCCGACCAACTATCTCGACCTCGAAGGTACGCTCTGGCTCTACGACTATCTCGAGCGCTATCCGCATACGGTGCTGGTCGTCAGCCACGACCGCGAGCTGCTCGACACCTGCGTCGACCACATCCTGCATCTCGACCAGGGCAAGCTGACGATCTATCGCGGCGGCTACAGCGATTTCGAGAAGCTTCGGGCCGAGAAGCAGGCCCATCTCGCCAAGGCGCGCGAGAAGCAAGAGGCCGAGCGCAAGCACCTGCAAGCCTTCGTCGACCGCTTCAAGGCCAAGGCCTCGAAGGCCAGCCAGGCGCAGTCGCGCGTCAAGCGGCTGGAGAAGATGCAGGAGATCGCGGTCATCCAGGATCGCGACGTCCAGCCCTTCAACTTCCCCGCCCCGGAGCGGCCGCTCTCGCCGCCGATGATCGTGCTGGAGAGCGCCAGCGCCGGCTATGGCGAGCGCAAGGTGCTGCAGCGGCTCAACCTGTCGCTGGCGCCGGACGACCGCATCGCCCTGCTCGGGGCCAATGGCAACGGCAAGTCGACCTTCTGCAAGCTGATCGGCGGGCGGCTCGCACCGCTTTCGGGCGAGATGCGGCGCTCCTCCAAGCTGGAAACCGCCTATTTCGCCCAGCACCAGCTCGACGAATTGCGGATGGAGGACACGCCCGTCGGCCATATCCGCGAATTGATGCCGGACGCACCCGAGGCACGGGTACGCGCCCGCACGGCGCAGGTCGGCTTTCCCGCCAACAAGGCCGACACGCCGGTGAAGAACCTCTCGGGCGGCGAGAAGGCGCGGCTGATGCTCGGCATCGCCACCTTTGGCGGCCCGCATCTGCTCATCCTGGACGAGCCGACCAACCATCTCGACATCGACAGCCGCACCGCGCTGGTCAAGGCGATCAACGACTATCCCGGCGCCGTCATCCTGGTCAGCCACGATCGCTTCCTGATCGAGGCCTGCGCCGACCGGCTCTGGCTGGTCGGAGACGGAACGGTGAAGAGCTTCGACGGCGACATGGACGATTATCGCGACTACGTGCTCGGTCGCGACAAGCCGGTCCAGCGCGCCAAGGCGGAGACGGACGGCTCGAGCAAGGCCGACGAACGCAAGGGCGCGGCGGCCAAGCGCCAGGCGCAAGGGCCGCTTCGACAGAAGCTCAACCTGGCCGAGGCGCGCATCGCCAAGCTAACCGGGTTGATCGAGAAGGTCGACGGTGCGCTCGCCAACGGCGCTTTTGCGCGTGAGCCGGAGAAGGCGCTGCAGCTCTCGCGCCAGCGCGGCGAGCTGACCGAGGCGCTGGCTGCCGCCGAAGAGGAATGGCTGATGCTCAGCGAGGAGCTGGAGAACGCCTGAGGCGCTCTCAGGGCAGCGGCGCGAGCTTGAGGCCGAGCTCCCTGACCTGCGTCGGGGAGAGCTTCTTGATCGCGACGCGGGTGGTGTAGCTGCCGTGCATCTGCCCGCCGGACATGTAGTTCCAGTCGCTGACCATCGCGCTGCCGGTGCGATAGCTGTCGCCCCGGTTCAGATTGTCGAGATGGACGGGGTCGTTGGCGATCCTGCCGATGAAGACGTCGCCTTCGACGGCGGTCAGGTTCATCCAGATGTGCTCGCGCCCGCGGTCATAGGGAATCGCGACCTTGACGGCGTGACGCTCGCCCGTGCCGGCGCGATAGAGCGCGACGAAATCCGGCAGCGTCTTGCGTGCCTGCTCGATCGCGCGGTTCATCTCGCGATCAGAAGAACGGAAATCGATCACCTGAGCCGCTGCGGGCGCGGCGATGAGCGCAGCGCCCAAAAGCCCAAGGCCACCCAACACCACTTGCCTCTGCCGTTGAACCCGCATCTCGACACTCCCGTCCCTGCGCGATCGCCCGTTCCGATCACCTCACAAACGAGCCAACCGATCGAACGGTTGCCTTGGTCGCATCAGAGACGGATTCCTCTGCCGCCTTCCGCCTCAGCCTGCGGTTGAGGCTGACCGGCCCGGTCGCTACCTTCGTCAGGCCGCAATCACTTGACGGGTTTCAATGCCGAATCCCAATGCTCGACGATCTTGCCGTCTTTGACGCGGAAGAGGTCGAACCAGTAGCTGTCATAGGTCTTGGTCGCGTCGGCCGGTTCGGGACGCGGACGGCGCATCATCAGCTGAACCAGGTCGCCCTCGGCCAGAACGGCGACGAACTGAGTCTCGGCGACGCTTCCCGCCGGCTTGGGAGCCGGCCACAGCTTGGAAAAATAGTCGGTGAACCCCTTCAGCCCGCTCGCGATGTTGGGATTGTGCTGAATGTAGTCCTCGGACAGGTAGTCCTTGGCTTTCGTCCAGTCCTGCGCATCGAAGACGTTGCGCCAAAAGGCGAGCACGAGCGCCTTGTTCGCCGCCATATCCGCAGTCGCAGCCGGCTGGGCGGCGACGGGCGTAACGAAGGCGACCGCGAGCGCCATGACGGCGATGCGGCCCCAGCGGGTGAGCGATACGAGCATCGGCGATCCATCCTTGCGCATGCAGCAGGCCAGATCGCTTAGCGGAGTGCGGACGACCGCGCGTTCACAAGCTGGCGAGCGTCAGCCTTGCTGCTCCGGCTGGCCCGGCTTGACGATCCGGCTCAGGCGGTTGTCGGTGAACATATAGATTTCGCGATTGGCCGGCTCGGAATAGAGCACCTGCACCTCGCGCTGGCCCCGGCCATTATCGCCGATCAGGACGTCGGTCGGCCGCTTGCCCTTGAGGCGGACAAGCTCGCACTCGGTGATCCCGACCGCGATCTCCTTCGGCAGCGGGCGCGTCGAAGGATCAAGCGAGACGTCGGCGCTGCACTCACCCTCCGGCGTCAGCATCGCCTCCTGCGTCGAGACGCGGGCCGAGGCGCTGCTGGAGCGGGTGCCGCGCTCGTCGGAGACGAAGGAAAATCCGCCCATATCAACGGAGCAGCCGGCAAGCGTCGCCGCCAAGACAGGGACAGCGACCAGGGCAACGGGAACTTTCACGCTTTCTTCTCCCAGCGGCCGGTCTCGTCCTGCTGCCAATAGGTGGCGGCGATGCCGAGCGTCCGCAGCATTTTCCAATCTTCACGGGCCGAGGCGAGCGCATCGGGGTCGTCGCCATCGAACATCAGGATGACGCGCTCGTAGGCGTCCAATGCGTCGGGAATGCGGACACCGTCAACGCAGAAGCGCACCTGCGCGCCATTCGGGTTGTCGGCGGCCGTGGTGAGCACGATCGGATTCGTGGCGGCGTCGGGCTCGGCGGCGGTGGCATGCGGCAGGAAGGATTCGTCCGCATAGGTCCAGAGCCGGTCGTCGAGCCCGGCCAGGCGTTCGCGGCTCGACAACTCCACCACCGCCTTCCAGCCGCGGGCGAGCGAACGCTCGAGCAAGGTCGGAAGGACCTGCTCGAGCGGGCGTCCCTGCAGATGGTAGAATAGGACTTCCGGCATAACCTAAGTCAGTTCAACCCTTTGCGAGATTCGGCTGACAGGCCGAATCAGCTTTCGTAGTGATCGGCCACCAGCCGGTCGAGCAGGCGCACGCCCCAGCCCGAGCCCCAGGAGCGGTTGGTCTCGCTGTTCGGCGAGCCCATGCCGGTGCCGGCAATGTCGAGATGCGCCCAGGGCGTGTCGTTGACATGGCGCTGCAGGAACTGCGCCGCCGTGATCGAGCCGCCATGACGGCCGGCCGAGTTCTTCATGTCGGCGAACTTGGAATCGATCATCTTGTCGTAAGCAGGCGAGAGCGGCATGCGCCAGACAGTCTCGCCGGTCGCCTTGCCGGCAGCGAAGAGCCGCTCTGACAATTCGTCATTATTGGAGAACAGGCCGGCGTTCTCCTGAGCCAGCGCGACCAGGATCGCGCCGGTCAGAGTGGCCAGATTGACCATGAAGACCGGCTTGAAGCGCTCCTGCGTGTACCAGAGCACATCGGCCAGCACGAGCCGGCCCTCCGCGTCGGTGTTGATGATCTCGATGGTCTGCCCGGAGAGCGAGGTGACGATGTCGCCAGGCCGCTGGGCCTTGCCGTCCGGCATGTTCTCGACCAGCCCGATCACGCCGACGGCGTTGACCTTGGCCTTGCGGGCGGCGAGCGCCTGCATCAGACCGGTGACGCAGGCGGCCCCGGCCATGTCGCCCTTCATGTCCTCCATGCCGCCGGCCGGCTTGATCGAGATGCCGCCAGTGTCGAAGGTCACGCCCTTGCCGACGAAGGCGACCGGCTTGTCGCCCTTGGCGCCGCCGTTCCAGCGCATCACCACGACGCGGCTCTCGTGATGCGAGCCTTGGCCGACGCCGAGCAGCGCCCGCATCCCGATCTTCTTCAAATCCTTCTCGTCGAGGATCTCGACCTCGACGCCGAGCTTGTCGAGCTTGCCGGCACGCTCGGCGAACTCTTCCGGGAAGAGCACGTTCGGCGGCTCGTTCACGAGGTCGCGAGCGAGCTCGACGCCGCCGGCGATCGCCTCACGCGCCTTCAGCGCCCTCCTGACAGCAGCGGGATCATCGACGCGCAGCGTCACGATCTTCGGCTCGGACTGGTCCTTGTCACGGCTCTTGGTCTTGTAGCGGTCGAAGGCGTAGCTCCTAAGCCGCAGGCCGAGCCCGATCTCGGCGACCTCGCCGGCCGACAGGTCGCCCTCGGGCAGTGCGGCGATGACGTCGGCGCTGCGACCATGGCCGAGGCGGCCGGCGATGGCGCCGCCGAGCGCGGCGAAATCGAGCTTGCCGCGCTCCGATTCCGGCCCGGTCCCGACCAGGATCAGACGCTCATAGCCTGCATCTTTCGGCGCGAGCAGCGTCAGCCCGGACAGCGCCTTGCCCTTGAAACGCTCAGCGGCGGCGGCGCGTGCGATCAGGGCATGGGCACCCGAGCCGATCCAGTCTTCGGCCATCTTCGGCGGCGACAGCCTGTCCGAGACGAGGATGACCAGATCCTCCCCGGCAATGGCGTTCAGGGCTTTGACCTCAAGCTTCAGGCGCTGCGACATCGACGGCTCACGAGTTGCGGAAAAGTGACTTGCGGGGCGCCGACCCCGGAAGGCCAGCAAAGGCCACAAACGATTCCCGTTTGCGCCATGATCGAAGCTATACCATAGGGAGTTCGAGGCGAGCCGTCCAAGGGAAGCGCCTTCTGCAAGGATCATTGGGCCCCAGGATCATCACCCTCGTGCGCTTCGGACTTCTCGACCGCTACATCCTGAAGATCGCCGCTGGGGCGGCGGTGATTCTGCTCGTCGGCCTGACCAGCGTCATCTGGGTGACGCAGGCGCTGCGCGAGGTCGATCTGATGACCGGCAAGGGTCAGACGATCCTGATCTTCTTCACGGTCACGCTGCTGTCGCTGCCGGCGCTGATCGCCGGCATCGCCCCGGTCGCGCTGTTCATGGCGACGCTCTACACGCTCAACAAGCTCAACAGCGATTCCGAGCTGATCGTGATGAACGCGGCCGGCGTCGCGCCACATCGGCTGACACGGCCCTTCATCGCGCTGACGCTGATCACGGCCGCGCTGGTGGGTTGGATGTCGCTCGCGGTAATGCCTGCCGGCTTCCGGGCGCTTCGCGACCTGATCACCCTGATCCGCGCCGATTTCGTCGCGAACGTGGTCAAGGAAGGCCAGTTCGTCTCGCTCGATTCCGGAGTCACCTTCCATTATCGCGAGAAGCAGGGCCAGGCCCTGCTCGGCATCTTCATGCAGGACCGGCGCGACCCCAATCAGCCGGCCGTCTACATCGCCGAGCGCGGCCAGTCGGCCGAGGCCGACGGCAACAGCTTCCTGATGCTGGAGAAGGGCACGATCCAGCGCGAGAGCCGCAACCAGAATTCGAGCTCGATCATTTCTTTTGAGCGCTACGCGCTCAATCTCTCGGCGCTGACCGGCGATTCGGACGGCGGCGCCGGCGGAGGCGATGGCGACAAGGTGATCTACAAGCCGCGTGAGCGCACAACCTGGGCGCTGCTGAGGCAGGACAAGAACGAACCCTACTACAAAATCCAGGAAGGGCGGTTCCGCGCCGAATTGCACAACCGGCTGTCCGCGCCGCTCTATCCGATCGCCTTCATGCTTGTCGCCTTCGCCATCCTCGGCGAGGCGCGCACAACCCGGCAGGGGCGCGCCGCCGCGATCCAGATCGCCATCTTCCTGGTCGGTGCCATCCGGATCGGCGCCTATGCAGCCTGGACCGCCAGCGTGCGCTCCCCCATCGCGGCCGCCCTGCTCTATATCCTGCCACTCGGGACAATCCTGCTGGCGGCCCTCGCGATCGGTTTCGGTTCGCGGACCCGTGTTCTCGTCGACAGGTTGACGGAGCCGCTGATCGCGCCCTTCCTCGCCCTCGCGGCCCGTTTCCGGCGCGCCTGATGCTGCTGTTCAAGACCTTCGGCCGCTATCTGACGCTGCGCTTCCTGCGCGCGATTCTCAGCGTATTCGGCACGTTTTTCTTCCTGATCGCGACGCTCGATTTCGTCGAGCTGATGCGGCGCGCCGGCGACTCGCCAACTGCGACAACGCCGAGCATCATCCAGCTTGCGCTCTACCGCGCTCCGTCCGTGGCAGAGCAGATCTTTCCGTTCGCGGTGCTGTTCGGCGGCATGTTCGCGCTGCTCACCCTCAGCCGGAAGCTCGAACTGGTCGTCGCCCGCTCGGTCGGCATCTCCGCCTGGCAATTCCTGCAGCCGGCGGCCCTGGTCGCCGGATTGGTCGGCTTGGTCTCGATCGGGATCTACAACCCGATCGCCGCCGAGCTGAAACAGCGCGCCACCGCGCTGGAAGCCTCGCTTTTCGTCAGGACGGGCCAGGTCGTCGGCAAGGAGATCTGGCTTCGCCAGCGCAGTGTCGACGGCCAAGCGATCATCCGGGCCGCCGCCGCACTGGAGGGAGGCGTCGGCCTAGCCCAGGTCGCATTCTTCACCTTCTCGCCCGATGGCGGCTTCAGGGAGCGCATCGAGGCGAAGCAGGCAGTGCTCTATCGCGGCTATTGGGAATTGTCGGAGGTGCGTGTCACCTCGGCCACGGAAGAGCCACAGACGTACTCGACATATCTGGTCGCGACGACGCTGGAGCCCGACCAGGTGCGACAAAGTTTCACCCCTCCCGACTCGGTCGGGTTCTGGTCGATGCCGGCGGTGCTCGATCGGACCCAGAAGGCGGGTCTCGATACGACGCGCTACGAGTTGCGCTATGAATCCCTCAAGGCACGGCCGCTGCTACTGATCGCCATGATCTTGGTGGCGGCATCCGTTTCCTTAAGATTTTTCCGGTTTGGTGGTGTGACCAGATTGGTGGTAGGTGGCGTCGCGGCGGGGTTCGTGCTCTATGTTGCGACGCAGTTGTCTGAGGAGCTCGGCTCATCGGGGATCGTCAATGCCTCGGTGGCCGCTTGGTTGCCCGCGATCGTGGGCACGCTGCTCGGCGCGCTTGCCCTCCTCCATCAGGAAGATGGCTGAGAATACGGTGGCTATGGTTAATTTTGGATTGAGTTCATGGCTTCCGGCGTAAGACGCATCAAGCGCCTTGCGGCTGCGACCGCGCTGGTGACGACACTCGCCCCGGTTCTCGGCTGGACGAGCCTTGCCTATGCCCAAGCCCCGGCCGGCAGCAAGCCCGGGGAACGCATGGTCGTCGACGCGCGCGAGCTCGTCTACGACAAGGACAACAACACCGTCTCCGCGGTCGGCGATGTCCAGATTCTCTATCAGGGCCGCACGATCGAAGCCGATCGCGTCGTCTACGACCGCCAGAGCAAGCGCGTCGTCGCGACCGGCAATGCCCGCATCACCGAATCCAACGGCACGGTGATCACCGGCGACAGATTCAACCTGACCGACGATTTCCGCGACGGCTTTATCGACTCGCTGCGCGTGGTGAACACCGACAAGACCCGCTTCTCGGCGCCGCGTGCCGAGCGGACCGACGGCGAGGTCTTCGTCTTCGACAAGGGCATCTACACGGCTTGCGAGCCTTGCGTGGACCAGCCCGAGCGCCCGCCCTTCTGGCAGGTGCGCGCGGCTCGGATCATCCACAAGAAGGCCGAGCAGATGATCTATTACGAGGAGGCCCGGCTGGAGTTCGCCGGCGTCCCGATCGCCTATATCCCCTATATGTCTGGTCCGGACGCGACCGTTAAGCGCAAGACCGGCTTCTTGGCGCCGAAATTCCTCAACACCTCGGCGTTGGGGTACGGCTTCAGCCTGCCCTACTTCATCAACCTCGCGCCGAACTACGACCTGACGCTGACACCGACCTATCTGACGCGCCAGGGCTTTCTCGGCCAGGCCGAATGGCGGCACCGTTTCGTCAACGGCTCGTACAACATCCGCGCCGCCGGTATCTTCCAGCAGGACCAGAAGGCGTTTCTGGCAAGCCCGTTCGGCGCTGGCGACGACAAGTTCCGCGGTTCGGTCGAGACCTCCGGCAAGGTGTTCCTCAACCCGCGCTGGAATTTCAGCTGGGATGTCGCCGCCGCGACCGACCGGTTCTTCTTCAAGAACTACCGGATCCGCAGCGAGAGCATCACCGCCTCGACCTATCTGCAGGAATCGACCTCGACCGTCTCGCTCAACGGCCAGACCGCCGATGCCTGGTTCGACATGCGCGGCTATTACTTCCAGCCGCTGACCTATTATGACTGGCAGAAGCAGCAGCCGATCGTCGGACCGGTCGTCGACTACAACAAGCGAATCCACAAGCCGTCGATGATCGGCGGCGAGCTGTCATTCACTGTCAACATAACCAACCTCACGCGCGAGGCGGCCTCCTACAAGGCGCTTACACCGAACGATCAGAGATATCTGATCGCGACGCCGAGCTACTCGTTGTTCGACGGTTGCGCGGTCTACCAGAAGAACCAGTGCTTGGTGACGGGCCTTGCCGGCTCGATCGCACGCGCCACCGCCGAGGTCGACTGGCGGCGCAATTTCATCGACCCGATCGGCCAGGTCTGGACGCCTTACGCCTCGGTCAGGGCGGACGTGTTCTCGATCAACCCGAACACGACTAAATACGCCAACACCAACGTCGCCACGATCGCGGATCCCTCGGACGAGGTCTTCGGCCGGGCGATGCCGGCGGTCGGCCTGATGTACCGTTTCCCCTTCATCGCCTCGACCTCTTGGGGGACGCACATCATCGAGCCGGTCGCGCAGGTCGTGGCCCGCCCGAACGAGACGAACAGCCTGCGGGTCGCCAATGAAGACGCGCAGAGCCTGGTCTTCGACGACACCAACCTGTTCGAATGGAACAAGTTCTCCGGCTACGATCGCGTCGAGGGCGGCAGCCGCGCCAATGTCGGCCTGCGCTATAGTGGTACGTTCGGCAAAGAGGCTTATGCCAATCTACTGGTCGGGCAGTCCTACCATCTCGGCGGTCGCAACTCCTACGCCAGCGGCGATCTGGTGAACACCGGGCTGAATTCGGGACTGGATACCCGCCGCTCCGATTATGTCGCCAAGGCGCAGTTCCAGCCGTTCAAGGGCCTGCTCTTGCAGGCCGGCGGGCGTTTCAACGAATCGACCTTCGAGACGCAGCGCGCCGACGCCTCGGCGACGTTCAGCTACAAGTTCCTGTCGACGTCGATCGGCTACAGCCGCTACGAGCCACAGCCGGACCTGGGCATTACGCGGCGTCGCGAGGGCTTGAGCATCAGCCAATCCGTCTCGTTCGCCCAGTACTGGAGCGTGCGCGGCAACGTGCTGTTCGATCTCGACAAGTACAAGTACGACCGCGAGCGCTATCGCGACGCTCTGGCGCTCTACCAGCAGTATCCGGCCTCGTACTCCAACCCGATTTATCCGAATACCGGTCCGTTCCAGACGGCATCGGCATCGGTGGGTCTGCGTTATCAGGACGAGTGCACGATCTTCGACGTGTCCTATTCGCAGTCCTATGCGGACCGGCAAGCCGGCTCGACCAAGGACACGCGGACGGTGATGTTCCGCCTGGAGCTGCGCACGCTGGGCGAGATCAGCTATTCGCAGAATCTCGGCGCGACCAGCACCGGCGACGGCGTTGCCTCCAGCAGCCGCTGAGCGGACTTGCCGCGCCTGCTCGCCCTGACGCAAGGCGATCCGGCCGGTGTCGGCCCCGAACTCGCGCTCGCCGCCTGGCGGCAGCGCGAGGAGCGGGGCATCCCGCCCTTCGCCTATCTCGGCGATATCGCGATGCTCTCAAGGCTCGCGGCACAGCTTGGGCTCCCGGTCCCGCTGCGCAGTGTCACCTGGGGCGAAGCGGAGGCGTGCTTCACCGCTGCACTACCCGTGATCGAGCTCGACAATCGCTCGCCGGCACAATCCGGACAGCCTGACCCTGCCAATGCCGCCGGCGTGATCGAAGCGATCGAACGCGGGGTCGACGCCGTCGAGACCGGCAGGGCCACCGCGCTCGTCACCAATCCGATCGCCAAGAGCGTGCTCTACGCCGCCGGCTTCCAGCACCCAGGCCATACCGAATTCCTGGCCGAGCTCGCCGGGCGCGGACGCGAGGTGACGCCGCGGCCGGTAATGATGATCTGGTCGGAGGATCTCGCGGTCATTCCGGTGACCATCCATATCCCGCTGGGGGCCGTCTCCGGTCACCTGACGACGGAATTGATCGTCGAGACCGGCCGGATCGCCGCCGCAGATCTCAAGCGCCGCTTCGGTGTCGCGCGACCGCGACTCGCGCTGTGCGGCCTCAATCCGCATGCGGGCGAAGGTGGGGCGCTCGGCAAGGAGGATGGCACGATCGTTGCGCCGGCAGTCGAGCAGTTGCGCGCGCTCGGCATCGAGGCGAGCGGCCCCTATCCGGCGGACACCCTATTCCATGCGCGCGCCCGCGCCAACTACGACGTCGCGCTCGGCATGTATCACGACCAAGCTCTGATCCCGATCAAGACGGTCGCTTTCGACGAGGGCGTCAACGTCACGCTCGGCCTGCCCTTCATCCGGACTTCGCCGGACCACGGCACCGCCTTCGACATCGCCGGCAAGGGCATGGCCCGGCCGGACAGCCTGTGCGCGGCTCTGCGGCTGGCAGCCCGCATGGCTGCGGCCGAGCGCGGAGAGACGGCGTGAGCAACGCCATCGCCCAGGACGGATTGCCGCCGCTGCGCGAGGTCGTCGAGCGCCATGGGCTGATGGCGCAGAAGGCGCTCGGCCAGAACTTCCTGTTCGACCTCAATCTGACCGGCCGGATCGCCCGCGCCGCCGGCCCGCTCGAAGGCCAGACCGTGGTCGAGATCGGCCCCGGGCCGGGCGGGCTCACCCGTGCCTTGCTGGCCAACGGCGCCGGCCGTGTCATCGCCATCGAGCGCGACCGGCGCTGCATGCCGGCGTTGGCCGAGATCGCAGCCCATTATCCGGGACGGCTCGAGGTCGTCGACGGCGATGCGCTCGCGGTCGACCTGTCCAACCTGCTCGGCGGCAACCCGGCCCGCATCGTCGCCAATCTGCCCTATAATATCGGAACGCCGCTGCTGGTCGGCTGGCTCAGCGCCGAGCCCTGGCCGCCCTGGTGGTCATCGCTGACGCTGATGTTCCAGCGCGAGGTCGCCGAGCGCATCGTCGCGACGGCGGAGCAGCGCGCCGCCTATGGCCGGCTCGCCGTACTGGCCAATTGGCGCTGCGAGACGAAGATCTTGTTCGACGTGCCGAAGACCGCTTTCGTGCCGCAGCCCAAGATCACCTCCTCGATCGTCCAGCTGGTGCCGCGCCCGCGGCCGGAGCCCTGCGACCGACGCCTGCTCGAACGAGTGACGCTCGCCGCCTTCGGCCAGCGCCGCAAGATGCTGCGGCAGAGCCTCAAGGCCGTCCTCGCCGATCCGGCGGCGATGATCGAGGCAGCCGGACTGTCGCCGACAGCCCGGGCGGAAGAGATTCCCGTCACCGGTTTCGTGGGGCTCGCCAACGCGCTGGCTGCACATCTGTAGCGGCAGGCATCGTGCTAGGCTGGGCATTCTCCACCTGGAAGGGCTCAGCATGCGCCTCGATCGCCGGCAAGTCATCGCAGCACTCGCCATTTCCGGCGCAGCCGGTCGCGAGGCCTTCGCTCAAGCCGAGTATCCGACCAAGCCGATCCGCATCCTCGTCGGCTTCGCGGCCGGCGGCGCGCCCGACGCGCTCGCACGCATCTTTGCCGAGAAGCTGCAGCAGCGCTGGGGACAACCCGTCATCGTCGAGAACCGCGTCGGCGCCCAGGGCAATACGGCGATGGCAGCCGTCGCCAAGGCGGAAGCCGACGGCTACACGCTGGCGCTGATGCCGATCGGGAATGCGGCGGTCAATCCGGCCCTCTTCCCCAGCCTGCCCTATGATCCGGTCAAGGATTTTTCACCGATCTCGCAGCTGGCCAGCGTCGAGAACGTGCTCGTGGTGGCGGCCAGCTCGCCGATCCGGAGTATGGCCGAGCTCGTCGCGGCCGGCCGGGCGAAGACCGCATCGCTGACCTATGCCTCCCCCGGCGCGGGTAGCCTTGCCCATCTCGCCGCCGAACTGCTGGCGCGCTCGGCCGGCTTCGAGATGACGCACGTCCCCTATCGCGGCGTCGCCCCTGCTCTGACCGACGTGCTGCGCGGCGACGTCACCATGATCGTCGCCCAGCTCTCGACCGCCAAGCCCCTGATCGACAGCGGACAGCTGCGGGCGCTGGCCGTCGCCAGCCCCGAGCGCAGCAAGGCGCTGCCGCAGGTGCCGACGCTGACCGAGGCGACTGGGATCGCCGGATTGGAGGCGGTCTCGTGGTACGCGCTGATGGCGCCGGCCGGAACCTCGGCCGCCATCATCGCGAAGACGCAGCAGGCCATCGCCGAGGTGCTGAAGGCGCCCGACCTGGTCGCGGCGCTGGAGGCCCAGGGCGCCCGCCCGATCGGCGGCACGCCCGCCGAACTCGCGGCGGTCATCGCCGCCGACATGGCGCGCTGGGGCAAGGTGGTCCGCGAAGCCGGCATTCAGCCGAACTGAGTCGACCCGGGTTTCAGCCGACCTGTTCGTTCAGCAGCGTCTCGACGAAGGCTGGCATGCCGGTGGCGCGGCTGCGCTTCAGGCGTTCAGCCGCCAGGATCGAGCGGACCGCCTCATAGGCGGCGCCGAGATCATCGTTGATGATGACGTAGTCGTAGACGTTCCAGCGCGCGATCTCGTCGCGGGCATTGGCGAGCCGGCGCGCGATCACCTCCGGCGCATCCTCGGCGCGCCGAACCAGGCGCGAGCGCAGCTCCGCCATCGACGGCGGCAGGATGAAGATCGCGACGACGTCCTCGCGCGCCTTCTCCAGGATCTGCTGCGTGCCCTGGTAATCGATGTCGAACAGCACGTCGCGGCCGGCCTTCAGCGCCGCCTCGACGGGCTTGCGCGGCGTGCCGTAGCCATTGCCGTGGACCTCGGCCGACTCCAGCAGGTCGTCACGCTCGCGCAGCTGGTCGAAGGCCTCACGCTCGATGAAACGGTAGTGCACGCCGTCGATCTCGGAGGGACGCCGCTCACGCGTCGTCACCGAGATCGACAGGTCGAGATTGGTCTCCTTCTGCGACAGCGTCCGCGTCAGCGTCGACTTGCCGGCGCCCGAAGGCGAGGAGAGGATGAGCATGAGGCCGCGGCGGGCCGGGCGGATGAGATCGGCCATCGCCATCACTCCACGTTCTGGACCTGCTCGCGCAGCTGGTCGACCGTCGTGCGCAATTCCAACCCGATCCGCGACAGGCCAGGATCGCCGGCCTTGGCGCAGAGTGTCGAGGCCTCGCGGCCGAATTCCTGCGCCAGGAAATCGAGCTTGCGGCCGATCGGCCCGCCCTGGGCGAGCAGTTCGCGCAAAGCCGCGACATGGGCGTGGAGCCGGTCGATCTCCTCGCGGATATCGGACTTCACCGCCAGGAGCGCAGCCTCCTGGTGCAGGCGCTGCGGCTCCAGTGCATTGCTGGCTTCCAGCAGCGCGGCGACCTGCCCTGCAAGGCGAGCGCGAATGGCTTCAACGCTGCGGCCGGGATGGGCCTCGGCCTCGACAGTGAGGCGGGCGATGGCGTCGAGATGGCCGCAGATGATGGCTTCGAGCGCCCGCCCCTCGGCGAGACGCGCCTGCTTCAGCGCCGCGATCGTCTCGGCAAGGGACGCGAGCACGGGCTTTTCGAGATCAGACAAGGCATCGCTGCTCTCCTCGGAGACCTCGACCACGCCGCGGATCGCCAGCAGACCGTCGAGCGTCGCCGGAGCGATGCCGGCGGGCAGCTTCACCTGGCTCGCGGCCTCGATCAGGGCGGCGAGCGCCTCCTGGTTGATGCGCGGACGCGGGGCCGCGGCTTCGCTGGTGATGGCGAGGCTGACATGCAACGTGCCCCGGGTGAAGGCGGCCGAGAACTGCTTGCGCGCCGCTTCCGAGAAGCTGTCGAACCCCGTGGGGACACGGACGCGGACATCGAGGCCGCGGCCATTGACGCTGCGAACCTCCCAGGCGAAGGCATGCGCCCCGGTGGTGCCGGCCGCGCGCGCGAACCCTGTCATGCTTTCGATCGCCATCGGCGCCTGTCTTCCTTCTCGCAACGACATGCAGGCGCGAATTCCGATCGTTCGGCCGGAACGGCCAAGCGGAATGCGCGACGCGCGCGGACCCTATTCAGGCCCGGCAGCGACGACAAGCGGCAGATGTGGAAAGCTCGGTCAGGGCTTCAGCTGCGGGACCTGCTTGGGGCTGTTGAGGTCGAAGCTCTTGTTCAGCAGCGGATCGCGGGCTGTGCCTTCGGAGGCGTCGAAGGCACGCGCCCGCGTGCCGGCCAGGCCGCTCGCCGCGCCGGCCTGAACCGGCTGGCCGGCGGCCGCACGGCGGTTGCCGGGAACAGGATACGTCTCGGGCTCGGACTGGTCCGCCGCCTGATTGTCCGGGCGGCCGGCGCCGGGCGCCTCGGTGCGCTGGTCCGGCCCCGGCGGCGGCTCGGCCCGGTCGACGCCGCCATCCGCCGGCGGCTTGCCGGATTCGCGGCGGGCCGACTCGACCTGGCGCCAACGCGCGACGTTGCGATTGTGCTGCTCCAGGGTTTCGGCGAAGGCGTGACCACCGCTGCCATCGGCGACGAAGTAGAGATCCTTGGTCCGCGAATGGTTGACGACCGCCTCCAGCGCGGCGCGTCCCGGATTGGCGATCGGCCCCGGCGGCAGGCCGTCGATCACGTAGGTGTTGTAGGGCGTCGCCTGGGTGATCTCGGGACGGCTAATCCCGCGCCCGAGCGTGCCCTTGCCGCCGACGAGGCCGTAGACGATCGTCGGATCGGATTGCAGCTTCATCTTGCGGTTCAGCCGGTTGATGAAGACGCCGGCGACCCGCGGCCGCTCGTCGGCGCGGCCGGTCTCCTTCTCGACGATCGAGGCGAGGATCACCAGCTCCTGCGGTGTCTTGATCGGCAGGTCGGCCGGGCGCTTGGCCCAAACCTCGTTGAGGATACGGCGCTGTTCGCGCGTCATCCGGTCGACGATGGCCTGACGCGTCGAGCCGCGCTGGAACTTGTAGGTATCGGGCAGGATCTGGCCTTCGCGCGGCACCTGGATGACGTCGCCCGCGAGCAGATCGTTCTGCTGCAGGCGGGCAATGATCTGCTCGCTGGTCAGCCCCTCGGGGATGGTGATCGAATGCTCGACCGCCTTGCCCTCGGCGATGACGTCGAGGATGTCCTTCTGGCTGGCGCGTGCCTTGAACAGATATTCGCCGGCCTTGAGGCTGGCGGCTTTGCCGGAGGTATAGGCCGCGATCTTGAAGGCCCAGGGATGCTCGATCAGGCCCTCACGCTGCAGCAGGTCGGCGATCTCCGTCACCCCGTTCTCCTTCGGGATGATCAGGACGCGATCGGCTGCGAGCGGGCCCGGAGCTTTGCTGCGGCTGTCGAGATAGGCGATGCCGCCGCCGACGGCGCCGGCCAGCACCAGAACCGTCGTGAACAGCCCGCTGAGCAGGGCGATGAAGGGCGAGCGCCGGCGCTTGCGCTGCTTCGGCGGCGGGGCCGGGGGCGCGACGGGCTTCAGCGCCTCGTTGGGACTCCGCGGCGCGACGCGAGGCGGCTGACTCATGATGTTTTCGCCTGATTCCCTGACATCGCGACCGGCGCTACCGGCGTCGATCCGATCTAGTGGCAATGCCGGCCGCATACTGGCACGACGGCGGCGACAGGCTAGCGAAAATTGTGGCGAAAGCGCGCTTGTCCTCAGTCGACGAGGCGGCGCATCACCAGCGAGGCGTTGGTCCCGCCGAAGCCGAACGAATTCGACAGGGCGATATCGACCTTCCGCTTCTTGGCCTTGTGCGGCACGAGATCGAGTTCGGTCTCGACGGACGGGTTGTCGAGATTGATCGTCGGCGGCACCACCTGGTCGCGGATCGCCAGCACCGAGAAGATCGCCTCGATCGCGCCGGCGGCACCGAGCAGATGGCCGGTCGCCGACTTGGTCGAGGACATGGCCGGCCGGTTCGGCGCATTGGCGAGCAGGCGCTCGACGGCGCGCAATTCGATCTCGTCGCCGACCTGCGTCGAGGTGCCATGCGCGTTGATGTAGTCGACATCCGAGGCACGCAGACCCGCGCGCTTCAGCGCCGCCTGCATGCAGCGATAGGCGCCGTCGCCATCCTCGGAGGGCGAGGTGATGTGGTAGGCGTCGCCCGACATGCCGTAGCCGACGATTTCGGCATAGATGCGCGCGCCACGGGCCCTGGCGTGCTCGAGCTCCTCGAGCACGACGACGCCGGCGCCTTCGCCCATGACGAAGCCGTCGCGATCCTTGTCATAGGGGCGCGAGGCCTTCTCGGGCGTATCGTTGAAGCCGGTCGAGAGCGCACGGCAGGCGCAGAAGCCGGCGATGCCGATGCGGTTGATTGCCGATTCGGCACCGCCCGCCAGCATGACCTCGGCATCGCCGAGTGCGACCATGCGGGCCGCATCGCCGATGGCGTGGGCGCCGGTCGAACAGGCGGTGACGACGGCGTGGTTCGGGCCCTTCAGCCCGTGCTCGATCGAGACATAGCCGGCGGCGAGATTGCTGAGGCGGCCGGGGATGAAGAACGGCGAGAGCCGGCGCGGGCCGCGCTCCTTCAGCAGCAGCGAGGCCTCGTAGATGCCGCCCAGCCCGCCGATGCCGGAGCCGATGGCGACGCCTGTCGCGATCTGGTCCTCGTAGCTCTCGGGCTTCCAGCCGGAATCGCGCAGAGCCTGCGTCGCCGCGGCCATGGCGAAGACGATGAAGTCGTCGACCTTGCGCTGCTCCTTCGGCTCCATCCAATCATCGGGATTGAAGGTGCCGTTCGAGCCGTCGCCGCGCGGGATGTTGCAGGCGATCTGGGCCGGCAGGTCGGAGACGTCGAAAGTAGTGATCGGGCCGGCGCCGCTTTCGCCAGCCAAAATGCGCGACCAGCTCGGCTCGACCCCGCATCCGAGCGGGGTCACCATGCCCAGTCCGGTGACGACGACACGCCGCATCGGTCTTCCTCAATTCAGCTCCGGCGCGCGGAAAGCGCGCCGGGGCCAAGGCCTTGTCAGGCCGACTTCGACAGGAACTTGACCGCGTCGCCGACGGTCACGATCGTCTCGGCCGCGTCGTCGGGAATCTCGACGCCGAACTCTTCCTCGAAAGCCATGACCAGCTCGACCGTGTCGAGGCTGTCGGCGCCGAGGTCCTCGATGAAATTGGCACCCTCGACAACCTTCTCCGGCTCAACGCCGAGGTGCTCGATCACGATCTTCTTCACGCGCTCGGCGACATCGCTCATGGGTCTTTCCCTCAAACCTCAAAAACACACCGCTGGCAGCGACGCGTGGGTGAAAACTGATTTCCCGGCCCGGATCCTTCGCCTGACGGCGGACCACGCCGGGAGTTCATGGCTGCACAAACGCAACAACCGGGCCGGCGTCAAGTCCCCTGAACACCGATCGGCGCTTGGCCGGCTGGGTCATTAACACACTCGTAATGGGCTGGCGAGAGCGCAGCTCAAACCTTCAAGTGTATCAATACGACCAGCTAACCAGCTCAGATCATTGCCATTCCGCCGTTGACATGCAGGGTCTGCCCCGTGACGTAACCGGCCTCCTCGCTGGCGAGATAGGCCACGGCCGCGGCGACGTCGGCTCCCTGCCCGAGCCGGCCCATCGGCACATCGGCGAGGATGCCCTCGCGCTGCTTGTCGTTCAGCACATCGGTCATCGGCGACTCGATGAAACCGGGGGCCACGACGTTGACCGTGATGTTGCGGCTAGCAACCTCGGCGGCCAGCGACTTCGACATGCCGATCAGACCGGCCTTGGAGGCGGCGTAGTTGCCCTGCCCCGGATTGCCGCTGGTGCCGACGACGGAGCCGATCGAGACGATGCGGCCATAGCGCCGGCGCATCATGCTCTTCACCGCCGCGCGCGAGAGCCGGAAGGCCGCAGTCAGGTTGACGGCGAGGACCAGATCCCAGTCCTCGTCCTTGAGGCGCATGAAGAGATTGTCACGGGTGACGCCGGCGTTGTTGACGAGAATATCGAGGCCGCCGAGCTTGGCTTCGGCGGCCGGCACCAGCGCCTCGACCGAATCGCGGTTCGACAGGTCGCAGGGCGTGATCTCGACCCGCTCGCCGAGATCCTTCGCCAGAGCCTCCAGCGCCTCGACCCGGGTGCCGGACAAGGCGACGGTCGCGCCCTGGGCATGGAGCCGGCGCGCGATCGCGCCGCCGAGGCCGCCAGTGGCGCCGGTGACCAGCGCCTTCTTTCCCGTCAGATCGAGCATGATGCCTCCCTTGTCCCCGGTTTTGGTAACCGGTCAGCCCTTCTGGGCCTTGTAAGCCGCGATGTCGTCGGGTGTGCCGATCGACGCCGCGGTCGTTCCTGCTGCGATGCGCTTGACCAGGCCGGCGAGCACCTTGCCCGAGCCGACCTCGTAGAACTGAGTGACGCCGGCGGCTGCCATCGCCTCGACGCATTCGCGCCAGCGCACGGTGCCGGTGACCTGGGCGACCAGCGAGGCGCGGATCGCCGTGGGATCGCTGAGCGGGGCGGCGCCGACATTGGCCATGACCGGCACGACGGGCGCCTGCATCGAAACCTCGGCGAGCGCCGCCTGCATGGCCTCGGCCGCCGGCTGCATCAGCGCGCAATGGAAGGGTGCGGAGACCGGCAGCAGCATGGCGCGGCGCACACCGCGCTCACCGGCGAGCGCGATCGCCCGCTCGACCGCCGCCTTGGTCCCGGAGAGCACGACTTGGCCGCCGCCATTGTCATTGGCCGCCTGGCAGACCTGGCCCTCGGCAGCATCGGCCGCGATGGCGCGGGCCTGGTCGAGCTCGACGCCGAGCAGCGCCGCCATGGCGCCCTCGCCGGCCGGCACCGCCTTCTGCATGGCGTCGCCGCGGATGCGCAGCAAACGGGCCGCGTCGCTGATCGAGAAGGTGCCGGCAGCGGCCAGCGCCGAATACTCCCCGAGCGAATGGCCGGCGACGAAGGCGGCGTCGTTCTTGAGCGAAAGCCCGGCCTCGGCCTCGAGCACGCGGATCGCGGCGAGGCTCACCGCCATCAGCGCCGGCTGGGCGTTGGCGGTCAGGGTCAACTCCTCGCCCGGGCCTTCCCACATCAAGGTGGAGAGCTTCTGCGAGAGCGCGGCATCGACCTCATCGAAGACCGCACGCGCAACCGGAAAGGCTTCGGCGAGCGCCTTGCCCATGCCGACCGCCTGCGAACCCTGCCCTGGAAAGATGAAAGCCGTCGCCATGTCGCAATGGTCCTAAAACGATGCTTGGTTAACAAGTTGGGGCGCAGTCGCACCGTGCAGCCGGCCAAGTCAAGGCGTTTACGCGACGAAAGTCGACTTGCATCAGCTTTTTGCGGTGTTTTCCGCTTGCATGATGGCCTGCCTCGCTGTAACGACCGCCTCGGTTTGTTCGGCCGGAGGCTGAACGGACGGCGAGGCGATTCCCACAAGGAAGCGTTTCGTAGGCTCCTCGTCGAAGGGCCGCCGTCCCGTGTCTCCGCCTTCGAAGAAATCCTGTCGGGCCTTTATCCAGGGCTCGGAGGGCTCCGCGTCGGACGAAACCGGTGAACGAAGAAAGGCCAATCATGGCATTGTACGAGCACGTTCTGCTCGCGCGGCAAGATGTCAGCGCGCAGCAGGTCGAGGCCCTTGTCGAGCAGTTCAAGGGCATCGTCGAGGCGAATGGCGGTTCCGTCCCCAAGGTCGAGTACTGGGGCGTGAAGTCGCTGGGCTATCGCATCAAGAAGAACCGCAAGGCGCACTACTCGCTGCTGAACATCAACGCTCCCGCCGCGGCCGTCGCCGAGATGGAGCGCCAGATGCGTATCAACGAGGACGTTCTGCGCTTCATGACCATCCGCGTCGAGGAGCTCGAGGAAGGTCAGTCGGTCATGCTGCAGAAGCGCGACCGCGACGAGCGCAGCGACCGCTTCGACCGTGGTCCGGGCGGCGACCGTTTCGACCGCGGCCCGCGCCGCGAGCGCCCGCGTCGTGAAGACGAAGCGACCACCGAGACCGCTGGGGAGGCCTGAGCATGTCGACTGCATCCGCCGGCGCCCGCCGCCCCTTCTTCCGCCGCCGCAAGTCCTGCCCGTTCTCGGGCGAGGGCGCGCCGAAGATCGACTACAAGGATGTGCGCCTGCTCTCGCGCTACATCTCCGAGCGCGGCAAGATCGTGCCGTCGCGCATCACGGCCGTCTCGGCCAAGAAGCAGCGCGAGCTCGCCCAGGCGATCAAGCGTGCCCGCTTCCTCGGCCTGCTGCCCTACGTCATCCGCTGAGCGGATGAGAGTTTCCCCGGCGGCGCCCAGCGCCGCCGGGCTTTCGATTTCACGTAAGCCTATAGCATCGGCTTCTCCGAAAACCGGTTTCCACCTTTCGGGCCGATGCTTCTGAGTCGCCAGGCGGTGAAAACCCGTCTGGTATGTTGAGGCGAGAGCCTCTCACCCTGCCGGTCCAAAAGGACCTTGCGAGCAGCGGGACAGCAGGACGGATATGCTCCCCATCGTCGGCATCGGCGCCGGGCTGGTCTCAGCCCTCCTGTTCACAGTGGTGATCACCGGATCGCCGCTGGCGCTTCTGCTGTCCTATGTCGCTCCGCTCCCGGTCTTCATCGCCGCTCTCGGCTGGAACCATCGTGCCGGCCTGGTGGCTGTCGCCGCGGGCACGCTCGCCGTCACCGTCGTTCTCAAACTCTCGCTCGGGCTCGCCTTCGCCATCGGCGCGGCGCTGCCGGCCTGGTGGATCGCTTATCTCGCCCTGCTCGCCCGCAGCGAAGGCCAGGGCAACAGCGAATGGTATCCGCTCGGGCGCCTGCTGGTCTGGATCGCAGCCGT
The DNA here is from genome assembly GCA_013823325.1 of Methylobacterium sp. Taxonomy (GTDB): domain Bacteria; phylum Pseudomonadota; class Alphaproteobacteria; order Rhizobiales; family Beijerinckiaceae; genus Allobosea; species Allobosea vestrisii. Next base: position 113,508 of record PNLY01000002.1, read on the forward strand.
CGCGACACTGGTGACCGTCGGCGGCGCACTCGCCATCTCGACCGATTTCGAGACCTATCACCGTGTCATGACGCATGGCCTGCAGCTCGTGCTCACGGGCGGCCAGGGCATCGGCCCGGTGGTGCGGCTGCCGAACGGCGTCGACGCCGGCGAGCTTGCAGCCCGGCTCGCCGCCCTGGTGCCGGCCGCCGCCGGCGCCTCCTTCGTGCCGATGATCGTCGCCAATCTCTGGCTGGCGGCCAAGGCGGTGCAGCTCTCCGGCCGTTTGCCGCGGCCCTGGCCCTTCATTCCCTCGACGCGCCTGCCGGCGCAGGCCGTCGCCGGGCTTATCGGCGGCATCCTGCTGAGCCTCGTCGGCGGCTTCATCGGCCTTGCCGGCGCGGCCCTGGCGGGCGCGCTGATCGCCGCCTTCGGCCTTTCCGGGCTCGCCGCCGTGCACGATCTCAGCCGCGGCAAGGCCTGGCGGACGCCGACCCTGTTCGCGATCTATCTCGCTTTGGTGGTCATGCTGATCACCGTCTTCCCGTTCCTCGCGCTGCTCGGCATCGCCGACGCGCTGATCGACCTTCGCCGGCGCAAGCCGCCGGCGTCGCCTGCTGCCTGAACCAACGCCTATTCACGAAACTCAAAGGAGAAAAACCATGGAAGTGATCCTGCTCGAACGCGTCGCCAAGCTCGGCCAGATGGGCGAGACCGTCCGTGTCCGCGACGGCTATGCCCGCAATTTCCTGCTCGCCCGCGGCAAGGCCCTGCGCGCCACCGAGGAGAACAAGAAGCGCTTCGAGACCCAGCGCGCCCAGCTCGAAACCCGCAACCTCGAGCTGAAGCGCGAGGCCGAATCGGTCGCCGAGAGCCTCAACGGCCAGACGGTCGTGATCCTGCGCCAGTCGGGCGAGTCCGGCGTGCTCTACGGCTCGGTCTCGACCCGCGACATCGCCGAGGCGCTGGGCGCCGAGGGCTTCACCGTCGACCGCAACCAGGTCACGCTCAACACCCCGATCAAGACGCTCGGCCTGCACACCATCCCGGTCGTGCTGCACCCGGAAGTCTCGGTCACCGTGACCGTCAACGTCGCCCGCTCGGCCGAAGAGGCCCAGCGCCAGGCCGCCGGCGAGAACGTCACCGCCCGCGAGGAGTTCGACCTCGACGATCTCGGCCTCGAGGTCGGCGCGGCCCTGGCCGAAGCCGGCGACGACGACCGCTGAGCCCTTTCAGAGGCTTGCACGAGTCAATGGGCGCCGTGGCAACACGGCGCCCTTTTTCGTACGCTGTGGACAGCGGGGCCGACTCGGTGCTATTCATTTCGTTCTTATTTTGTTCAGGTTCATGACTCATCGGCATTGACCTATCCAGAGCCATGTCCAGCGCCACCGCCCTCGTCACCCGCCTCGAGACCAGTCACGAGGCGAACTTCCGCGTCCAGCCGCACAATATCGAGGCGGAGCAGGCGCTGCTGGGCGCCATCCTGGTCAACAACGACGCCTTCTACCGGGTCTCGGATTTCCTTCAGCCCGAGCACTTCTTCGAGGAGCTGCACCGGCGCTTCTTCGAGCTGATGAGCAGCATGATCCGGGCGGGCAAGATCGCGACGCCGATCACGCTCAAGACCTTCGTCGGCGAGATCGACCTTGGCGGCATCACGGCCCCGCAATACCTCGCCCGGCTCGCAGCAGAGGCGACCACCGTCATCAATGCCGCCGACTATGGCCGGACCATCTACGACCTCGCCGTCCGCCGCCAGCTGATCGGCGTCGGCGAGGAACTGGTCAACGTCGCCTATGACGCGCCGGTCGACATGGCGCCGCGTGAGCAGATCGAGGACGCCGAGCGCAAGCTCTACGCGCTCGCCGAGAAGGGCCGCTATGAGGGCGGCTTCCAGAAATTCGATGGAGCGCTGCGGCTTGCCATCGACATGGCGGCGAGTGCCTTCCAGCGCGCCGGTGGCCTCTCCGGCATCTCCTCGGGGCTGCGCGACCTCGACGCGCGGATGGGCGGCCTGCAGCGTTCCGACCTGATCGTGCTCGCCGGCCGCCCGGCCATGGGCAAGACCTCGCTCGCCACCAACATCGCCTTCAACATGGCCAAGGCCTGGCGCGGCGAACGCCAGGAGGACGGCTCGATCAAATCGGTCGACGGCGCCATCGTCGGCTTCTTCTCGCTCGAAATGTCGGCCGACCAGCTCGCAACGCGTATCGTCGCCGAGCAGTCGGGCATCTCCTCCTACAAGATCAGGCAGGGCCGCATCACCGAGGCCGATTTCGCCCGGCTGACCGACGTCGCGGCCCAGATCGAGAAGCTGCCGCTCTATATCGACCAGACCGGCGGCATCTCGATCGCCCAGCTCGTCGCCCGCGCCCGTCGCCTGCAGCGCCAGAAGGGGCTCGACGTCCTGTTCATCGACTACCTGCAACTGCTCTCCGGCTCGTCGAAGGCCGGCCAGAACCGCGTGCAGGAGCTGACCGAGATCACCACCAGCCTTAAGGCGCTGGCCAAGGAGCTCAACGTCCCGATCATCGCGCTCTCCCAGCTCTCGCGCCAGGTCGAGAACCGCGACGACAAGCGCCCGCAGCTCTCGGACCTGCGTGAATCCGGCTCGATCGAGCAGGACGCCGACGTGGTGATGTTCGTCTACCGCGAAGAGTATTATCTCAAGGGCAAGGAGCCCCGACCGGGCACTGACGAGCACAACAAGTGGGTGCTGGAGATGGAGGCGGCCCACGGGCTCGCCGAGCTGATCATCGGCAAGCAGCGCCACGGCCCGACCGGAACCGTCGCCTTGCAATTCGACGCCGATGTGACGCGCTTCTCCGACCGCGCCGACGACGCACATCTACCGGAGCGCCTCGAATGAGCCCCTTCGACACGCCCGAGAATGCCGGCCACGGCGCCATCCTGACGGTCGACCTCGCCGCGCTCGTCGCGAACTGGCGGATGCTGAAGCAACGTGCGGGCACGGAAGCCGCCGCCGTGGTCAAGGCCAATGCCTATGGCATCGGCATCGAGCCGGCGGTCACTGCACTGGCCAAGGCTGGCTGCAAGAGCTTCTTCGTCGCGCATTTGTCGGAAGCGATACGCGCCCGAGCTGTCGCCCCAGACGCGACGATCTATGTGCTCAACGGCCTCGCGCCCGAGACCGGCGGTGCTTACGCCGAGCACGATCTCTCGCCGGTGCTGGGCTCGCATGAGGAGCTGCTCGAATGGGCCGGCTTCCGGCAGAGCGGCGCCAAGGTCAGGCCGGCGGCGCTGCATGTCGATACCGCCATGAACCGGCTCGGGCTCTGGCCGGGCGAAGGCCTCGACCTGGCGCGCGAGAAGAGCGGGGTGATTGCCGCCGCCGGCATCGGGCTGGTGATGAGCCATTTCGCGGCGTCGGAAGTGATCGACGACCCGGCCAATGCCCGGCAGATCTCGGCTTTCGCCGAAATCGCCGCCGCCTTTCCCGGCGTATCGGCCTCGCTGCTGAATTCTTCCGGCCATTTCCTGCCGGGCTGCCCCTCCTACCAGCTGACCCGGCCGGGCTATGCGCTCTATGGCGGCAATCCGACGCCCGGAAAACCCAACCCGATGCGGCCCGTGGTCGGGCTGGAGGCGCAGATCCTCCAGCTGCGCGAGGTCGAGGCCGGCACGCAGGTCGGCTATAATGGCACCTGGACGGCGAAGAGCCGTCGCAAGCTCGCCACTATCTGCCTGGGCTATGCCGACGGCTATCCGCGCAATGCCAGCTGGACCGATCGCTCGCAGGGCGGCTCGGCCCTGGTCGGCGGCGTGCGCTGCCCATTTGTCGGCACGGTCTCGATGGACCTGATCATCATCGACGTCTCGGAGGCGCCGGCCGAGGCGGCCAAACGCGGCTCAGCCGTGACGCTGATCGGCGGCGAGCTCGACCTGGAGGCGGTCGGCGCCGGAGCCAAGACGATCGGCTACGAGATCCTGACCAGCCTCGGCCGCCGCCATGAGCGGCACTATGTCGGGCTGTAATGGCCAAGCGCGGACCGACCTATATCTGCCAGGCCTGCGGCGCGGTCTATCATCGCTGGCAGGGCAAATGTGATTCCTGCGGCACCTGGTCGTCGCTCTCCGAAGAGGCTCAGGCAGCGCCGGTTCCGGGTGGCGGCCGTGCGCCCTCGGGCGGACGGGCGCGGGGCCGCATCTTCGCGCTGGAGAGCCTGAAGGGCGAGACGCAGGACGCACCGCGCATCGTCTCGGGCATCGGCGAGCTCGACCGCGTCACCGGCGGCGGCTTCGTGCCAGGCTCCGTGCTGCTGATCGGCGGCGATCCCGGCATCGGCAAGTCGACGCTACTGATGCAGGCCTGCGCCGCCATGGCGATGACCGGCCGGCGCGTGGTCTATGTCTCGGGCGAGGAATCGACCAGTCAGGTCCGCCTGCGCGCCCAGCGCATGGGCCTCGCCGAGGCGCCGGTCGATCTCGCCGCCGAGACCAATATCGAGGACATCATTGCGACCCTTGGGCAAGGCCAGCGCCCTGCCCTGGTGGTGATCGATTCGATCCAGACGATGTGGTCCTCCGAGGTCGAGAGCGCACCCGGCACGGTGACCCAGGTACGCGGCTCGGCCCAGGCGTTGATCCGCTATGCCAAGACCTCCGGCGCCTGCCTGATCCTGGTCGGCCACGTCACCAAGGACGGCCAGATCGCCGGCCCGCGTGTCGTCGAGCACATGGTCGACGCGGTGCTGTCCTTCGAAGGCGAAGGCACCCATTCCTTCCGCATCCTGCGCGGCCAGAAGAACCGTTTCGGCGCGACCGACGAAATCGGCGTCTTCGAGATGACCGGTGCCGGCCTTTCCGAGGTGGGTAACCCCTCCGCCCTGTTCCTCGCCGGGCGCGACCAGGATGCACCGGGTGCCGCCGTGCTGGCCAGCATCGAGGGCACGCGGCCGGTGCTGGTCGAAATCCAGGCCCTGGTCGCCCCGAGCGCGCTCGGCACGCCACGCCGCGCCGTGGTCGGCTGGGAGAACAGCCGCCTCGCCATGGTGCTGGCGGTGCTGGAGACGCATGGCGGGTTGAAGCTCGGCCAGCACGACGTCTATCTCAACGTCGCCGGCGGCCTGCGCGTCGGCGAGCCGGCTGCCGACCTTGCCGTGGCTGCCGCGCTCGTCTCCTCGCTGACCGGCGCGATCCTGCCCTCGGGCGCGGTGCATTTCGGCGAGATCGCCTTGTCGGGCGCGATCAGGCCGGTTTCGGTTGCGGCCGCGCGGCTGCGCGAGGCCGCCAAGCTCGGTTTCGAAAGCGCCGTCCTGCCTGCGGCGGGCGCCGATATCGGCGACGGCAACGGCCTGAGATTGCGGCGCCTCAGCCATGTCGGCGAACTCGTCGCCGAAATCGCAGCGAGCGCCCCGCGAGCCCGCTCCGGTCCACGCGCTCCGCAGGCCGACCGGTAAAATCGTCTCGATATCAGAGGCGACGGACGGATTCGGCGATCAGCTTGGATAACTTGGCAGAATCCGGCTATCGCAGTGCAAAATGAGCCGACTGCATGGGTGACGTGCGGCGCGCGAGCGGGTATAGCAAAACCCGCCCGGCCCATCCATTTGTCGCGTGCCGGCCCCGATTTTGCAGCGAAGCGGCCCTGACATGCCTGTGACCATTCTCGATCTCGTCGTCATCGGCGTGGTGTTGATCTCGGCTTTGCTCGCCGCCGTGCGCGGGCTGACGCGCGAAGTGCTGGCGATCGCCTCCTGGGCCGCCGCTGCCGTCGTCGCCTGGATCTTCCACCCGCAGCTGCTGCCGCTGGCGCAGCAGCATATCCCGAACAAGACCGTGGCCCTGGTCGCGGTGATCGCGGCGCTGTTCCTCGGCACGCTGATCGTCGTCTCGCTGATCACGGCGCGAATCTCCGACTTCGTGCTCGATTCGCGCATCGGTGCGCTCGACCGTACCCTCGGCTTCGTCTTCGGCGCCGCCCGCGGCCTGCTGCTCGCCGTGGTCGGCTACCTCTTCTTCACCGCGCTGGTGCCGGAAAAGATGCAGCCGGCCTGGGCGCGCGATTCGCGCTCCAAGCCCCTGCTGGAGGAAACCGGCCGCAGCCTGCTGACGATGCTGCCGCAGGACATCGATTCCGAGTTCGTGAAGAAGCTGCTGCAGCCCAAGCAGGCGGAGCCGACCGAGGCACCGGCCGAAGAGCCGCGCACGCCGGGCGCCGCCCCGCCGGCCGGCGGCACCGCCCCGGCCGATCCGCAGCGCCGCACCCAGGCGCCCGCGACCGACAGGCAGGCGCTGCAGCGCGTGATCGATTCGACCGCTCCGGCGACCACCGGCGCGACGCCCGCCCCGGCTCAGCGCCGACCCTGACTGGAACACGAGCCAAGCCTCATCACAAAAACGGCACCCGTTCTTGCGATGATGAAAGGCTCGAACAAGTAGTTGGCAGATTCTCTCCGTTCGGCCCCCTTGGCCGAACGGAGAACCTATTGAAGCCGCGATGGAGCCTTGCGATGAGCCTGATCCACGATGCCGACGCCGTGTTCGATCCGAACGCCGACCGTTTGCGCGAGGAGTGCGGCGTCTTCGGCATCTTCGGCCACGAGGACGCCGCGGCGCTGACCGCGCTCGGCCTGCACGCCCTGCAGCATCGCGGCCAGGAAGCGACGGGTATCGTCTCCTTCGACGGCCAGCGCTTCCACACCGAGCGGCAGCTTGGCCTCGTCGGCGACGCCTTCTCCGATGCCAGCGTGATCGAGAAGCTCAAGGGCAAGCAGGCGATCGGCCATGTCCGCTACTCGACCACCGGCGAGACGATCCTGCGCAACGTCCAACCGCTGTTCTCCGAATTGCATGGCGGCGGCTTCGCGGTCGCCCATAACGGCAACCTGACCAATGGCCTGACGCTGCGGCGCAACCTCGTCCGCGACGGCGCGATCTACCAGTCGACCTCCGACACCGAAGTGCTGCTCCATCTCGTCGCGCGCAGCCGCAAGCCCAAGTTCATCGAGCGCTTCATCGATGCGCTACGCCAGATCGAGGGCGCCTATGCCTTCGTCGGCATCACCAACAAGAAGCTGGTTGGCGCCCGGGATCCGCTCGGCATCCGGCCGCTGGTGCTTGGCGACCTCAATGGCTGCCCGATCCTGACCTCCGAGACCTGCGCGCTCGACATCATCGGCGCCAAGTTCGTGCGCGAGATCGAGAATGGCGAGGTCGTCGTCATCTCCGAGCAGGGAATCGAGAGCCACAAGCCCTTCCCGCCTGTGGCCGAGCGACCCTGCATCTTCGAGTACATCTACTTCGCCCGGCCGGATTCGATCGTGAAGGGCCGCAGCATCTATGAACGCCGCAAGGCGATGGGCGCGCAGCTCGCTCTGGAGGCCCCGACCGAGGCCGACGTGATCGTGCCGGTGCCGGATTCCGGCGTGCCGGCGGCGCTCGGCTATGCCCAGGCGAGCGGCATCCCGTTCGAGCTCGGCATCATCCGCAACCACTATGTCGGCCGTACCTTCATCGAGCCGACCCAGAAGGTGCGCGAGCTCGGCGTGCGCCTGAAGCACTCGGCCAATCGCAGCGTGGTCGAGGGCAAGCGCATCGTGCTGGTCGACGACTCGATCGTGCGCGGCACAACCTCGCTGAAGATCGTCAAGATGATGCGCGAGGCCGGCGCACGCGAGGTGCATTTTCGCATCTCCTCGCCGCCGATCACCCATCCCGACTATTACGGCATCGACACGCCGGATCAGGCGAAGCTGCTCGCGGCGACCCATTCGCTCGAGGAGATGCGCCAGTTCGTCGGCGCGGATTCGCTCGCCTTCATCTCGGTCGACGGCCTCTACAAGGCGATGGGCCATGAGCGGCGTGATCCGACCCGGCCGCAATTCACCGACCATTGCTTCACCGGCGACTATCCGACCTCGCTGACCGACGTGGTCGGCGAGAGCGCCAAGCAGCAGATGTCACTGCTGGCTGAAGCCGGCTGAGCCTTTCGACGGGACTTCGATGACCAAGCCTCTGGAAGGGCGCATCGCGCTCGTCACCGGCGCCTCGCGCGGCATCGGTCGTGCCGCGGCGCTCGCCTTCGCTCACGCCGGTGCGCATGTGATCGCGCTGGCGCGCACCACCGGCGCGCTGGAGGAGCTCGACGACGAGATCCGGGCGATCGGAGGCAGCGCGACTCTTGTGCCCGCGGACCTCGCCGATGCCGCCGCGATCGAGAAGCTGGGCCCGGCCCTGCTGGCGCGCTGGGGCCGGCTCGACATCCTGCTCGCCAATGCCGGCATCCTCGGCCCGCTTGCGCCGCTGACCCATGTCAGCTCCAAGGAATGGTCCGATGTCTTCGACATCAATGTCAGCGCCAACTGGCGCTTGCTGAAATCGGTCGAGCCGGCGCTGAAGGCCTCGGAATCCGGCCGAGCGATCTTCCTGTCTTCCGGCGCAGCGCATAAGGGCCTGGCTTATTGGGGGCCGTATGCCGTCTCCAAGGCGGCGCTGGAGGCGATGGCGCGCAGCTATGCCGACGAGACGCGCAATACGCCCTTGCGCGTCATGCTCGTCAATCCCGGCCCGCTGCGTACGCGCATGCGTGCCCAGGCGATGCCGGGCGAGGATCCGATGACGCTGAAGACGCCGGAGGATCTGGCGCCGCATCTGGTCGCAATCGCCGCGCCGGATTGGAGCGAAACCGGGAAGATCTTCGACTTCCCGCAGGGCAAGGTGCTGACGCCGCAGATGCCGGCCTAGCAGACGCGGTCATTCTCGGCCGAAGCGAAGCGCAGAGCCGAGAATCTCAGGCCGACAAGAGCGCCTTTCCGTCATGAGATGCTCGGGTCAAGCCGAGCATGACGCGCGCTTTCACGCCGCTGCATACTCGCGCACCACCGCGATCAGGTCGGGCACGGTCAGGTTCGGCAGGGCGGCCATCTCGTCGAGCGAGAACCAGCCGATCCGGACATGTTCGTCGGAGAGGTTCTGCGCCTCGCCGCCCTCCCAGCCCGAGACGACATAGATGTGGTGCAGCGCCGCGCCATTCCGCTCCGGGAAACGCTCCTGCGCCGAGAGCATCAGCCGGAAGGTCTGCGGCGCCAGCCCGACCTCCTCGCGGCATTCGCGGATGAGCGCGGCTTCGAGTTCTTCGCCCGCCTCGACCCGGCCGCCGATCGCGTCCCAGTGGTCCGCCCAGGCCCGTTTCCAGGAAGCGCGCAGGCCGAGCAGCACCCGCCCGTCGGCGCGCAGAAAGAGCGCGCTGACGGTCTCCAGCATCAGCCCTTAGCCTTGTCGTAGGGGTTGTTGCCGCCGCGGGTATGGAGCCGGACGGGCGTGCCCGGCAGCTCGAAGGCCTCGCGCAGGTTGTTCGTCAGATAACGCAGATAGGACACCGGCAGATGTTCGAGCTGGTTGCCGAACAGCGCGAAGGTCGGCGGCCGCGCCTTGGGCTGCGTCATGTAGCGGATCTTGATGCGCCGGCCGGCGACAGCCGGCGGCGGATGGGCCGAGAGCACGCCTTCGAGCCAGCGATTGATCTTCGCGGTCGAGACGCGGCGATTCCAGACCTCATAGGCACGGAACACCGCCTGCATCAGCCGGTCGATGCCGTCGCCGGCAAGTCCGGACAGCGGCACGATCTCGACGCCGCGGATCTGCGCCAGCAGATGATGCGCCTTCTCCTTGAGCTCGGCGAGCAAGCCCTGCTTGTCAGCGACGAGATCCCATTTGTTCAGACCGATGACGACGGCGCGGCCCTCGCGCTCGGTCAGGTCGGCCAGCGTCAGGTCCTGCTTCTCGAAGGGGATGGTCGCGTCGAGCAGCACGACGACGACCTCGGCGAAGCGGATGGCGCGCAGCGAATCCGCCACGGCGAGCTTTTCCAGCTTCTCGTCGATGCGGGCGCGCTTCCTCATCCCGGCGGTATCGAACAGCTTCACCGGGCGGCCGCGCCACTCCCACTCGACCGAGATGGTGTCGCGGGTGATGCCGGCCTCGGGCCCGGTCAGCAGGCGCTCCTCGCCGATCATCCGGTTGACCAGCGTCGACTTGCCGGCGTTCGGGCGGCCGATGATGGTGACGCGCAGTGGCCGGTTCGGATCGACGTCCTCATCGGACGGGGCCTCGGCGGGGACATCGGCCCAGGCCTCCTCCTCGTCCTCCTCGGGCTCGTCGGCGATGTAGGGAGCCAGCGCCTCCAGCAGGTCGGCCGTGCCCTCGCCGTGCTCGGCCGAGAACGGCACGGGGTCGCCGAGGCCGAGCGAGTAGGATTCGAAGACGCCGTCCTTGCCCTTGTTCCCCTCAGCCTTGTTGGCGAGCAGGATGACCGGTTTGCCGGAGCGGCGGACCAGCTCGGCGAAGGTGTGATCCATGGGCGTCAGGCCGAGACGGGCGTCGATCATGAACAGGACGACGTCGGCCTGTCCGATCGCGGTCTCGGTCTGGGCGCGCATGCGCGCCGCCAACGAATCCTTGTCGGCTTCTTCGAGGCCGGCGGTATCGATCACCGTGAAGCTGAGATGGCCGAGGCTGGCATCGCCCTCGCGGCGATCGCGCGTGACGCCGGGCTGATCGTCGACGAGCGCGAGCTTCTTGCCGACGAGCCGGTTGAACAGGGTCGACTTGCCGACATTGGGCCGGCCGACGATGGCGATGGTGGCGCTCATGATCCGTCTTTAATGCAGCATCGGGCCTCGTCCGGATAGTGGTCCCACTGTCCGGTCTGAGACCCAAGCCTGAGGGACTACCGCCTTGGTTGGCGGCGCCCGATGTCAGTTCTTGATGGCGACGGGACCGCCGCGCACCAATGTCAGATAGAGTTCGACGCGCTGGCGCAGCACCTGCGGCGATTGCGGGTCGGCGACGACGGCGTCGAACCAGCGCCCGGCATCCTCGAAGAGATTGGCCTTGAGCGCGGAAATGCCGAGGAATTCGCGAGCCGAATGGCGCCAGAGCCCGGTCGGCGTCGCCAGCGGCTCGAGCTCCTTGCGCAGCCCGGCATAAGGCAGGATGTCGACGCGCAGCAGGCCGGCGCGCAGGCGGGCGAGATCGCGATGGTACTGGTCGAGCGAGGCGTCGTTGGCGATCGCGTCGAAGGCGGTCGCGCCGGCAGCCGCATCACGCTTGCCGACCTCCGAGGCGAGGCGGAAGCGCGAGAGCAGCCGGTAGCCTGCAGGCGCATTGGCGGCGAGCTCGGCCAGCGTCGCTTCGGCGGCGCTGGCGTTGTTGTCGCGCGAGGCGCGCACCGCCTCCTCGAACTTCGCGCCGACGGCCTCGGCCTTCTTGCGCTCCTGCTGCTGCCAGAACTGCCAGCCGGCGACGCCGGCCACGGCCAGCACGGCGATGGCGATGAAGACATTGCCATACTTCTTGACGATGGCGGTCGCCTTGTCGCGGCGGACCTCCTCGTCGATCTCGCGGAAAATATCGGACATGACGCCTCGAATTGATCTTCGCCTGCCGGGTAGCACCTTTGCCGGCGGAATGCGAGCCGGAACGGACGAGATGCGGTGATGCCTGGCCGCCGGAAACCGCGTGAGCGATCGGCTTGATCACCCCGCGGTGGCATGCAAGCTGCAGAGCTGCTCCATCTCGCAGCGCCAGGGAGAGCGCCATGAACCGGATCGCCAGCGGGCTCGCAGCAGTCCTTCTCAGCCTCGCCCCGCTCGGCGCGGGCGGCACCGCGATGGCGGCGCCGACCAAGGTCAAGGTCTTCGTCGCCTCGATGTTCGAAATCGGCGCCAATACCGGCGACCGGGCCGGCGAGTTCCAGCACTGGTACGAGCGCTACTGGCAGAAGAGCCAGCCGCACGAGGCGCGCGGCGCGCTGAAGCCGGTCTATTGCGATGGCGACGGTGTCTGCGGCGCGGTCCTCGGCATGGGCAAGGTCAACTCCTCCTCCTCGATGCAGGCGATCCTGCTCGATCCCGACTACGACTTCTCGCAGGCCTATTTCCTCATCACCGGCGTCGCCGGCACGCCGCCCTCGCGCGGCACGATCGGCGACGTTTCCTGGGGCACATGGCTGGTCGACTACGATCTCGGCCATCGCTGGGCGCCGGAGGAAGGCAAGCCGGGCGAGCCGGTGTTCATGCCGCGCAAGGGCTATGAAGAATACCGGGTCTTCAAGCTCAACCCGGCGCTGGTCGGCTGGGCGACGCGGCTCAGCGCCGGCGTAAACCTGCAGGATTCGGAGTCGGCGAAGCAGTACCGCCAGCGCTATCCCGACGAGAAGGCGCGGGCGGCGCCCTCCGTCCAGACCGGCACGCACATGACCGGCGACACCTTCTTCCACGGCCCCGGCCTGTCGAAGGAGGCGCAGTACATGGCCAAGCTCTACGGCGCCGACGACTACGTCATCACCGAAATGGAGGCGGCGGCGATCACGCTGGTGATCAAGCGCCAGTTCGGCACCGACCGGATTCTCAGCCTGCGCGGCGCGGTCAATTTCGACCAGGGCAACCCGAACGAGACGACCTTGCAGCATCTCGACCCGGCACCGGGCCAGACGGCCGGCGGCTTCGCCGAAACCGTCGCCAATGTCGAGGCGGTCGGCTCGCGCGTCGTCGATCACATCGTCGGCAATTGGGGCGAGTGGCAGAAGGGCGTGCCGCCGCTGCCGGCCAAGTGAAGGAAGGGGCGCCGGCGCTCAGTCCAGCGCATCGCCGAGATAGAGCCGCCGGAAACTCTCGCGCAGGAGCGGAAGGTTGGCACCGGCCGGGGCGTGAATGTGCACGGAGAGCCCGTCACCGACTCTGCCCTCGCCGCAGAAATAGCCCCAGGAGATCAGCTCGCAGGACAGCTCGCCCGCGCAGGAGGCCAGATCGTCATCCAGGCTGACGCGATGGGGCGGCAGCAGCGTCGCCGGAAACTCGAACATGGCAACAACATCGCCCGTGCGCCCTTCCGGCACAGGTCCGAGCTTCTGGGAATGCGCATAGCTGACGGCAAGCGAGGCACAGCTCTCGCAAATGGCGACGCCCGGTCCCGCGACAATGTCACATCCGGTTACATGCCTGTCCCTGCCACAGAAGCTGCAGACCACCGCATCGTCGCCTCGGCCGAGCAGCGTGACACCGGCCCCGCGCAGCAGTTGCCTGGCGCTGCGAAGACGCTCACGCCAGCCCGGCGACTTCCCCATCAGCCAGCCCGCTCGAGCAGGCTGCCATCGCCATAGGAATAGAAGCGATAGCCTTCGGCGATGGCGTGGGCATAGGCGCGCTTCATCAGGTCGAGACCGGCGAAGGCCGAGACCAGCATGAACAGCGTCGAGCGCGGCAGGTGGAAATTGGTCATCAGCAGGTCGACGGCGCGGAAGCGATAGCCCGGCGTGATGAAGATCGCGGTGTCGCCCGAGAACGGCCGGATGACGCCGTCCTCAGCCGTCGCGCTTTCGAGCAGCCGCAGCGAGGTCGTGCCGACGGCGACGATGCGCCCGCGGGCGGCCTTGACCGCATTGAGCGCATCTGCGGTCGCGGCGCTGACCGTGCCCCATTCTGCATGCATGCGATGTTCGTCGGTGTCCTCGGCCTTGACCGGCAGGAAGGTGCCGGCGCCGACATGCAGCGTGACGAAATGGCTGGAGACGCCGCGTTGCTTCAGCGCCGCGAACAGCTCCGGGGTGAAGTGCAAACCTGCCGTTGGGGCGGCGACGGCGCCTTCCTCGCGGGCATAGGTCGTCTGGTAGTCGCGGGCATCGGCCTGGTCCGTCGCGCGCTTGCCGGCGATGTAGGGCGGCAGCGGCAATTCGCCGAGCCGCGCGATCGCCTCGTCGAGATAGGGGCCGGTCAGCGAGAAGCGCAGACCGATATCGCCGCCCTCCCCCTTGTCCTCGACCTCGGCCTGCAGCCGGGCGAGTTCGCAGGCATTGCCCGCCCCCTCGCTGTCGAAGACGATCGTCTCGCCGACCGCGAGCTTCTTGGCCGGACGGGCGAAGGCGCGCCAGCGATCATCCGCCTCGCGCTTGTGCAGCATGATCTCGATGCGGGCCGAGGCCTCGCCGCGATAGCGCCGCCCCCAGAGCCGCGAGGGAATGACGCGGGTATCGTTCAGCACCAGGGCATCGCCCGGCCGCAGCAGCTCGACGAGGTCACGGATGCCGCGATCCTCGAAAGGCTCGGGCGCGTCGGGGCGGACGACGAGCAGCCTCGCTGCGTCGCGCGGACTCACGGGCCGCAGCGCAATGCGTTCCTCGGGCAGATCGAAATCAAAGAGACCGACGTCCATGGACCGATCCTAAAAAGTCATCCCGGGCCGACCAAGTCGACCCGGGATGACTGTATTCAACACGCGTGGAAACGCCTCAGGCGTCCGCCTGCACCTTCAGCGACACGATGGAATCGGGATCGCGCACCGGCTCGCCGCGCTTGATCCTGTCGACGTTCTCCATGCCTTCCACGACCTGGCCCCAGACCGTGTACTGCTTGTCGAGGAAGCGTGCGTCGTCGAAGACGATGAAGAACTGGCTGTTGGCCGAATTCGGGTTCTGGGCGCGGGCCATCGAGCAGATGCCGCGGACATGCGGCTCGGCGTTGAACTCCTGGGCCAGGTCCGGATAGCTCGAGCCGCCGGTGCCGGTGCCATGCGGGCAGCCGACCTGCGCCATGAAGCCGTCGATGACGCGGTGGAAGACGATGCCGTCATAGAAGCCCTCGCGGGCGAGCAGCTTGATGCGCTCGACATGCTTGGGAGCGAGGTCCGGACGCAGCTTGATCACCACGCGGCCCTTGGTGGTCTCCATGACGAGTGTGTTCTCGGGGTCGAGCGACATCAGACTGATCTTTCGTTGGTCGGCACGCGGCCGAAGAAGCGGATGGTAATCGGGCGGCCTGCGATACTCCCTCCGAGCCCCGGCGACAACCTCATCGGCGTGCAATCGCGCACGGCGCGCATCAGGGAATCGGTGAAACGCTCGCGCAAGCCAGGCGGCGAACGCCGCATCTCCCAGGTGACGCGCGGCTGACCGAAGAGCGTGCCGTCACGGCGCAAGCTGAAGCGGACGCTGGCGGCCGCGCTGTCTCCAGCCTGAAGCGCCGGCGGCTTCCAGCAGTGCCGCAGCGCCGGGCCGATCTGGTCGAGCCGGTCGACAGTGTCCTCGCCGAGGCCTATCGTCTCGGGATTGACGGTGCCGATGACGCCGCGATCGACGCCGGGCGTCGGCGACGGCACGACCGGGCGGCGCGCGCCCTCCCCGAAGGGACCGCCGATGCTGGGCATGTAGCGCTGGCCCGATTGCGGCGGCAACACCGGGTTCTGCGAGCCAGATGGCGGCGGCAGGACGGGGTTCTGGAAGCCGGAGGCCGGCGGCAGGCCGAGATCGCGCGTGTCCTGCGCCAGCGCCGTGCCGCCGGCAGAGGCCAGAAGCAGAAGCGTCAGCGCAGGCACGCGCGGGCGGCGCATGGACTTACTTGGCGTCCGCCAGCAGGCGCATGCGGATGATCTTGTCGGGACCGCTCATCGAGCCGTTATTGGCGCTGCTGCCCTTCTTGATCTTGCGCACGGCATCCATGCCGGAGACGACCTCGCCGAACAGGGTGTACTGGCCGGTCAGCGAGCCGCAGCCCTCGAAGCAGATGAAGAACTGCGAATTGGCCGAATTGGGGCTCTGCGAGCGCGCCATGCCGACCGAACCGACCTTATAGGGCGTCGGGGTGAACTCGGCCGGGATGTTCGGCAGGTCGGAGCCGCCGGTGCCGTCGCCCTTCGGATCGCCGGTCTGGGCCATGAAGCCGTCGATGACGCGGTGGAAGACGATGCCGTCATAGAAGCCGCGCTTGGTCAGCGCCTTGATCTGCTCGACATGCTTGGGCGCGAGGTCCGGCCGCAGGCGGATGGTGACGCGCCCGTCCTTGGTGTCGAGCACCAGGGTGTTCTGCGGATCGAGATTGGCCGGTGCCGGCGCCTGGGCAAAAGCTTGGGACTGAGCCAGGCCGATCGAAGCGGTAAGTGCCAGGGCGGCGAGCGTGGTGCGAAGCATCGAAAAACCTCTCCTGACCGCCGGAACGGCCCGGCGCATCTGAGGCTGCGAGGTAACGACATCCTATGACTGGAACAAGGCGCTGAATCGCGCACGGCGAACAATGTTGCACCGCACAAGAGCAAACTGGAATAATTTTGCAAAAAGTTCGATCGCGAGCTGCCTAAACAGGTGACAACATAATGGCGATCCGCTAATCAGTTCAGCGCTGGGCTCGCCCGACCGTTTTCCGGGCGCCGCGGACCAGGTCTCGGGAGGAACAAACAGCCGTCCAGTATATGAGTGCGCATACATAATGGCGCGCCGATACTGCGGTAAAAAACAGACTTCCAAAGGCAAGGCGCAAGCCTTGCCTTTTGTTTTGGTCTATACGCTACGCCCCACTGAACACTGTTCAGATATCGAGCTGTGTCCAAATATACCAAACGATGCAGAAGACGATGGCGGCGATGATCGACGTCGCGACCGCCTTCTTGGCCAGGCCCGGCAGGACCGGCGCGCCGGGATCTGTACCCTTCTCGACCTCGCCGCTTTCCGCCTGGCTGCGCACGCCGAACGGCAGCGTCACGAACAGCACCGTCCACCAGATCACGAAATAGACCGCGAGCCCGCCGCCGATCGTCATGACGACCTGCCCTCCCCGGCCAGGGCAATGCACGCGAACGCGACCTTGGCTTCGGTCGGCACGCCGAAACGCGCCGTGTGCCGAGCCGGCAAGCCATTGGGGAAATGCTTCACATACTCAGCATTGCAGGCGGCGTAGTCGCTGGGGTCGGTGATCAGCATCGTCATCTGCACGACGCGGTCGAGACCGCTGCCCGCTTCGCTCAGGATGGCGGCGACATGCGCCAGCGCCTGCCGCACCTGCTCGGCCGGAGTCTCACCCCGCACGATGCCCTTGGCCGGCTCATGCGGCGCCGACTGGCCGGAGACGAAGACGAGGCCGCCGGCCCGCGTGGCGAGGCTGAACGGGCGCGGCGAGCCGGCCTCGGGTTCGCCGAAGAATGCGATCTGCGAGGTCATGGCTCAGGCCTGCTCCAGCTCGACGAGCGTGCCGCAGAAATCCTTGGGATGGAGGAAGAGCACCGGCTTGCCATGGGCACCGATGCGCGGCTCGCCGGAGCCGAGCACGCGCGCGCCCTGCGCCTTCAGCCGGTCGCGCGCCGCGAGGATGTCGTCGACCTCGTAGCAGATGTGATGAATGCCGCCGTCGGCATTGCGCTCCAGGAACTTGGCGATCGGCGAGTCGGCACCCATCGGCTCCAGCAATTCGATCTTGGTGTTCGGCAGCTCGACAAAGACCACGGTGACGCCGTGCTCGGGCTGCGGCAGCGGCTGCGAGACGCGGGCGCCGAGCGTGTCGCGATAGAGCGCGGTCGAGGCGGCGAGATCCTTCACGGCGATGGCGACGTGGTTGAGGCGTCCGATCATGCAAAGACTCCGTTCAGGCCCAGCGTTCAGCGGGCGATATGCCCGATCCTACACCGTGATCACCAGCGCGTTCACCAGCGGCTTCTTGCCCCACTCCTCGTTGACCGCAGCGCGCACGCCGCGTTCGAGCGCGTTGCGCAGGGCCTCCGGATCGCGACGCTTGCCCTTGGGGAGGCCCTCGATCAGGTCCTCGACCGCATCGGCGACGATATCGTCGAAGGGCGTGCCGTCCTTGGCGCTAAGCGGCAGGCCGATCAGCGCGATCTCCGGGTCGCCGGCGAGTTCGCCCTTCTCGTCGAGCGCGACCGCGATCGAGATCACACCGGCAAAGGAGAGCTTGCGGCGCTCGGGAATGGTGCGGTCGAGCGCGCCGATCAGAAGCTCGCCGTCCTGATAGAGCCGGCCATGCTGGACCTCGGTGAGCTTGCGGGCCCCGTCCTCGGCGATCGCAACGACATCGCCATTGCCGGCGCGCAGCACATGCTTGACGCCGAGGCTGCGGGCGAAAGTGGCGTGCTCGGTCAGGTGCTGATCCTCGCCATGGGCGGGGATCGCGATCTTCGGCTTGAGCCAGCCATAGAGCCGCGCCAGCTCCTCGCGCCGGGGGTGGCCGGAGACATGCACGAGATGAGTGCGGTCGGTGATGATTTCGATATTGTCGCGCGCCAAGCGGTTGAGGATGGCGCCGACGGCCTTCTCGTTGCCGGGAATGGTGCGCGAGGAGAAGATCACCCGGTCGCCCGGCGACAGCGCGATCTCGGGGTGATCGTCCGCGGCGATGCGCGAGAGCGCGGCGCGCGGCTCGCCCTGGCTGCCGGTCACCAGTGCGACGACCTTGTCACGCGGCAGGTAGCCATAGGTCTCGACGCCGCGAAAGGCCGGGATGCCGTCGAGAAAGCCGCATTCACGGGCGACGTCGATGACGCGGTCCATGGCGCGGCCGACGACGACGACCTCGCGCTGATTGGCCATCGCCGCCTCGGCGACGGCGCGCAGGCGCGCCACATTCGAGGCGAAGGTGGTGACGGCGACGCGGTTCGGGGCCGAGGCGACCAGTTCCTTCAGCTTGGCGGCGACATCGGCCTCGCTCGGGCTGATACCGTCGCGCAGGACGTTGGTGGAGTCGCAGATCAGCGCCAGCACGCCCTCCTCGCCGAGCTCGCGCAGGCGGGCCTCGTCGGTCGGCAGGCCGACGCGCGGGGTCGGATCGATCTTCCAGTCGCCGGTGTGGACGACGAGGCCGGCCGGCGTGCGGATCGCGAGCGCGTTCGATTCCGGGATCGAGTGGGCGACCGGGACGAACTCGATGTCGAAGGGGCCGAGCGTGAAGCGCCCGCCCTGGGCGACGATATTCATCTCGACCTTGGGCGCGCCGGGCTCCGACAGTCGGCGCGTCGCCAGCAGGCCGGCGGCGAAGCGCGTGCACCAGACCGGCACGCGCAGCGAGGGCCAGAGCGCGGCGAGCGCGCCGATATGGTCCTCATGGGCGTGGGTGATGACGATGCCGAGCAGGTTGGCCCGATCCTGGATGATGTAGCTGAGGTCGGGCAGGACGATGTCGACACCGGGCGCCTCCGGTCCGGCGAAGGAGAGCCCGCAATCGACCAGTATCCATTTGCGCTTCTTTTCCGGCCCGAAGCCGTAGAGCGCGGCATTCATGCCGATCTCGCCGAGGCCGCCGAGCGGAACGAAGACGAGCTGGTCGCTGGAACGGGTCACTGGCTATCCTGACATCGAAAGTGCGAAGGAATGAGCCGATCACACGAAAAAGGCGGCGGCGGGCTGAACTAGCACGGCCGGCGGCCCGCCTCCAGCTTGCGCAACCGCATTCCGGCTTTCCAAAGGGTTGAGGTCCGCGACCCTGCCCCTAACCTGCTTCCAGCGCGTTCCCCTTGACGATCGTGCAACGCTGGCTGATCGGGCGAGCCGTCAACATCATGCCGACGCGTTCAAGGGACAACCGGCAAGCATAGATGCCGCCACGGCCGGTGATGTGGAAGGATTGGTGGCCCACTCCGCCGCGCGGATTGCGCCATTGCCGGGTAATGCCGTCGCCGCCCCACCGGAAGGTCCCTAGCTTCCCCTGCTCGCCACCGATCATTTCAAGTGCGCGGCCCGACGCGGCATGGTCGCTGTCGAGATTGAACTTGTGGAAGATACGCCCCTTGGTCGAGAAATAGACGCGGTCGTTCCAGACTTGGCGGACCGAGCGGCCATTGGGAAAATCGAGAATCTCCTCATGACGGGAGACGATCGAATAGCCGGACAGCGCCTCGAGGGTCAGCGGCTGGGCCTTGGCGTCGAGCACACCTGCGGTTGCCGCGAGAGCCGCGATCGCCAACCCCGTCCGCATCATTATCACCTGCTTCCCGACACCTGCCCAAAGACACTCTTCAGGCGGGAGGCGATCACATTCAAGTGCGGTCTCCGAAATAGAGATCGCCGGCATCGATCAGGCGCCGGCCGCCTGCGGCTTCAAGCTCCAACCGCCCGGAGGCGTCGAGGCCAAGGAAGCGGCCGGAGACCGGCCCCTCCGGCAGGCGCATGGTGATGGTCTCACTGAGATAGGCGGCGCGCTCCAGCCAGGCGGCGCGGATCGGGCCGAAACCGCCCGGCAGCGACCAAGCCGAGAAGCGCTTGTGCCAGGCATCCGACAGAGCCGCCAGCAAGCGCTCGACATTCGCCTCCGCTGCATGCGCGGAAAGGTGAGTGGCGGGATAAGGCGTCCCCTCCGGCGAGGAGGCGATATTGACGCCGAAGCCGATGACGACGTTGAAGCGCCCTGCCCGGTTCTCGCCCTCGAGCAGCAGGCCCGAGGTCTTGGCTCCGCTGATGAGCAGGTCGTTCGGCCATTTCAGGGCGAGCGTCGGAGCGGAAAGTCCAGTCACGCTCGCCGCCGCATCGTGGAGTGCAAGGCCCGCGACGAATCCGAGCTGCGGCGCGAGCGCCGGCTCGCAAGGCGCGACCAGCAGCAGGCTGGCGTAGAGATTGCCGGGCGGCGAGCCCCAGTGCCGGCCATGCCGGCCGCGGCCGGCATTCTGGCTTTTGGCGACGATCCAGAGCAGCCCGGGATCGCCCTCGCCCAGCGCGCGGCGTGCCTCCTCCATGGTGGAGGCGACCTCGTCGCGGACGATCAGGCGATAACCGGCGGCGCGGGCGGATTCGCTCAGCATGCCGTTCTCACAGATCGTCATGCTCGGGCTTGACCCGAGCATCTCTGAATCCAGCTACTCGTCCTGAGATTCTCGGGTCTGCGCTTCGCTTCGCCCGAGAATGACGGCGGAGCATCAGAACAGCGACTTCGCCGCCGCGGCAGCGGAGTCGAACAGCGGCGCCGGCAGGAGGGACAGCACCAGCACGAACAGCGCCGAGATCAGCAGCACGCCGCGCACGCCGGCGTCGCCCTTGTCGAAGGCCGGCTTGGCGTCGTCGAAATAGATCACCTTGACGATGCGCAGATAGTAGTAGGCGCCGACGACGCTGGTGATCACGCCGACCACGGCGAGCACGTAGAGCTTGGCCTCGATCGCGGCGAGGAAGACGTACCACTTTGCCCAGAAGCCGGCGAGCGGCGGGATGCCGGCGAGCGAGAACATCATCATGGACATCGCGAACGCCATCCAGCCATTGGTGCGGGACAGCCCGGCGAGCTCGCCGATCTCCTCGACCGGCTTGCCATTGCGGTTCATCATCAAGACGCAGGCGAAGGCGGCAAGCGTGGTGGCGAGATAGATCGCCATATAGGTCATCACGCCCTGGACGCCGGCCGGTGTACCGGCGGCGAGGCCGACGAGCGCGTAGCCCATATTGGCGATCGACGAATAGGCGAGCAGTCGCTTGATGTTGGTCTGGCCGATCGCGGCGAAGGCGCCGAGCGCCATCGAGGCGATCGCCATGAAGACGATGATCTGCTGCCAGTCGTGCAGCGCGCCCGGGAAGGCGCCGACGAAAATGCGCACGGTCATCGCCATCGCCGCCATCTTCGGGGCCGAGGCGAAGAAGGCCGCGACCGGGGTCGGGGCGCCCTCGTAGACGTCCGGCGTCCACATATGGAACGGCACGGCCGAGATCTTGAAGGCGACGCCGGCGGCGACGAAGACGAGGCCGATGATCAGGCCGATGCCGGGATGGCCCCCCTTCACCGCCTCGGCGATGCCGGCATAGCTCACCGTGCCGGTGAAGCCATAGACCATCGACGAGCCGTAGAGCAGCATGCCCGAGGACAGCGCGCCGAGGACGAAATACTTCAGGCCGGCCTCGGTCGAGCGCGGATTGTCACGGTCGAAGGCGGCGACGACGTAGAGCGCGAGCGACTGCAGTTCCAGGCCGACATAGAGGCCGATCAGGTCGCTGGCCGAGATCATCATCATCATGCCGATGGTGGCGAGGACGACGAGGATCGGGAACTCGAAGCGCATGGCGCCGTCGCGGCGCAGGAAATCGGCGGAGAGCACGATCGCGGCAGCGGCGCCGATCAGCGTCAGCACCTTCATGAAACGGCCGAAGCCGTCGGCGATGAAGGCGCCGTTGAAGGTGACGACCTTACCCTCGCCGCGCAGGACCAGCACCAGCGCCAGCGCAAAAAGCGCGAGCGCCGCGATCTCGAGCGTGCGCGTCGAGCGCTCGCCCTGGATCGCGCCGTAGAGCACCATGGCGATGGCGCCCAGCGCCATGACGATTTCCGGAAGGGCCGGACCGAAAGCGGGCAAGGTGGTCATCGGAGCAGCCTTACTGGACTGCCAACATCGCCGTCTTCGCGGCGGTGATGGCGGCCTGATAGTTCTTGATGAGGGCTTCGGTCGGCGCCGCGAAGGCGTCGAGGATCGTGCCGGGCGCGATGCCGTACCAGATCGTCAGCAGGACGAGCGGCACGAAGATCGCGATCTCGCGGGCGTTGAGGTCGGTGATGTCCTTGAGTTCGGGCTTCACCAGCTCGCCGAAGACGACGCGGCGATAGAGCCAGAGCGCATAGCCCGCCGACAGAATCACGCCGGTGGTCGCCAGGAACGATACCCAGGGATTGGCCTTGAAGGCGCCCATCAGCGTCAGGAACTCGCCGACGAAGCCGGCGGTGCCGGGCAGGCCGACATTGGCCATGGTGAAGATCATGAACACCACTGCATAGAGCGGCATGCGGTTCACCAGGCCGCCATAGGCGGCGATCTCGCGGGTGTGCATGCGATCGTAGATCACGCCGACGCAAAGGAAGAGCGCGCCCGAGACCAGACCGTGGCTGACCATCTGGAACATCGCGCCCTGGATGCCCTGCGGCGTCAGGGTGAACAGCCCCATGGTGACGAAACCCATATGCGCCACCGAGGAGTAGGCGATCAGCTTCTTGATGTCCTCCTGCATCAGCGCCACCAGCGAGGTGTAGATGATGGCGATGACGGAGAGCGCGAAGACCAGCGGCGCGAACATCGCCGAGGCGTCCGGGAACATCGGGATCGAGAAGCGGATGAAGCCGTAGCCGCCCATCTTCAGCAGGATCGCCGCCAGGATGACGGAACCGGCCGTCGGCGCCTCGACGTGCGCGTCGGGCAGCCAGGTGTGGACCGGCCACATCGGCATCTTCACCGCGAAGGAGGCGAAGAAGGCGAGCCAGAGCCAGGGCTGCATCTGGACCGGGAACTTGTGCGCCAGCAGCGTCGGGATGTCGGTGGTGCCGGCGTTCCAGTACATGGCCATGATGGCGAGCAGCATCAGCACCGAGCCGAGCAGCGTGTAGAGGAAGAACTTGTAGGAGGCGTAGACCCGGCGCTTGCCGCCCCAGATGCCGATGATCAGGAACATCGGGATCAGGCCCGCCTCGAACAGCAGGTAGAACAGCACGAGGTCGAGCGCGACGAAGACGCCGATCATCAGCGTCTCGAGGATCAGGAACGCGACCATGTATTCGCGCACCCGCTTCTCGACCGAGGTCCAGGACGCCAGGATGCAGAACGGCATCAGGAAGGCGGTCAGGACCACGAAGGGGAAGGAGAAGCCGTCGACGCCGAGCTTGAACTTGATGATGTCCGAGACCCAGGCATGGCTCTCGACCATCTGGAAGCCGGGATTGGCCGAGTCGAAGCGGCCCCAGGCGATCAGCGCCAGGATGAAGGTCGCGACCGTCGCGATCAGCGCCGCCCAGCGGGCGTTGGAATTGACCGAAGCCTCGTCGCCGCGCTGCGCCAGGATGAAGGCGGCGCCGACCAGCGGCAGGACCAGGAGACCGGTGAGGATACCGAAGCCGAACATCATCTCACCCGCGGGCCATGAGGTACCAGGTCACCAGCCCGGCGACGCCGATCAGCATGGCGAAGGCATAGTGGTAGACATAGCCGGTCTGCAGCCGCACGACCCGGTTGGTCACGTCGACGACGCGGGCCGAGACCCCGTCCGGGCCGAAGCCGTCGATGACGGCGCCGTCGCCCTTCTTCCAGAGGAAGCGGCCGAGCCACATCGCCGGCTTCACGAACAGGAAGTCGTAGATCTCGTCGAAGTACCACTTGTTGAGCAGGAACTTGTAGAGAACCGGGTTGGCGGCGGCGAGCTTGCCGGGCACGTCCGGGCGCAGCACGTACATGTAGAGCGCCAGCAGGAAGCCGAGCAGCATCGCGACGAAGGGCGACCAGACCACCCATTTCGGCACTTCGTGCATGGCGTGCAGGATGTGGTTGTCCTTGCCGGTGAACAGCGCCGCCTTCCAGAAGTGCTCGTAGTCGTGGCCTATGAACGCCTCCTTGAAGACGTAGCCGGCCGCAAGCGCACCGAGCGAGAGCACGGCGAGCGGGATCAGCATGGAGAGCGGGCTCTCATGCGGCGTATGATCGTGACCGTGACCATGATCGTCGTGACCATGAGCTGCGTGGGCGTGATCGTCGTGCCCATGGCCATGCGCGTGGTCATCGTGACCGTGGCCGTGGCCGCCCCAACGCGGGGCGCCCTCGAAGGTCATGAAGTAGAGGCGCCAGGAGTAGAACGAGGTCATCAGCGCGGCGACGACCAGCAGCACGAAGGCGTAGGAGCTGGCGAAGCCACCATGCGCCACCGAGGCATAGGCGCTCTCGATGATCGCGTCCTTGGAGAAGTAGCCGGCGAAGAGCGGGAAGCCGGTCAGAGCCAGCGTGCCGATCGTCATCGCCGCAGCAGTCAGCGGGATGTGCTTTCGCAGGCCGCCCATGTTCCGCATGTCCTGCTCGTGGTGCATCGCATGGATGACCGAGCCGGCGCCAA